>JAGWND010000220.1 GCA_028873075.1 Bacteroidota bacterium
GGTCCTCTGACCTCAACTCGTTCCGGCGAATCGTTGAGATGATAGCTTGTTCTTGTCGTCGTTACTGTCACGCCTTCAAGCTCAACATTCGTTTGCATCAATTTTATTTGCAACGTGTTGAAGTTTTTGGGAAGCGGAAAAGTCAGATTTGTTTTGAACGTTTTGTAGCCAACCGCTGAAGCTATAATTGTTTGGGAGCCATTCGGAATTTCAGAAATGGCCACCTTTCCATTCACATCCGCCGCACCGCCCAATGTTGTTCCGCTTAGAAAAACATTCGCACCGACAATTGGAGCGCTGCTGGCGCTGTCAACGACAGAAACGGTAAGTGTATTCTGTGCAAATAAAGAACAAGAGAAAAGCAGAACCGCTATCGAGCAAAAGATCAATCGTTTCATAAAAACTCCAATGCTATAAATATAAAAAAAGTTTCTGCCAAAGGCTGAGCCGCTTCAGGCTTGCCTACCGGCAGGCAGACGGATAAGAAATAGCACAACTATTTCTTCAGAAGGAAAAATCTATGAACGGCTGATGAAATGTTAAAGGCGGAGAGGAGAAATCTCTAGACAAAAATTTCTACCCGGCGGTGTTGAGAAAAGATTAGATCGGTTAGGGAGAGTACAAGCGGAACAACTAGCAGGAAAAAAAATATCGCTTAAAACAAACAACGAGGCAAAACACTTTGCCGAAGCGGCGTGGCTTAATTGGGAATTGGCGTTGATGGTGAAATTATCCGTCCCGACAAAATAATGGCTTTCGGCGGCGTAGCTATGCTCGCATTCAGGCGAGAACACTTCAGCGGTCGAAAGAAGAAATAAGCCGCTGAGAGCAAGAATAAGATATGGTGCAAATGCAGAACGCATTATGTCTTCCAACTTCAAAAAACAGACAAAGGTTCCATCTCACTTTCTCTGAAAAAGTTTTAGCTGTATTCTATTGGCGCCAGAAAACTGCACGGATGTTCGTTGCTGTTCTGACATCGCTTTCTTTTGCTCTTACAACGTTACTCCGATTGACAGAGAAATTCCCAACGCCGGAACTGTATTGCTCAAGCCAAACGAGCCGATCAGCGAAAGCGTGGTGGTTGAAGAAGTCTGAGAAAGCACACCGAGTGAAATCTGCTGCGGCGCTTCATAACCATCCAGCACACGCGTGTATGCCAGATACGAGATCATTGCGGAAAGTTTTCCATCCATGAACGAATTTCCGACACTGGCTCCGAATGTAAATGGATTGTGATACACCGTTCCGGCAGGATCGCCAAGGACAAGATAACCGGCATTCGCAGAAATGCTGACCGCTCCGAATTGCTTTGTTACAGAAATGCCGCCGCCAATGTCCCATTGTCCCGTTCCCAGTGTTGAACCAGCCGTCGGCGCTTTGATCTGAGCTGTAATGGCAAGAGACGGTATGCTCTCCGACTCGCCGGCAATATCATAGCTTCCTTCGAACAGCATGTCGCCCAATGCCGCCAGAAATGAAGAAGAGGAATCGGCATTCATCATCATGCCTTTGCCGTTGTGTGCGTGAGAATTTGCCATTGACTGTCCGCCTTTGCCATGCGGCAAAAACATGCCTCCTGCACGGCTTACAACGTCGCTGTTCTGAAGCAACAAGGGAAGCGAGAGAGAAAAAGAAAACTGGTCCTCTTCTTCGTACTGCATGCCGGCATCGAGCACGTACGTCGCAGTTGTGGTTTGATAAGTGTACGTGCCGCTGTACCGCTCAACGCCGGCTGAAAGACCGAAATCTCCTGCCGATGATGTGGAAACCGAGCACAGCATCGCCACAAAGACAGGGAAAAAAACTCGTGAGACACTTCGTGATACGTTCATTGCTTGCCGCCTTCTTTTTGTTCCTGATGAATTTTATCGATATCGTTCACCATCTTATCCATTGAATCCGTCATTGAGCCGAGATGCTTCTGCATCTGTTCCATGTTTTCCTTCATTTCAGGATTGCTTATCATAGTCTTGTCGGACATCATCTTATCCAGTTGATCTATGAGCTGCTGCATATTGTTCCCCATGCCGTTCAGGTTTTCCATCATCGTGTTCATCTGGTCATGGGACATCATCATTTGTCCTTTCTCCATCATCATCTTCTGGCCATCGTTCATTTTCATCTCGTTGTGATTGTCCATTGCGTTATGTTGCCTTTGCATGTTTTGAAGGCGGTTCATCATGTTCTGCATCCGCTTCATCATGCTTTGCATTGATTGCATGTTCTGATGCATCTGCTGCATCGAATGTTGCTGCGTACTTCCGCCCATCATTCCCTGGGCAAATGAATGCGAACCGAACATAACGATGAGAGCGGCAACTGCCGCTGCAAGAAAATTCATTTTAGTTTTCATTGTTTATTTCCTTTCCTGTTAGAAGTTAATTCGGGTGTCGAGTCTCATTCGACGATTATTTTCCCATGAAGCATTCCCATGCCACACTGAAAACCGAATTCTCCCGCTTTGTCCGGTGTAAATTCAAGCGGAATAGTTTTGAACGGCGTAAGTGTTGCCTGCTTGTTAAAGTCGGGAAACAAAACCTGTTCAGAACAAACGGCTGTTTCTTCACGGTAGAAGTCCAGACGAACCGGCCTTCCCTTTTCAACGGTAATCACATCGGGTGAATATCCGCCTTTCACTTTGATAACGACTTCCTGTATTCCTGATTCAGCAGTTTGTACTTTCAGCGATTGTTTCTCGGAAAACCAGAAGAACCATGCTATCCATACTATCACTGCCAAGCCGGCGAGCGTTACGAAAATCTGATTGAGTTCCATTTTTCATTTCCTTTCTTCTTTTGACAATGATTTTATACATCCAATAGCCCGTTACTCCACTTTCAGTTTATACGCGCGAAGCCGGTTTGCGTTCGTCACCACTGTCACCGAGCTGAACGCCATTGCCGCCCCTGCAATAATAGGGGAAAGCAAAATTCCGAAGAACGGATACAGCGCTCCCATTGCAACCGGCAATCCGAGAGCATTATAGAAAAATGCCCCGAAGAGATTCTGGCGGACGTTCTTCATCGTCGCTCTCGAAACATCAATTGCAGCAACGACTCCTGTAAGGTTGCCTTTTATCAGCGTGATGTCCGACGCTTCGATCGCCACATCGGTTCCTGTTCCGATTGCAAGCCCGATGTCAGCCTGTGCGAGTGCAGGGGCATCGTTGATCCCGTCTCCGACCATGGCGACTTTCTTCCCTTCCAGTTGAATTTTTTGAACATTGTGAGCCTTGTCCTCAGGCAATACCTCGGCAAAGACCCGGTTGATTCCGGTTTGCCGCGCGATTGCTCTTGCCGTTCGCTCATTGTCGCCAGTTATCATCACAACCTCTAAACCCATTGCTTGAAGCTGAGCGACCGCAGCTTTTGAATCGTCTTTTATTGTATCGGCAACCGCTACTAAGCCCGCTAACTTTTTATCAACAGCGGCATACATCGGCGTTTTTCCGTCTTCTGCAAGTTGTTCGACTTTGTCATCCAATGTCGCCGTGTCAATCGAGAATTCTTTCATGAGCTTTAGATTGCCGAGAAGAATATGCTTTCCTTTCACCTTCGCTTCGACTCCTTTTCCCGGAATCGCGTTGAATGATTCTATCTCATCAATTGGTACGTTTCTGTCTTGTGCACCATTGACAATGGCTTCGGCAAGCGGATGCTCGGACGCTTTCTCCACTGATGCTGCAAGACTAAGAACAACATCTTTGCTGAAACCATTCACTGCAATAACATCCGTCAACGCTGGTTTACCTTTTGTAATCGTACCGGTCTTGTCCAATACGATTGCGTTGAGTTTCTGCGCTGTTTCGAGCGCCGCGCCGCTTCGAATGAGTATTCCGTTCTCGGCGCCTTTGCCGACACCCACCATGAGAGAAATCGGCGTTGCAATTCCGAGAGCGCACGGGCATGCAATAACGAGCGTTGTGATAAGCACAATGAGCGCATAGACAAGCTGCGGCTGCGGACCGAAATCATACCAGATGATGAAGGAGATAATTCCAAGAATCACTACCGCCGGAGCAAAGTAACCGGAAATTTGATCGACGACTCTTTGAATAGGAGCTTTCGAGCTTTGCGCCTGCTGCACCATTCCGATAATTTGTGCCAGCGCAGTGTCCTTTCCGACTTTCGTCGCCCTGAACTTGAAGCTGCCGGTTCTGTTGATTGTTCCGCCGATCACTTCATCGCCGGAATGTTTCTCGACTGCAATCGGCTCGCCGGTAAGCATAGACTCGTCAACACTTGACGAGCCATTGAGCACGACGCCGTCAACGGGAATTTTTTCTCCGGGACGAACGATAACAATATCGTCAACGACAACTTCTTCCATGGGAATATCCTTCTCTGTCCCATCGCGCACGACTCGTGCTGTCTTCGCCTGCAACCCGATAAGCTTCTTGATCGCCTCCGAGCTTTTCCCTTTCGCCCGCACTTCGAGAGCTAACCCAAGAATGACAAGTGCCGTAACAACGGTATCAACATCGTAAAACGCCGATGCGAGTTCTTTTGAAGGAAATGCTGAAGGAAAGAGAACTGCAACAGTCGAGTATATCCACGCAGCCGCCAGACCGGTTGCAACGAGCGTATTCATGTTTGCGGTGCGGCTTTTGAACGCGGCGACAGCGCCGATAAAGAATTGTGCACCGGAATACACCATTACCAGCAAAGAGAAAAGAGCCATTCCGAGCATGATATATTCCGCAGCGGTATTTCCCGTCTGCATTAAATGGGAAATGCCGAAAAGCTCTGGATAGCTGAAGAAGACTACCGGAACCGAGACGATAGCCGCAAGAATAAATTTTCGCATTAGTCTTTTGTATTCCTGCTGATGCGCAAGCTCGGTTTCATCCTTCGGCTCCGCTCCCTCACCCTTGCGAAGGGCCTCTTCCCCAATTCCATCGCGCACGGTGTAGCCGAGCGATTCGATTGACTTTCTGATTTCGGAAATGTTGACTTCGGAAGGAATGTAGTGAACCAGCGCTGTTTCACTTGCAAGGTCAACGCTTGCAGATGTAACACCGGGCTTCGACAAGAGGTCGTTTTCAATTTTGGCGACACATGATCCACAATACATTCCGTCTATCTTGAGCGTGAGAGAATTCTCACCAACTCTATAGCCCGACTTCTTGATCGCATCAATTATTTGTGCTGAATTGGTCAGGGCTGGCTTGTACTCAACATAAGCGTCGCCTGTAGCGGCGTTGACATTGATTTTCTTTACACCTTCGATTTGTTTCACACCTTTTTCAATTGTGAGTGCGCATGTCGGGCAATCCATTCCTATCACGGACAACTTGAGACGCTGAGTCGCTGCTTCCGGAATAATGGCAGGTGTTGATTGTTCTATTATCTTGCCGACGTACGTAGCCGGCTCACTATCGAACTTCGATTTGCAGTCGGCAGAGCAGAAAGAGATTTTTTCCCCATTATGGTCCGAATGGAACTCCGACGTTTCTTCCACGGCCATTCCACAAACTGGATC
>JAGWND010000012.1 GCA_028873075.1 Bacteroidota bacterium
TATACTGCGGCGAGAGTCCTGTAAGGCGCGCAAGCTCTTGCTCAATTTCTTTTTGCTTCGCTTCGGGCAATTGGTCTCCCTGCATCAGTGCTGACGCGTAATCACCGAGCGCAAATGTTTTCGATTCATCGAGCGCCTTCTGAAAATTCTGCTGCAAGTCGGGCGAAAGCTTTTTGTGGTACCATGCCGTTGCCGTGTAGGAAGGAAGGAATAAAATGTAGGGAAGATCGTTGCCGGTGGCGAATTCTGCCGTTTCAAAATTGAGAATTGACGACACAAGACAAATGCCGTTAAGATACATTCCGTAGCGCTCCTCTAAATATCCGGACAAACCGGCGGCGCGCGTTGTGCCGTAACTTTCTCCCGCAAGAAATTTCGGCGAAGCCCATCGTTCGTAGCGCGTTGTGAACAACCGGATAAATTCGCCAACGGACTGGATGTCTTCTTTGTATCCGGTGAATTGTTTTTTATCTTCGCCCGCGGCGGGACGGCTGTATCCTGTTTCAACCGGATCAATGAAGACGAGATCGGTTTGGTCGAGCCACGTGTATTCGTTGTCGACAAGTTTGTACGGCGGCGCGGTCGGTTCGCCGTCATCTTTCAGCAACACACGTTTTGGACCGAGTGCGCCGAGATGAAGCCACACGGAAGACGATCCCGGTCCGCCGTTGAACGTAAAGCAAATCGGGCGTGTGCTCGGATCGGCAACGCCGTCTTTCGTGTAAGCGATGAAGAAGATGTTCGCTTTCGCTTTTCCGTTTTCATCTTTCATAATCATGTAACCGGCAGTCGCAGTGTACTTCAGCGGTTTTCCGTCAACCATCATTTGATGATGTGTGACGACCGGCGGCTGTTCAATGACAGAAGCAGAACTGTCGCTTGTCTGCTTCGATTGATCAGCAGCAAAGAGAGAGAAAGAAGATGAGAAGATGAAGAAGATGAAGAAAACCGTTAAGCGATGTTTCATAAAAGCTCCTTCGTGTTGTAACATTAACAAATGTCTGACAGCTTTTTTTGCTGTCTGATATTTATGGATAACAATGCTGATGTCAAACGGTAGGGAAGCACCGTTAAACATCATTCTACCAAAAATCTGAACATAACTCAATAGCGCGATAACCTTGCGAAGGTTCGGAACCTTCGCAAGGTTTCGTTCCATTAAACTTTTTCCACATCCGTTCATCAAAAGAACATTCCATTGTCGTATTTCAATATCCAAGGTATTTTTATGCGGTATTTCATTTTCTTCACTTCTTTCTTTTCTGCTCTTCTTTATCTTTCCGGCTGCTCCAGCACGACGCTTGTGAGAAGCGGCTGGGATAATCATGAAATTGTCGTTGACGGAAAAGAAAACGATTGGCATGACAGCACATTGTATCTTCCCGACGATCAAGTCAGTGTCGGCATTCGCAACGACAGCAGCGATGTATACGTCATTTTCAAGACGACTTCGCGCCAGCAGTCGTTCCAATTTTTCGGCTTAGGTTTTACCGTCTGGTTTGATCCGGCCGGCGGCGATGATAAACAATTCGGCATTCATTTTCCTCTTGGACGGCAAGGGCGGGGAGAATTTCAACCGCTTCAAGAAGGTCAAGAGGGAAATACTGAAGAACGAGAAAAGATGATGCAAGAAATGGAAAGCCAGCTTGAGATCATAGATAAAAGTAAAAGCGGACCGGTTCAGCTTTCGCCCGTGGAAGCGAAAGGAATCGAATTGTACATCAAAAACTATCAGGACTATCTTGTTTATGAAATGAAAGTACCGCTTCACACTTCGAAAGAAACTCCGTACGCAATCAACGCAACGGGAAAGGCAATCGGCATCGGCTTTGAAGGAGGAACGTTTCAGCCGCGTAGTAGAGACGAAGGAGGAAGAGGCGGTTTTGGCGGACGGGGCGGTGAAGGAGGCGGCAGAGGTGGATTCGGAGGAGGACGCGGCGGGCGCGGCGGATATGGCAGAGGCGGCGGTGGGCACGGTGGAACGAACGGAGAACAAGGTGCTGCACGACCGAAGCAAATCAATTTTTGGTTGAAAGTAAATCTTGCACAATCAACGCCGAATGTGGCGGCGCAGTAAGGCGGTCTTTTCCTTTACCGCAGCATCAGTCGCATCTCGTTCGTTTGCTGAAAGCCGAGCGATTCGTACAAACGCCGTCCCTCATCGCTCGCGTGCAGCATAATGGAGCCGAAATTTTGCGCGCGGCACCATTCGATCATCATCTCCATCAGCTTTCGTGCAATTCCTCTCCGCCGGTATTCCGGTTCAGTGTAGACGTTGACGATGATAGGACGTTTCGGGGATGAATCTCGCGCACTCGGCGGATAGTCAAAAACGATTACGCCGCCGCCGGCGACGACCTGCTGCGAAGAATTTTCTGCAAGCCATGCGTGGAACGACCCGTTAGCAAGCCCTTTCAAAAAGAACGGCTCCGACGTTGCTTCCATTCCAGCGAGCACAGCTTCATCAGTGTAGCCCATTTCAAAAAACATTCTCCGCCGATGGTGCATGAGTATTTTTATATCGGCGGGTGTTGCAGTGCGGATGGTGATGTTTTCTGAAAGTGTCACAGTCTTTCGTTCATCGCTCTCCATGTTATTCATTAAAAAGTTCTTTCAGTTTTTTTCTAAGATCATCTCCCCTTAAATTCCGTGCAATTATTTTTCCATTCTCATCAATTAAAAAATTATCCGGTATACCATTGATGCCGTAGATTGAGAATGGTAAGCAATCCCACTCTTTCAAGTTACTAACATTCTCCCAAACAAGTCCATCTTTTTTTACAGCGTATAACCATTCTTTTTTATTATTATCTGCCGATACACCGAGTATCTCAAACCCTTTCGGGTGAAATTCTGCATACGTTTTAACCAATTCTTTATTTTCCTCTCTACAAGGCCCGCACCATGCCGCCCAAAAATCTAACAATACAAACTTCCCTTTAATTTGAGATAACTTGACACTCTTTCCTTCAGGATTTGGTAGCTCAAAATCAACAAAGTGATCTCCAATTTTCGGATTCACATTTATTTCAAGATATTGTTTTATTTGCTTGCCTTGGGTTGATGATCTCATTTCCCCAGAGAGTGCATTGAACAACCCCCTCACCTGTTCTTTACCCCAACTTGTTTTACCAATATTTAAGACATAAACGCTGAACAACCAGTTCGGATGCTCTTTGATAAAAGAGATAGTAGCGGCTTTTTCTTGTTGCTCTAATTTTTCCAATTCTTTGTTTAACTCTGACACTCTGTTTTTATCAGCATCCCTTTGCAATAAACGAAGATTATCTTCTTGTTTTCTCAAAGGCATTATTGAGGAGCGGAAAGTGTCTTCTTCAGCTTGTGTAGAAGAGCCGGATACTTTTGCTTCTCTAAGCTTACCCTTTTCCGCTTCGATCTTTATCAGTTTGTTTTCAATCCAGATAAATTTAGAATCTCGAACATTCGAAAGATATAATACACACTCCGTTGGTTCCTTCACTTTACCACGCAAAACAAATTTTCCGCCTATAGCCATGCTTGAGTCTGTGATTTTATTATCCATATTGAGATAGACCCAAGAACTGTCTTCGAGGTTCTTTATAATCCCGGTTATTTCAAAGCCGTTTGAAGTTTGGGCATTTCCCAACTCTGAGGAAATTAACAATAGTAATGCAAAGGAATATAAATTTTTCATGTATCGCTTCTTTCATGGAAATGAATGATACTGAAATTCATTGTTTAATGTACTTCCAGTTTCTTACTTTGCCTTCCGCCATCCATTCGATCGCAGTTTGCAGCCGGGTGTTTCGCGTGTCTTCACTTTTCGCTTCTGATATCCATTCCACATACTCTTTCTTGTTGGAATAACTGAAGCCCTCGAATGTTGCGAGCGCTTTTTTATTTTTCTTCAGCGCCCTCTTAAAGTAATCCGGAATCTTTAATTCTTTTTTGTCGGATTTTATTTTGGGAGGAAGTTTTGTGCCGCTCTCATTCAATTGAGCCGCCTCTTTAATATAGTGCAGTAAAATTTTTTCGGAAGGAAGATCGGCAAGCGATGTAATTCTTCCTAAATGTCCCATGGCGCTTTCAGATTTCGCATTTCTCATCAGCGCTTCGTCTTTCATCAACGGCGTCTTCCAAAAACCGAACGAGCAATGCTGTTTGAACGCCGCCATATTACAGAGCATTCCTTTATACACAAAATTTGGAAATCCCCATTTGATCGTTTCTTCTACATCGGGACATCCTTTATGAACAACTTCCCGCAGGTGAGATAGAATTGGTCTAGCAAAATCTGCCGACTTTGCAATGTAGGTATCTACCCGCTTATCTCTTTTTCCCATTGCACGTTCAATCCTTTTGGTTGTGCTATCTTGGATTGAGGCAATTTGTGAAGCTGCAATTGGAAAGTCAAGTGAAATTTTTTCTTACTGACCGCATGGCGGAAATTGTCCGTGCCCTGCAACATCGTTTGTTGTGTCGAACACAATCGTACTGTCAACAAGAGTGTGACCGTAAATATCTGTGATGCGAAACGTGTACGGCCCTGGTCCCATGCCGTTGTTTTCTACAAAATAATTGTAGCTTGTGCGGCTCACCGCCTTGAACATGTGCCGCGGCGTTAAATATTCAAGACTGTAAATCGGATAACGATGATTGCGAACCTGCACTGCAGTCCACCATTGACTGCTCCCGCTCTTAAAGTGATAGAGAATCGGTCCGCTCACATCGGCGGCGAGCACGTGCCAGTGGATCGGCACTCTTCCAAGCACAGTATCCGCAATTTGTGCGAATGCCTGCGGACTCAAATCAATATTTCCTTGCGGGCATTCGGGACAGAGGTCAACAATTTTTATAACAACAGTTCCTCGAGGGCCGGAGACGCTGATGACCGCACCGCAGAGTTTCGAATTTTCATAGTCAATTAAATTCATTGCTCCGATCAGTGTATCACCGGGAGATAAGTCAAAACTGCAACTTCCCGTGCTGTCGCTCGCGTATCGGGGAAAATAAAATGTGGCTTCACCGCTGTGGGTAACAGGAAAATCGGGACAGTGAAGCGGCTCGGTGTAGGTAACCGATTTTTCAGTGCAGCCGATGAGAGCGAGCGGCAGCATTAAGAAGAAGACATCGAAGCCTTTATTCATGATCGTCGTTCAGATGACATTGTTTCCATTGCTTCAACATATATTTTTGTCTGAAAAAAAACAATTGTTGCATTAAAACCAATTAAGCAGTAAATTCTCGTCAACAACTTTTCTTATCTCTATGGCCGAGCGGACAAGATTCTGGTATTTGAAACACTTCAATCTCTTTGAAGGCATGGACGAAAAGGCTATGGATTCCGTCGGACGCCTTTCTTCGATGAACAGTGTGAAGCCGCACCAGCCGATTTATTTTCCCGACGAGCCTTCGCACGCAATATTCTTTCTTAAAGAAGGGCACGTGAAAATTTCGCGGCTTACTTCGGAGGGCAACGAAATGATTCTCGATGTCATCGGACCCGGCGAAGTGTTCGGCGAGCTTTCGCTACTCGGCGATGAAGAACAGTCGAACGAAATCGCCCAGGCGCTTGACAATGTATTGATCTGCACGATGCGAAGGGAAGATTTCGAATCGTTGCTAAAGATGAACCCTGAATTGAATTTTCAGGTCACCAAGCGCATCGGCCTCCGTCTGAAAAAAATCGAAGAGCGCGTTACCGATTTGCTCTTCAAAGATGTCCGCAAAAGGATTGCCAACTTCCTTGTGAATCTTGCTGAAGAATTAGGAAAGGTAAAAGGCGAGGTCATCATTGTGAAACTGCATCTCTCACATCAGGAAATCGGCTTGCTCACCGGCTCCGCCCGCCAGACCGTTACCACAACGCTCAATGAATTCCGCTCTTCCGGTTTGATTGATTTTTCCTCCCGCGATCTTACCATTAAAGACCTCGAAAAACTCCGCCGGCTTTCAAAATAGCCGCGTTTTTCCCCGCAATAACCTTCTCCAAAAATCTTTTTACTCCTTGTCGTCCAGCGGACAACACTGCCTTCGGCGATATTCTATCTTTGTAGTGTTCTTCAGAACAAACTTCATTTGGACAGAAGAGAACAAAGAAAGGAGCAAAAAAGATGTCACGAAAAATCACACTGTATTCGACACAATGGTGCGGCGATTGTCATCGCGCCAGATTATTTCTTCACCGTCATGGCATTACGTATGACGAGATTGATGTTGATGCGAAAGAATCCGCCGCGCGGCAAGTCATCGAATGGTCAGGCGGGCGGCGCGTTATCCCGACATTTGAAATCAAAAATGAAAGTAGCGGCGATCGGGTTATCCTTCACAATCCGCCATTGCCGGTGCTCGCCAAAACGCTGGATATTGAAGAATGAAAAAGCATCTCGTTGAAATCTTTGTCGAAAAAAATTGTCGGGCGTGTGAAGAAGTAGTGACAACAATTGCACGCTTCATTTCGTACCCCGACATTGACGTGCGGGTCTTCAACCGCGAGACCGATTCATCCGTGTTTCGCGAACGAAACGTGGTTGTGTGTCCGGCAACGTTTGTCAATCATCGTCTCGTTTTCTACGGTGGATTTCAGACTCAAGCATTAGAAAAATACCTGCAGTAACAATTCACCAAACATCATTCACTAACTAAAAAGGAGTTACAACAATGAAACAACACAATTTTTGGCGTGCACTCGCCGCCGGACTCGCCGGCACACTTGTCATGACAATCGTCATGTTCATGGCGCCGGCAATGGGCATCCCTCCGATGCCGATCGGAAAAATGTTGGCGGGCTTCATGGGAATTCCTGAAGCGCTCGGATGGATCGCTCACTTCATGATCGGAACCGGTCTCGCGTTAGCGTACGTTTATGTTTTCTCATCGAAACTTCCCGGAAACAGTTGGGTGCGCGGCGCTTTGTACGGATTGATTCCATGGTTCGTCATGCAAATCATGGTGTTTCCCATGATGGGCGCAGGACTTTTCGCTTCGAGCACGCAGGCGCCGGTTATGATGGTGATGGGAAGTCTTATCGGCCACGTGGTTTACGGCGCGGTGGTTGGCGGAGTGTACGGCTCGGAGTCTGCACAGCTTGAAACTGTAAGTGTGGCGCATCGGTAAAGAAAGGAAAAAAATTATGAAACCAATTCACATCAACAACGCATCATTTGAGCATGAGGTTGTCCAGAGCACCCGATTGACGATCGTTGATTTCTGGGCGACGTGGTGCGGACCATGCAGGGCGATTGCGCCAGTTCTCGACGAGATCGCTTCCCGGTATGAGAGCGTCAAAGTGGCAAAGCTGAACGTTGATGAAAACTCCGAAACGGCAGAACGCTTTAGCGTCATCAGCATTCCGACGCTGATTTTTTTCAGAGACGGACAGATTGTTGACCGGCTCGTCGGCGCGGTTCCGAGAAGCCAGCTTGAAACGCGAATCAATCGCTTGTTGAATGTTTCTGCGGCAGCGTAACACAATAAAAACTAATTCACTAACTCTAACACTATGTACAAACAAAACGGAGGTACCACAATGAACAAAAAAACCTTAAACAGAATTGTATCTGCGTTCGCTTTCAGTTTTCTCGTTTTAGGAACGTTGATGCCGACAAATAGGTCCTATGCTGAAGATAACGGTTTGGTGACTGTCCAGTCAAAAATGCCGTACGAGCAGACCGTTGATCAGCTGAAACAGGGGGTCGCAAAGAACGGCATGATGGTCATGTCGGAAATTAACCAAGGGAAAATGTTGGCGATGACAGGAATTAAGCTGAATGCCGTGTCACTGTTCGTCGGCAATCCGACGGTGGGCAACAAACTCTTTACGGCGAACCGCGCTGTCGGTTTCGTTGTTCCCATCCGCGTGAATATTTATGATGATGCCGATGGAAACACACATATCAGCTATATCAAGCCGTCATCTCAACTTTCTGCTTTAAGCAACAAGCAAGTGGATATGATCGCGAAGATGCTTGATCAGAAACTTGAAATGCTGACAGGAATGTTCGCGAAGTAAATTTGTTTCAACCTTGCGAAGGTGTCACACCCTTCGCAAGGTTGGCTGATTAAAGAAAAGGACCTACAATGGAGTCGAAATTAAAGAAAATTATTCTCAGTCTTGTTGCACTCGTTGCAGCGGGTATAGCTCCCAATCTATTTGTCATTGCCGAGGCAGGCTACGCGGAGTTGAGCACTCTTGCAGTCGAGTTTCTGATACCGTCCATCTTGCTTCTTGCAGTCATCGCTGCGGTAAGTTGGGTTGTCAAGGAGCGGCAGCTAACCCGGCAGATCGGAATTGGTATTACAGCCGGTCTCATTGGAACGCTTGGTCTGGAGATAATTCGCGAAACGGGTTTTCGGCTTGGCGGTATGCCCGGCGAGCTGCCCGAACTCATGGGTGTGCTACTACTGAATAGGTTTGCTGACGGACCGAATCTCATTTCAAATCTTGCCGGATGGTCGTATCATTTTTGGAACGGCGCTTCGTTCGGCATGATGTACAGCATCATCGTTGGCAAAGGGAGAGTATGGATCGGAACGGTCTTCGGCATCATCATCGGAATCACCTTCATGATGAGTCCGGTTGTTGTTGCGCTCGGCGTTGGAACGTTCGGTGTTGATTTTGGCTGGGGATTTCCGGTGACAGTTACACTGGCGCATATTGCATTCGGAACCATTCTCGGCTGGTTTGTTTTTCTGAAGAATGAAAAGGGAACAAGTATCTTCAGCACATTGAAAGGACTGTTATGATGACAGGAAATCTCTTGACATTTGGATTGTTTGTGCTTGTGTTGAGCTTTGCACTTGTTACAACTCCGGCGCAAGCGGAGCAAAACGCTTTCTCAACAAGAGTAGCAAGAAGTGCAGACGACATTCATCCTCTTCTTGTCGGAATGAAAGTCCCCGATGTTGTGCTGATGAATGTTGAAGGCAATCCGGTGAGATTGTATTCGTTTCTTTCTGAGAAGCCGACGGTGTTGGTTTTCTATCGCGGCGGATGGTGTCCGTACTGCAACGTGCAGCTCGCACAGCTTCGCACGATTGAAAATGATGTGTTGGAGCTTGGTTACCAAATTGTGGCGATCAGCGCAGACAGATTTGAGAATGCGGCGAAAAGTATTGAGAAGCACAATTTGCATTACACTTTGCTTTCCGACAGTGCAAAGGTTGCAGCAAAAGCGTTCGGGCTTGCATTCAAAGTAGATGAGAAAACGTTGGAGCGATATTCGAAGTTTGGAATTGATTTAGAAGCGGCTTCCGGCGTGAACGATCATATTCTCCCCGTGCCTGCTGTCTTCATTATCCAGAATGACGGAAGTATTGTTTTTGAATATGTGAACCCGAACTACAAAGTGAGACTGAACGCTCAGGTTTTGCTTGCGATTCTTAAGGTAGAAAATGAACGAGCGAAAACAGAATCAAAAGAAACAAAAACACACAACTAACTAAAAAAGGAGCAATACAATGGCAAAATGTCCGACATGCGGAATGGAAGTTGACGAAAAGAACGCACCGGCGAAGACCGGGTTTAAAGGCGAAACGTATTATTTTTGTTCAAACGGCTGTAAAACAGCATTCGACAAAGATCCGCAGGTGTATGTTGACAAGATCAAGTCATCTGGTCAGCAGCATGAACATAAACATTGAAGTCGCTTGAATGTTCAATTTTCAATAATCAATATTCAATTTCAAACCAATTATCAAAAAGGAGGTACCTATGGTACGCATTAAAAATCCCTTTGGGAAAATGTTTTCTCTCGCCATTATTCTTCTTGTCGGAGCAGTCGTTGCTCTTGCAGGAGGGAAGGATGGTAAAATCGCCGGCGTTATTTCCGGTGCGCATTGCGGCGTGAACGGCATGGCATGTCCTGCCACACACGATCTTCATCGCGCTGAACTGCCGGGTGTTTTCACGAACGACAAGAAGTTTTACTTCGTTACAAATGTCCCGCAGGAATTTCTTGCACAGTGGTCCCCCGGTACAGCTATTTCGGTTGAAGGAACTGCGTATGAACCCGCCCGCGCAATTGATGCTCAAAAAATCTCAGTGAAGCAAAACGGCAAATGGCGCGAAGCCTTTGCAGAGGGCAGCATTATCGACCCAATGGGACACAAAGAAAAACTTTCTTCTGCAGTTGAGGTCAACGGCACGTGGTATTGCACCGAGTGTGCACATATGATGCAGCATACAGGTGCAATGAAAAAGTAGGGCGGATTACACACCTCCTCTATAGGTTGTTAAAAACCATGTAAGTAGTCACGAATTACACGAATTGAAGATTTTGAAAAAGATCACTCGTGCAATTCGTGGCTGATTTTCTCTTTCTCAACAGTTTGTTAGATCCTTCAGATCCAACACTGCTTGATGAGGAACTTTTACTGTCGTATATTGTTTCAGTATTTAAGTATTTACTAAAATAATGAAAGACAAGCTAATGAAGAAAGTCTATATTGACGGCAAGCTCTGCATCGGTCCCAATTTCAGCAAAGCTGAATTTGCACTCATCAAGCGAAATCTTGCGGAACAAAAAGGCTTGAAGACTCTTGCCGATTCTCTTGGTGTCGCTGGCAATCTGCAGCGCCTCAAAATTCTGTATCTCCTGCACGCCCACAAAGAAATGTGCGTGTGCGACCTTGCTGAAACCTTGGAACTCACAGACTCTGCCGTGTCGCAGCATCTGAGAAAGTTGAAAGATAAAAACATCGTTACAGCCCGCCGCGAAAGGCAAACCATATTCTATTCTCTCGTGCGCAACGTTTTCACTGTAACCTTGGAAGATATGTTAGCGTTGGACGAAATACGGGAACAACACGCATTTGTGCTGAACGAAAGGGATTAAAGTATGGAAAGAAGAACTCTCACTTCTGTTGGTGGCATTACCGCCGCTCTTCTCGCCTCGCTGTGCTGCATCGGTCCGTTGCTTGTTGCGTTTCTCGGCATCGGCAGCATCGCAGCGTTCTCCGTTTTCGAGACCTATCGCCCGTACCTCATTGGACTCACCATTTTGCTGATAGCTTCGGCGTTTTACCTGACGTATAGGAAGCGAGAAGTGAAATGCGAAGACGGCACGTGCAAGATTGAAGGCGCAAGCAAGTTTACGAAAGCCGGTGTTTGGACGGTTACCGTATTAGCCGGGCTGGCAATTGCATTTCCATATTTTGGATTTGCGCCGCAAACTTCGGCAAACAAATCTGTTGATTCAACTTCCGTTGTTACACTGAATATCAGTGGAATGGATTGCGAAGCGTGTGCTGCCGGTTTAGAGACATCGCTTTCCGGTATGAACGGAGTGCGGAAAGCGGGGGTTGATTTTCAGAAAGGAAAAGCAACGATCGAATATAACGATAACGTTGTGAAGCCGATTGCATTAGTTAATCGTGTTCATGAAAATGGATTCACTGCAACTATTGAGAAAGGAAAATAACATGAACTCTCTCCTGAAAGGTCCTGCCGAGACGGCGGCTGCCAAAAAAGCGGAGACGCAGCAGGCACGCTGTTGTTCATTGCCTGTTGAAGTCATCGCCGCCGATCAGCATAAAAGCAATGACGAGTGCTGTCTCGTCACCGAAAAAACGTCTGCACCTGCAAGAGCAGAATGCCCAGTCTCAAAAACCTCTTCACGAAAAGTTCAACGAAGAACGCTTGAGCATTTGCTGAAGCCGGAGAAAATTTCTGAAATTCGAAACGTCCAGTATTACTACTGCACGGAACCTGACTGCAAGGTTGTTTATTTCTCGAATGAGCAAGCCCCCTTTTTCTCAGTCGAAGATGTAGCGGTGAAGGTCTTTTCCAAAGACAAAGGAGACGATGTCAACACATGCTACTGCTTCGACTGGACGCGCGGAAGAATAAAAGATGACATAGAGCGAACGGGGAAATCTACGGCTTCGCTTCAAATCGCCCGCGAAGTAAAAGCTGGGAATTGCTTATGCGACATCAAAAACCCGAAGGGGGAATGTTGTTTGGGTGAAGTGAATGCGGTTGTGAAAGAAATACTGTTAGGCAAAAAAGCCTGATGTGATCCCGCTGGAAAGCGGCGGGATCCGCAATTCGAGATTGAACTTAACTTCACTTCGTTCGCTAAGTTCAGTCGAATTGGGACTTGACAGATACCCCATCGTGACTCTATTTTGTTTTCAATAAATGCAAAGAAGCACGGATGACAATCAGCGAAGAAGAAAAAAAAGAAATTGTGCAGCGCCTTCACCGCGTTAAAGGGCAGCTTGACGGCATCGAGCGTATGCTTGATGATGACAGGGCTGTGAAGGAGGTTTATTCACAACTTAAAGCTGCTGAACGGGCTTTGCACGAAGCGATCTATGGCGTGTTAGATGACCAGCTCAAAAAACATTTTGCGGAAGTGCTGGCCGAGCGTCTTGCCCTCTGCCCCGGCGATTGCGATGATGCGGGGCGGCTTCAGTTTCTGAGAACTGAGTTTGCCAAATTCGATTTGAAAAACTTGATTGATGAACTTGCGTGGCTGCGCAATTCGTTGAATTCCGTGAAACCCGCAGCTATTCAATCCTGATGAAGAGGGAGGTGAGAAGATGAAACGAATCGTAGTGCTCGCGCTGGGCTTGCTCGGGTTGACCGTGAGTGCCGTTGCATTCTCAGGGTCAACTCCACAGACAAAAAACTCCGGCTGTCCGCTGAGCGGAACGCCGGCGTGCCCTGAGTATCCGACATGCTGCAAATAAAAATGATTGCTTTAGTAGGGCGAAGCGCCGCTTCGCCCTACACTCATTCCCTCCACAAATATTGCAGCTTGATGAAGAACTGCCGCGCCGTTTGTCTGATGCCGAACTGATCTCCGAAATCGGTGAGGTTGTGCGCGGAACCGGCATAGAAAACTGTGAACGGATTCAGTTTGAAACTAAACAGCGGGTCAATCTGAAGCTGTTTTGCAAACCCGTCGTACTGACTTATCAATCTCACAAATAATTCCGGCGTGAATTGGTACACCGTAACGACACGCGAAATGTATCCATCGAAGAAAAGTTCGTTCGTATAAAACGACCACAAGCGCGAATGCGCATAGGTAAAGTCGAAAGAAAATCTATCGGTCGGTTTCACGGTAACTTCTGCCGACGTGTTGTATCCTCTTCCAAGCTCCGGCGTGTCTTCATGATAGAGAAGTCTTCCGACTTGCGCCCACAGATTTATTTGCAAAGCCTTGCTCGGAGCGGAGTACAATCCCGCTTCGGTTCGGTAAAGCTTTCGGAACCGGACACTATGAAAGAATTCTTCTTGAACAGGATAGTACTTCACCCATAACTGCGTCTGCGCTTTTAACTGCGTCCACACATCAATCGCACCCCATTCGCTTTTGCGTGTGCCATCATCGTTGTTGAAGGAAGCACCGGAAATTATTTGCGGCTGGATTTTTTCAATGAACGAATTATCGAAATACATCATGTAGCCCTGCCACACATTGATTTGCCGAAAATCGTTTTGAGTGATGAATCCATCCTGCGCTTGGAACGTTGGTGTTACGCTGACAAGATTGAGATCGAAACTGTAATCGCGTGCGTTTCTTGATATATCCGTTTGAAAACCGCTGCCTGAATAGCTTTCACCGTCGAATGTTGCCGTGTGCGATGTCGAGCCGAAATGTCTGCCGCTGGAAAAAAGTGAAGGGTCGTTGATCTCTTTCGTGTCGGTTACGCCGGCTTGTCCCGTGAAATAAAAATTCTCTGCGAAGAGAATATTCCAATCAACAGTGCCGACATAGTTATGAGCGTTTGCGAAATTTCTTGTTGTAACCAATCCGCCGATGAACGATTCCTTTCCCAAATTATATTTTCCGCGAACAACATTGCTCCACGATTTCATATTCGACGAGACAAAATCGCTTCCCTCTTCACCGGGGATAATAAACGGCGATTCTCTGTCTTCAGCGCCTAAATACGCCAGCGAGAACGAGCCGGCTTTTTCCGAAAGCTTCACGGATGCAAGGGGATCGTTGATCATGCGGGAATAAAATATTGATGCCGCAGTGCTGTACAGGTTCGCGCCTTCTAAAAAGAAGGGCCGCTTCTCCGGATAAAAAATTGCAAACGTGTTGTTAATGCTGATTTGCGTTGCGTCGGATTCTATCTGGCTGAAATCAGGATTCACAACTCCGGCAAGCACGAATGAAGATGACGGTGCATATTTTACACCCGCGCCAATTCTTCCAGTGATCGGACCGTTTGCAAATCCCGAAAATGGATCATCTGAATTATTCAGCGAACTGGATTGAAGACCCATCACATAAGGCAAGAGTTCTATATTGTTAGAAGTTTCAATTCCATTGATGCCGTCTATTGTACCACTTTGGCAGAAGATGCAAGGATTATTGCGGTCTATTGTCGTCCATGTCATCTGGTAGCGGCTGTCGCGCGGCATATTGCGCACAAGATTGAGGATCCAATGCTGCGCGGAGATAGAAGGGAAGCGAAGACTTTTGAACGGTATCGCGACTTCTGCTGTCCAGCCGGTGTCGTTTACATGAGCCGCGGAGTACCATATGCAATCGAAACTAAAGTCCTCATTGTTACCTGTTCTCATTGCATCCATCTGAATAGCGTAAGGGTTCTCAAAGAACTCGTAACCATCTTGCATAGTGCCGTAAGTGTCTAATAGTATCCCAACAAAATCATCGTCAAAAGCATTATCACGGTCAGTTATGTGTGCTCTGATAAGTTTTGCGGATGAATCGGAACAATTAAATCCGCAATAGATATAATCAGAATTGTAAAGCACATAGACGAGAGTTTTCTGACGTGCCGGCGTGTTATCGCCGGGTTGAATTTCAAAATTCAGTTCAACAGGCGACGCGGTTTTCCACAACGGATCGGAGAGTGTGCCGTTAAGCTTGATGTCTCGGCTGATTTTGATTGCGTCAATAACAAACTTCTTTGGATTTTCGGAAATTTGTGCGTTTGCAAGTGCTGCAAAGGTGAGAAGCGTTAGGCTAGTGGAAAATAAAGACGCGCGCACAAAGTTCAACTTTTCATCTCCTTTCTTTTTAGAAGAATACGGGAGACGTGCTGCAATGTTGCAGCTGGTAACAGAAAATACTGTTCAGTGCTGGTCAGGTGCGGGCATCGAAAAATAAAATGTTGCCCCGTTGCCACTTTCTCCTTCAGCCCATGTTCTTCCGCCGTGCCGCTCGACAATGCGGCGAACGTTTGCCAAACCGACGCCCGTTCCTTCGAAATCTTCCGAGCGGTGAAGCCGCTGAAACACGCCGAACAACTTGTCCACGTATTTCATATCGAAGCCGACGCCGTTATCGTGAATAAAGAAAATGGTTTCCTCGTTTCCTTTTTTCGATCCGATATGAATGGCTGCTTTCTCGCGCGGGCGGGTATATTTCACGGCATTGCCGATCAGATTTTGAAATACAAGCCGAAGCATCGAAGGATCGCCGTGCACTTCCGGCAGTTTCTCAACGTTCCATTCCACGGTTCTTCCCTGGGTCTCATTGCTCATCTCGGCAATGATTGCTTTTACCATCGGCTCTAACGGGACATCCGTTGTGCGCATTTCCACACGCCCCATTCGTGAAAAGACCAGAAGATCGTCAATAAGAACACCCATGTGCTTTGCCGATTCCGAAATGATTGCGAGGTAGCGCCGGCTTTTTTCGTCGAGAGATTCTAGCGTGTGTTTGTTCAGGAGGTCGGTGAAACCGTCAATGTGGCGGAGCGGCGCTCGCAGGTCGTGGGATACCGAATACGAAAATGCTTCAAGTTCTTTGTTTGCTCTCTCGAGCTGTGCGGTGCGCTCTAATACCCGCTTTTCAAGCTCTTCGTTAAGGTTTCTAATTTTTTCTTCTGCTTGCTTGCGTTCGGTGATGTCCTGCGCCGTTTGAAGTAGAAATTGTTCTCCCCCGATTTTCACCATATCTATGTTGGTTAAAAAATAGCGAGTGCCTCTGGATTTTATCCGTAATGGCAGCTCGACGTTGTGTGCCGAACCACTTGTTTGAAGCTCGGAAAGAATACGTGCGCGGTTTTCAGCATCGGGATTGATGCCTAATTCCAATGAAGTCTTGCCTAATACTTCCTGTTTTGAATAGCCAAACATTTTTTCAAATGCTTCATTCACATCGAGCAAGACACCATCAGTGGGCTTTGACAGTGCGGCGGCAAAGGGAGCTTTCGCAAAGATGATGGAGAACTTCTGCTCGCTTTCACGAAGCGCTTCCTCTGCCTGTTTAAGATCGGTAACGTCCCGCGCGAGAACGTATTTTGCTTCTTTACCGGCGAAGGGAATTTCATGCGAAGTAATTTCCACACTGATGATCGTACCGTCTTTTTTTCTGTGCTTCCATATTCCGGACCGGTCGAGTCCTCTGTGGTGCTGTTCAATATCGGCGCGAAGCTTCGGAATTTCTTCTGCAGGACGAATATCTTCGATTGTCATCTTCAGAAACTCCTCGCGCGAATATCCGTAGTGAGCAATGGCGGCGTTGTTTACCTCAAGAAAGGAAAGCGTTTCGCTGTCGAAGAACCACATCGGCACAGGATTGTTCATAAACATGAGGCGAAAATCTTCTTCCAGATGGTTCGCCGCAACGGCACTGCGCCAGATGAGCAGAGAAAGAACAACCGCTGTCAGCGCCGAAAAGAAAACGGCGCCGAGTTGATGTCCGTACCATCCGCTCTCTTCTCCCTGAAGCTGGAGCCAGCTAAACAAGGGAGGGAGAAGAAGCGTTGCGGGCAAAAGTCTTCTTGTCAAAATACCGCCGGGACTTTTGCTCAGCAAAGTTTTAAGAATTCGCTTCATGACAAAAAATCTCGTTAGGAGAAGTGGCAGTTGTAATTTGAGAAGAGAACTCGGCAAAGTCAAGCACTGCCGTTGAACAGTGTCTCAGTGTGGTAGGTTGCGAATCAAAAATGAACGTCGCGTTGAACGCGGCATCCTGCTCAAATTTCCGGATTCCGGCTGGAGTTTATCCCGCTAAAGGCGGGACCGGAATGAGGTAGAAGCGAAACTGAGGCGCTACCGCCGTTGAATTCAATCAATTTTCTTCATACTATCCTTTAGTTATCGGACCCTCCTCCCAACAAAGGACACGACAATGAATACGATTGAAAGTACATGGAAGCATTTGCTTCTTCGCGCAGCAGTTGTTTCGGGTGTTGGCATCCTGGTCGGATATATTTTTTATCGAAGCTCCGTCTTTAATCCACATATGAGAGCTTTTCAATTCACTGTAAGCAGTATTACTGCAGGCATTGCGTACGCAATGTTGAAAAGTCCGGTTCCGCGCAATCTTTGGGCGGCGCTTTTCAGTTGGTACATTATTCTCACCGGGCTATTGATAACATTTAACAGGTGGATGCTCATTCTCAATCTTGTGTACATTATCGGAGTGACGGTAGCAATTTTCGTGTACAATAATGTAGCAGCAAAACCTTTCCTGAAGCGGGCAGTGCTCCGAGTTGCTTTCGCCGGTGCGATCATCGCCACAACCAACGGATTGATAATCATCGTTTTGAGTTTGGTTTCGGTGAGGACGGTCATTGTTTCTCATTTCACTACCTTATTGAAGTGGGTAAACCTGAACATGCAGTTTGGCGCAATCATCGGTCTGGCAGTCGGAATCGGGATAGAGCTTGCAGAGTATTTGGATAAGAACGTTGTTGCATATGAAAATCAACTTCAGGAAGAATCACATGGGAACAACATCTGAGACAGAACTGCCGATCCCTTCTTGGTTCAAAGAACATTTAGCCGGTTCAGCCTGGCGCGTTGATTACGCCGCACGCGCTGCCGATGCAGTTGAGCTTGCACGCAGCTGCAAAATCGGCCCTGCTTCTGAAGATACGCGGCGCGTGTGTTTGCTGTTGGTGGATTGTCAAAATACTTTTTGTATCCCCGGTTTTGAATTATTTGTCGGCGGGCGTTCAGGTAACGGAGCGGTGGAAGATAATGTCCGCTTAGCGACATTCATGTACAAAAACCTTCCTTCCATCACGCAAATCATTCCGACAATGGATACGCATCGCGCCATGCAGATTTTCCATCCGTTGTTCTTTGTTGATAAGAAGGGAAATCATCCTGCGCCGATGACGATGATTTTCGTGAGCGACATTGAAAGCGGGAAGTGGAAAGTGAATCCAGCCGTTGCCCAAGTGATTCCGGGAAAAGATGAAAATGCGCTATACGATTTTGTTCTTCATTACACCCGCACGCTAAGCAAAAACGGGAAATACACGCTGATGATCTGGCCCTATCATGCCATGCTTGGAGGAATCGGACATGCACTCGTTGCTTCTATAGAAGAAGCGATTTTTGTTCACACAATTGCGCGCCAATGTCAAACACAATTTGAAATGAAAGGGAATCTTCCGCTGACCGAAAATTATTCCGTTCTTCGCCCGGAGGTGCTCGACGATGAACAACACCGTTCAATCACTGCAAAGAATACGGCGCTTATCGAATCGCTGTTGAGCTTTGACGCGGTGATTGTTGCAGGACAAGCGAAGAGCCACTGCGTTGCATGGACCGTTGACGACTTGCTGACGGAAATCAAAGCGAAAGATCCGTCGCTTGCGCGAAAGATTTATTTGCTTGAAGATTGCACTTCACCTGTCGTTGTTCCTGGTGCCGATTTCACCGACCAGGCAAATGAAGCGTTCCGGCGTTTCGCTGAAGCAGGAATGCACATTGTGAAATCGTCCGAGCCGATATCGTCGTGGCTGGAAATGTAGGGCGGAGCGTCGCTCCGCCCTACGCTGAAACGATCTGAAGAATGAATCACAATAATCTTGTTACGCCGCTGCTGAACGATCTTTATGAATATACCATGGCGTACGCCTACTGGAAAAGCGGCCGCCACGAAGATACTTCGGTGTTCGATCTCTTCATCCGCGAAAATCCATTCGGCGGCGAGTTCACAATCTTTGCCGGGCTTGAGGAAGCTGTCAATTACGTCAGAAATTTTCATCTCACTGAAAATGACATCGAGTATATTCGCTCAGTTCTCCCCAATGCCGATGAAGAATTCTTCATATGGTTGAAGAGCGCTGATTGCTCGCGGATTAAAATTTTTTCCCCGAAAGAAGGAACCATTGTTTTTCCGATGATTCCGCTTCTGCGCGTCGAAGGCCCGCTCGGCATTGCGCAGCTTTTGGAAACGACGCTGCTGAACCTCATCAATTATCCGAGTCTTGTTGCAACGAACGCGGCACGAATGAAATTGGCTGCGGGAAAAAATAAAGGCCTGCTCGAATTCGGATTACGGCGGGCGCAGGGACCGAACGGCGGTTTGACCGCTTCGCGCTACAGTTATCTCGGCGGGTTCGACGCAACAAGCAATGTGCTTGCAGGAAAAACGTATGGCATCCCGCTTCGCGGGACGCTAGCCCACGCTTTCGTTTCAACATTTTCCTCTCTGAAAGAAATTCCCTCTTCTACAATCACAACTCCCGACGGGAAGGAAACCGAATTCGTCAGCCGTGTTCTCGATTTCCGAAAAAAGCTGAACGCGGAAAATTCGCACGAAGGAGAACTTGCGGCGTTCATCGCGTACGCGCAGGCATTTCCGAAAAGCTTCCTCGCGCTTGTTGATACGTACGACACATTGAAATCCGGCGTTCCGAATTTTCTTGCCGTTGCACTCGCACTTCACTCGGCTGGGTATGTGCCTGTCGGCGTTCGGCTCGATTCCGGCGATCTTGCCTATCTTTCGAAACAAACGCGCGAACAATTCCGTAAGGTAAGCAGCCGGTTTCATGTTCCGTTTGAAAGACTTTCTATCGTTGCAAGCAACAATATTAACGAAGCAACGCTTCATGCGCTGGCGCAGCAAGGACATGAAATTGATGTGTTCGGCATTGGAACACATTTGGTCACATGCGAGGCGCAACCGGCGTTAGGAGGCGTGTACAAACTTGTTGAAGTCAACGGCGAGCCAAGAATTAAATTGTCTCAGGAGAAAGCAAAAACTACCATTCCGGGCAAAAAAGAAGTGTACCGCTTAATTGACCAGCACGGATTTCCGATGACGGATTTGATGATTCGTATCGGAGAAGCGCCGCCGAAAGTTGGGGAGAAAATATTGTGCCGCCATCCATTTGAAGAAGCGAAGCGTGCATACATCAAGCCGTCGGATGTAATGCTGTTGCATCAATGCGTGTGGGATGGAAAAAGAGCGGCGGAATTTCCGACACTTGAACAGCGAAGGCAATTTGTGCTCAATCAGATTTCGTCATTTCGTCAGGATCACCTGCGGTATCTGAATCCGACGCCGTACAAAGTTTCCGTCAGCGAATCGCTCTACAATTTCATTCACGAAATCTGGCAGCGCGAAATGCCGGTAGCGGAACTGGAGTAAAATGGATTGATGGATTATTGGATAAATGGATTCATCTTGTTTTCACCCTGGATAGTTTATGTGAGAATTGCAACATTGGTGATATCATTCTGAACAAAGTGAAGAATCCAGAAAGAAAATGGATGCTTCGCTAAACATGACAAACAGACACTTTTTACACAGTCTGGGAGCGTGGGAACGAGTTTGAGATAATACTTCTTCGTGTTCTTCGTGGATAATTTTTCTCATTTTAGATCAGAAAGGAGTGATATGAAAAAACTTTTTGTACTCTTCGCACTTTGCATCTTCGCCGGAATTACTGAACACGCTTCCGCGCAAATAGATGCGCGGATGCTGCAATATCCGGCAGTTTCAAAAACACAAATTGTGTTTGCGTATGCCGGCGATCTGTGGGTCGCTCCGAAAGAAGGAGGCGTCGCAAACAGGCTGACGACGCCGAAAGGAGAAGAAACGTTTCCCCGTTTTTCTCCCGACGGGTCGAAGATCGCATTCAGCGGAAATTATGAAGGCAACGTTGACGTGTACATTATCCCGTCAAAAGGCGGAATGCCGGTGCGCCTGACACATCATGGAATGCCCGACCGGATGGTTGACTGGTATCCCGACGGGCAGCATCTGCTCTACGCTTCGTCTATGGAAAGCGGCAGGCAGCGATTCGATCAATTCTATAGAGCATCTGTCGAAGGCGGAATGCCGGAGCAGCTTGTCATTCCGTACGGGGAGTTTGCTTCGCTTTCTCCTGACGGAAAGAAGATCGCCTACACGCCGATGTCGCAGGCGTTCCGCACATGGAAACGGTACCGCGGCGGCTGGGCAGCGGATATTTGGGTTTTCGATTTCGAACGCGGCACGGCAGAGAACATCACGGACAATCCTGCGAACGACGAATTTCCGATGTGGTACAACAACACGATCTATTTTCTTTCCGACCGCGGCGAGAATGAGCGCTCAAACATCTGGGCGTATGATCTGAACACGAAACAGACGCGGCAGATCACAAATTTCTCAGAGTTCGATATTCATTTTCCTTCCATCGGTCCCGACGATATTGTGTTTGAAGCGGGAGGAAAACTATATTTGCTTGACCTCGCGACAGAAAAATATCACGAGGTGAAGATTGAAGTTGTCACAGACGAAATCACATTGATGTCTCACGCAGAAAATCTTGAGAAAAGGATTTCGAATTTCTTCGTTGCGCCGGATGGGAAGCGCGCTCTGTTCGAAGCGCGCGGGGAGATTTTTTCCGTACCGGCTGAAAACGGAAATGTCGTTGACCTCACCAATACGTCCGGTGTTGCCGAGCGTTATCCGGCATGGTCTCCGAACGGAAAATATGTTGCGTACTGGAGCGACCGTTCCGGCGAATATGAGCTGACGCTGAAGGATCTGGAACACCCTACCGAAGAGAAAAAGCTGACATCGTACGGCGCGGGATTCCGCTACCACATTTATTGGTCGCCCGACAGCAAGAAGATGGCATTCATTGATAAAGCGATGAATATTTTCATCTACGATCTCGACAAAAACTCGACGACGAAAGTTGACAGGGAAGAATACTACTACGAAGGCGATTTGGAAAACTTCACTGTCTCTTGGTCGTCGGACAGCCGGTGGCTTGCGTACGCAAAAGATATGAACAATCGCCATGGCGCAATTTACATTTACGATGTGAAGGAAAATCAAGCGCATGAGGTTTCTTCCGGCTATTACGACAGCCGTCAGCCCTGCTTCGATCCCGACGGAAAATATCTTTATTATCTGACGAACAACACGTTCGCTCCGCTTTACAGCGACGTGGACAACACATTTATCTATCCGAATTCGACACGGATTGCCGCCGTTACTCTCCGTCCCGATATCGCTTCTCTGCTTGCGCCGAAGGTTGACACAACTGCTGTGAAGGCTGATGAAAAGAAAGAAGAAGGCGAGAAAAAGAAAGAAGATGAGAAGAAGAAAGAAGAAAAGGCAAAAGAAGTCAAAATTGATTTCAACGGAATTTCCGCCAGAGAAGTGATGCTTCCGCCCGAAGCGGGGAACTACACGAATCTCGAAGCCGTGTCGGGCAAGGTTGTCTATTTGAAAATGCCGCGCACGGGTTCTTCCGAAAAAAAACGCACGATCACTTATTACGATCTCGACAAACGTGAAGAAAAAACCGTTGCAAGCGAGATTGATAATTACATGATCTCCGCCGACGGGAAGAAAGCGATGATCGCAAAGTCGGGTTCCTATTACATCACCGACATTGCGCCGGAGCAAAAATTGGAAAAGAAAATGCCGACGAGTGGAATGGAGATGACCGTCGTGCCGCGCGAAGAATGGAAGCAAATTTTCAACGATGCGTGGCGGTTCGAGCGGGACTTCTTCTACGACCCGAACATGCACGGCGTTGACTGGAACGCAATGCGTCGGCAGTACGGCGCGCTCATCAATGATGCTGTCACGCGATGGGATGTCAATTATATTATCGGCGAACTGATTTCCGAATTAAGCTCGTCGCACACGTATCGCGGCGGCGGCGATACGGAAATTCCCGAACAGCGCGCCGTCGGTTATTTAGGAATTGATTGGGAGCTTGCGAATGGCGCGTACAGAATTCAAAAAATTATCAAAGCGGCGCCGTGGGATACTGAAGTGAAATCGCCGCTCGTGCAGCCGGGTATCAACGTGAAAGAGGGCGATTACATTCTTGCGGTGAACGGCGTGCCGATGGATATTTCAAAAGATCCGTGGGCGGCGTTCGAAGGACTTGCGGGAAAAACTGTCGAGCTGACGGTGAACAGCACACCGACGATGGAGGGTGCGCGGAACATCTATGTCGAAACGCTGCGCGACGAAACGCGGCTTCGCCAGCTTGCATGGATGGAAGAAAACAGAGAAAAGGTTGACAAGGCAACGGACGGGACAATCGGCTACATTTACGTGCAGGATACCGGCATTGAAGGGCAGAACGATCTCGTCCGCCAGTTCACTGCGCAGTTCAATAAGCAAGGACTGATCATTGACGAGCGGTTCAACAGCGGCGGACAGATTCCCGACCGTTTCATTGAATTGCTCGACCGAAAACCCCTTGCCTTCTGGGCTGTGCGCGACGGAAAGAAATGGGAGTGGCCCCCCGTTGCAAATTTCGGGCCGAAAGTTATGCTCATCAACGGATGGAGCGGTTCGGGCGGCGATGCGTTTCCGGATTATTTCCGCGAAGCGAAGCTCGGTCCGCTGATCGGAATGCGAACGTGGGGCGGACTCATCGGCATTTCGGGAAATCCGGCATTGATTGACGGCGGCGGCATTACCGTTCCGACCTTTCGGATGTACGATCCCAACGGAAAATGGTTTGCCGAAGGACACGGTGTTGACCCCGACATCAAAGTCGTTGACGATCCGGCGCAGATGGCGAAAGGCAGCGACCCGCAGTTGGAAAAAGGGATTGAAACGGTGATGCAGCTATTGAAAGAACATCCGCCGGTCAATCCGTCGTATCCGCCGTACCAAAAACGGTAACGGAAGAATTCACTGCTTTAGTGTAGCCGAGGCCATTCAGCCCCGGCTACACTGTTTCTTACGGAGGCATCCTATGTTCATCGGACATTATGCGGTAGCACTTGGGACGAAAAAAGCCGCGCCGAAGATTTCTCTCGGCACACTGTTCATCGCCGCACAGTTCCTCGATTTGTTGTGGCCCCTCTTTCTTCTTCTCGGCATCGAGCACGTTCGCATTGAGCCGGGCAACACGCCGTTTACGCCGCTCGACTTTTATGATTACCCACTGACGCACAGCTTAGCCGGAGCGATTCTTTGGTCGCTTGTGTTAGGCGCTGTATATTTTGCAATCAGGCGAAACCGGAACAACGCGCTGATCGTCGGAGCGGTAGTCTTCAGCCATTGGATTCTCGATTTTCTCACACACCGTGCCGACCTTCCTCTCTGGTTCAGCGGCTCGCTCAAAGTGGGGCTTGGACTCTGGTATTCTGTTGCGGGAACAATTATGGTTGAAGGTGGAATTTTCATTGCTGGCATCTTTCTCTATCTTCGTGCGACGAAAGCGAAAGATAAGATCGGCACGTACGGATTCTGGGGGCTTGCTGCCGTTCTCGCCGGCTCGTATTTCGGAAGCAGCTTCGGGCCTCCGCCGCCGAATGTTGGAACACTTGCAATTGCTGGAAATGCCATGTGGCTTTTCGTACTGTGGGGATATTGGATTGACAGACACCGGATTTCCGCGACTGAAACTGACACAGGTCTCTGAAAAAGATCTAATTCTCCGCATGGTATCTGCGTATCGTCGTCATTTTGGGGCTGACACGGAATCCAGCAGCGGTTCACTTTGAAATTATAGAACAAACCGTGGCATTAATCTGTACACAATGAGGCCGGAAGGAATCATCCCTCCGGCCTTTAAACAGAACGTTCAGAAAATCAATCTACTTGAAGTCCGCATTGCATAAGCTATCGGAAAGAACATAGTCGAAATTGTAAGAGGTTTGGTCGACCGTGTGATCCTCAGTATATAATGTACCCTTATAGATGATGCCGAATGTATAAGTATCACCGAGCTTCAGCCCATTCAATACGATATGTCCATTTGCTAAAGTACCGACATCTATATCTCCGCATGAAGTCAGGATGTAAATGTCATACCCGGAAGGATGGACCTTGAGAGCAGTGGCCAGGTGCGGGCAATTTGCTGTAACATTGACGTCGATATTTGCCCGGTCGCTCGATTGATTCACATTCAGGTTGACAGTGTTTGTCGAGCACAAGTCCGAAACTGTGGTTGTCCCGACAAGTGATGCAGGGCACTCCAGCAAACTATAAGCTTCGAACGTAACCGGCAGGCCCTTTGGAACAGTTAAATTGTTTAATGTAAGCTTACTTTTATTCGAAGTAACAGTCTCCACGAGTATAGTTTTTCCGGATACCGACATTCTCAATTTAAGTGCAACATAGTTACCGGTGATATTTATTGTAAGATTTGTCGTGCAGACGCGTCCTCCAGACAATATCCATCCAACCAGCCAGTTTGACAGGTGCTCGATCGGGAAGGTGAGTGTGAAATTGCCGGATGCGTCTGGTCCGGTTGCAGTTGAATTTGCTTCAAATTGCCATACCTGTGATGTCTCGTTAAAACTGTAGATTGGGACAACATCATTATTCTTCACGTTTTGATTTGTGAGGGGATTGATAGTGTTTCCCGGTATATTCATCGAAACCGTCACCGGATTAGAGAACTGTTTTGCCTGTTGGCCGTTTTGGGCAGTGATGGTGAACGACGCGAACGCTGCCGGTTGAATATATCCCTGGCTTGATGATTGATTTTGATCAAGGACTCCAACAGAGAGACCTGTCGGTAACGCTCCCGACGACACTCCGCTCGTTCCGGAGTAGTATGTAATATTTGCTGAAAGCGAACCGGTGAGCGGGGAGCCGTTTGCATCTGTGATGCTTGTGCCCGAGCTAATCGAGAGCCCTGCGGATCCATGGGAAGCGGGTTCCGTACCTGTCTGGATTGAAATTGCCGCGGTGGTCTGTCCACTCGAATTTGTTTGTACCGTTGTTGTCGGTGCTGTGCTTGCCCCCGATGGCGGACTGGATATATTCACCATGCTCACCGTAACCGATTGGCTTCCCGGTGATGTGAACTCCAGAGGCATACTCATCGTCTGGTAGCCTGCGGCGCTGGCGACCAGCGTAACACGCACCGGATTTTGAGACGTTGGTGTGAATGCTGTGGTGACTCCAAACGCTACAACACCGAAGTGGTTGAGGCGGATGTTATCGCCTTGTCGGAAGCATCGACAATCTTGGCGGCGTCGGGTCCCGAGAATTTCAAGGTCACGGACACCGGTTGTGAACTCGATCCTATTGGTATGCCTGTCGCGGCGTCAACAAAATTCACGGACGCATGCGTGTCAATAGATAATGAATTAAAGATCACTGCGATATTATTCAGAGGATTTGTGATGTTACAGCTCCAGTAGACGAGAGCTAAGATCGCAATTCCTGCAATCACAAAAAGGCTCGATTTTATTCCGAATGTGAGTCTCAGTTTCCTGATCGGATTAAATTTCATAGCAGGTTCATTCCTTTCACTAAGTTAGAATTTATAATCCAATCCGATTGATAGAACCGGATAGAATTTGAACCATTTGAGGTTGTCCTGCAATTGGCCGCTTTGCGATGCCGACGGTGCAAGCAGGTTCGTTGCGCTCATGGATACCTTCGGTGCGTTTTGATAGAACGTACCAAGATCGAAAGTCATACCAAATCCTCTATTACCACCGGAAGGATTTCCAAACCCGATACCGAGATAAGGTGCTACCTTCTGAAACGTGATATCTACTTTCAAAACTCCCAGCTTATCCGGTGTGTATTCGATGTTTCCATCCGAATAGGTTTTAGTGGGGATCAATGTCATCGAAGCTTTGTTGAGATTGATCACCGCTCCACCGCTCAGCCTGAAACTGCCTCCGAAGGGAAACCAATCTGCGAGGGCAGTAGCAGAAGAGAGTTTGAGACTGGCATCCGTATTGTACTGATTGGAACTTTGCAAGTTCTTGGAGGTGTAGGTTAATGCGGCTGCACCTATTCGGACGTTGAATTTGGGTGTGAATGATCGAGTCACTTCAAGGCTGGGTCCCATTGTGCCCGCTTTCAACGCCAATCCGTAATCTTGGGCAATGAGCCCGGGAGTGTAGATCAAGAAAGTGAAAAATAGAATTCGTAGCGAAGTTTTTGCTTTCATTTGATACCCTCCTTTGCTAAGTGTGAATTGATGGATTAGTTTATTAAATTTTCAAACTATTACAACATAAACAAAACATAGGAATCAATCAATGCGTTCCCCAGAAATTCTTAAACAAGTAAAGAGTCCCGCCAAAGGCGGGTGTCGCACCCGAAACAACGTATAGGTGAGTGGGAGGTTTCTGCAGTGTTTTAGATCTTTAAGGTCTTGACTTTTTCAGAAGGAAATCCGAGATTAACCGCAACGATTCATCTCTTTTTGACGAATTCGCGTCAACTTTTCCTATTTTTTTGCCTGATGGTGTTTGGCTGTAATACGATGCTGAGTGTGTGAAGTTGAAGGCCACGCCGATGGTGTGTGCAGGCATCACTGATTTTAAGCTCCCAACGAGACGTTGGGAACGAGAGGAAATGAAAATATTTTATCAGTATCTCACTTGCCAGCTAGCAAGTCGCTCAAGCGGCCCCCGTATAAAAACATTACGGGGCAGGCGTGAACCAGCCCGCCACGAGAAAGCGAAGTTGAGTTTAAAAACAGTGAATAAATTCAAAGATAGTCTGAATCAATAACCAGTGGATCGGCGAGCTAAACGGTTTACGCCGCTTAGCTCCAAGATCGTTAGCAGGTAATCAGAAAGGAACGATGAAATATTTAAATGTAATCATATTCACTTCCATAGTTGCTGGTTGTTCACCCACTATGCAAAACATAAACAGCAAATTAAATACCAAATTTGATGATGAATCTCTTAATCTCCCATTGATTGCGTTTACTAAAGAAAGTGCGGTGGATACAACCATTGACTATTCTATAACACCTCAATTAGGAAACAAGCAAAAACCGGATAGTACGGTAATGCCGATATTAACAGAGTGTCCTGCACCTCATTATCCCCCAAGGGCATTTAGCAGTGGAATCGTTGGGACAGTTTGGATATCTGCGTTAGTGAATCCAGAAGGTAGGGTAGTAAAAGTACAAATAAAAAAAACTGATAATGAATCGTTAAATTTTTATTGTTTGCGCGCGGCAATACAATGGCACTACAATCCTCCACTTTTCAACGGAGTACCAGGGTATTATTGGGTTCAGATACCGTTTAGGTTTAGGCAAATTCAACAATAAAAAATAGATAATTAGTTCTCGCTGAAAAAGTCCGTTCAAGATGGAACCTATAAAAATGTTGTACGTCTAAGGGCATAACAAATATACAGGAAAAGCACGTTATGCGAACACACGCAATTCAACAATTAAGTTTTGGCGATGGGTTCATAGATCCATCACTGTATGAACTTGATGAAGAACTGAAACAAGTCGATCAAGTCCTTTCACAACAAGAGTTGTTGCAGCTCTTTGACGACGTCTTCAGCGCAACCATAGGACGGCCTGCGACACCGATCTCGGTGTATCTGCGCATGCAATACTTAAAATCCCGGTTCGGACTTTCGTATGAAGAAGTCGAGCGTGAAGCTCCCACTATCTGCCGTCAAACGTGTAACCGTTGAGGATAACATTACGCCTATTTATTTTGAACTCATTATCGCATCTGCAATTTTTATTTATTTGCTTTAGAAGGAACGATTATATAAAACACTAATCGGGATAGGAAAAAATCTTTATGGCCTCTATAGAAATAGATAAAACCAAGACCGCTCTCGTGGTGATAGATTTGCAAAAAGGAATTGTAAACAGGCAGGCTCAACCCCACGAAGCAAAAGATGTTATCGCAAACGCTGTTAAGTTAGCAGAAGCTTTCAGAAAAAATAGTATGCCTGTGTTTTTGGTGAGAGTGGCAGCTTCCGCCGACGGCAAAGACCGGCTCAATCCAAATGTTGACGGCGAAAATCCTTTCGCTCACCAGAACAGGCCGGCAGACTGGAGCGAGATTGTACCGGAGCTTGGACCCAAAGAAGGCGATTACGTCATCACCAAAAAGCAATGGGGGGCATTTTACGGAACCGATTTGGATTTGCAACTGCGCCGCCGGAAAATTGACGCCATTGTGTTATGCGGTATTGCCACGAATTTGGGCGTGGAAAGCACAGCCCGGTTTGCGTATGAATTTGGCTACCAGCAGGTTTTCGCAGAGGACGCAACCAGCGCCATGTCTGCGGTTGAACATGAATATGTGGTGAAAACCATCTTCCCGAGAATGGGCAAAGTGCGCGCTACTCGGGAGATTGTTTCCGCTTTGAAGTAAATGGTAAGTTCTTATTTCTTCACATTTACTTTTTCCAACGCAGCTTTCAACCCTCCGCCGATTTTTTCCGGCGAACCGTACCCCCAGAAGTGAACGAAGAACAATCGCGGCGATTCGTTGATCATGTGGTTGTGAATCGCTGTTACGGTGATTCCGTTTTCCGTCAGCGTTTTGATCACAGGATTCACTTCGCTTGCGATGAGCACAAAATCACCTGTTGAAGCGACTTGCTTCCCGGCGTTCTCAAAATTTATTGACGTTGCCACTCCCATTGAAGGAGAAATTTCCATTCCGTTTTCGGTCACCGTCTCGGCACGGGGAATGCCGATTTGATAAACGCTTCCGTGCGCCGTTCCTTTTCTGCCGATACTTTTTTCGACTGCCGACCAATCCATCGCCGGAATCTTTGCAGGTTTTGACGCGCCTATCGGTGTGGCAGTAAGAGAAAGCGCGTTCTTCATTTTTTGTGCAAGATCATCGGCGGTGCCGTGTCCCTCGTAGTGCATATACATGACATGGGGCAACTCGTCGAGAAGATGATTATGAAGCGCAGTGATTTCAATGCCGCTTTCGAGCAGCTTTGCCATAACGTGCGGAACTTCGCTCTGCA
>JAGWND010000221.1 GCA_028873075.1 Bacteroidota bacterium
TTGTAAAAAACATCATTGAGACATTTCATCACTATTATCGAGTGTGATGCAAAAGATCGAGATTCACACTTACTTTGTCAAGTACGGCAAGAAAATTTTTTCAAATTTTATCTCTCAAAAAAGAGGCAAAAATCAAGCTGTTTTCTGTGTTTTTGCAACCTTATCACCACAAGTCGGTTTTGGGGACACGACACGAAAAGAAACGGATTATTGGATACGTGGAATGCCGGAGGTTTCCTTTTCTTGTCAAAAAAACGATCCAATAATCCGTTACTCCATCAATCCATTTCTTTCAATCTCTTCGTGCCTCTGTGACTTTGTGGCAAGCTACTAGAGCGACACAACCTTCGCTTCGAAAATTCCGTCAATCGAATTTATCTTCGCCGCCACGGTATCGGATATAGGATTATCAACGCTGACGACGGTGAGCGCTTTGCCGCCGAAGTCCGATCTGCCGAGCGCCAAACCCGCAATATTTATTTTTTCCGACGCAAGAATCGAACCGACCTGCGCAAGCATACCGGGCTTGTCCGTGTTTGTATAGAACAGAAGAATGCCTTCGGGGTTCACTTCAAAAAAGAATGAGTCAATCCGCACGATGCGCGGCTTCGTTGTCCCGAACACGGTACCGGCGAACGTACGTTCTTCGACATCGGTCGAATATTCAACCGTGAGCAGGTGAGAATAATTTTCGCTGTCGCGCTCTTTCTTTTCACTGATGCGAACACCCATTGAAGCTGCAATGATCGGTGCGTTGATATAATTGACCGGCTCGCTCATAAGATGCGAGAACAATCCCTTTAACACTCCATCCGTCAACAACTCATGATGCTTTTGCAAAAGCTCGCCGCGCGTTTCAACAGTAATCTCGCGAAGCGTTCCTTTCATCAGCTGTGCTTGCAAGCTGCCGAGCGTTTCGGCGAGCGAAAGATACGGCTTGATCTCGTTCGGGATTCCTGCTTGCAGTGCAACGGCATTCACAGCGCCCGAAATTCCCCTATCGTGCAAAGCATCGGCAATTTGTTCGGCTATTTGAATCGCAACTTTTTCCTGCGCTTCTTCCGTTGATGCTCCGAGGTGCGGTGTGCACACAACATGCGGATGCTGTACTAACGGATTGTTGTTCGGCGGCTCGGATACGTACACGTCGAGCGCTGCGCCGGCAACGTGTCCGCCGTTCAGCGCAGCAAGAAGCGCTGCTTCGTCAATGATTCCGCCGCGCGCGCAATTGATGAGCCGCACCCCTTTTTTGCATTGCGCGATTGTTCGTTCATTCAACAGCCCGCGTGTTTCATCATTCAACGGTGTATGGACTGTAATAAAATCCGAGCGGCGATAAATTTCGTCGAGCGAGACCAGTTCAATCTTCAATTTCAAAGCAACATCGCTTGAGAGCACCGGATCGAAACCGACGACATTCATGCCGAATGATTGGCAGCGCACTGCAACTTCACGTCCGACTTTTCCCAAGCCGATAACCCCCAATGTTTTTCCGAACAGCTCCGTCCCCATATATTTTTTCCTCTCCCACTTCCCTTGCATGACACTTATTTGCGCGTGTGGAATATTGCGCGCAAGCGAGAGAAGCAATGAAACCGTATGTTCCGCTGTCGAAACTGTGTTGCCGCCCGGTGTGTTCATGACGATGATCCCGCGGCGCGACGCCGCTTCAACATCAATATTGTCAACACCGGCTCCCGCCCTGCCGATGACTTTCATCTTCTTCGCATGCGCGATGATGTCGGCGGTAACTTTCGTTCCGCTGCGCACGACGAGCGCATCGTACTCGCCGATGATTGTTTTCAATTCGTTTGCCGGAATTCCCGGCTTTGTGTCAACCTGAAATCCGTTGCGGATCAGAATGTCAACACAGCTTTGTTCGATCGGATCACTGATGAGAATTTTCATAATGATTATGATGTGAGTTAGTGAATGAAGATACAACTCACCCCCGGCTTGCCGGGGGTGATGACGCTACTGCGCCAGATGTGAATTGTGAAACTTTTTGAAAACCGCTGATTGCACGAATTAAACTTTGAAAAAAATCATCCGTGAAATTCTCGGCTGATTTTCCCTTTTGCGCGTTACTCTCCGTTCTGATGAAGATATTTTACAACAGCCTGAACCCCAACACCGGCATCGAATGCGTACCCGCTTTCACGCAGCGTCATTTCCAACGCCGTCATCATCGTCACCATGTCCATTTCGTCATAATATCCCAAGTGCGAAATGCGGAAAATCTTTCCGGCATAATCATCCTGCCCGCCGGCAATAGTGATGCCGTATTTTGTTTTCAAAATTTTGTTGAAGGTTTTCCACTCCACGCCTTCCGGTACCCACACCGGTGTAACGGCGTACGAAGGTGAATTGGAAAACAGTTTCAAGCCAAGCGCAGAAAGACCGGCGCGAATTGCCATCGCCAATCTCTCGTGGCGTTTCCAGATATTTTCGATCCCTTCTGTACGGATCATTTCAAGCGCAGCATCAACGCCGATAACAAGCGACACTGCCGGTGTAAACGGCGTATCGTTCTTCTCGTATGATTTGAGAGCTTTGCGAAGATCGAAATAGAATTTCGGCAGCGTCGAATGCTCCATCGTTTCAATTGCGCGCCGGCTCAGTGCAACGAACGCAAGTCCCGGCGGAATCATCAATCCTTTTTGAGAGCCGGTGACGCATGCATCAAGCCCCCATTCATCGAAGCGCAATTCATGTGCACCGACCGCCGTAATGCCGTCCACACAGACGAGTGCGTCGGAATTTTCCCGGATGGCGCGCGCAAGCGCCTTGACATCCGTTGCGGTACCGGTGGATGTTTCGCTGTGCGTAAGATACACCGCTTTCGTCTCAGGATTTTTTTTCAGTGCAGAAAGAATTTGATCCGCCGTCGGCGCTTTTCCCCATTCCAATTTTATTTCGACTGACTTCAAGCCGAGTGCGCGCGGCATCTTTACCCATCGCTCGCCGAACTTTCCGCCGTTCACGGCAATGATCGTATCGCCGGGAGAAAGCAAACTGACAAATGTCGCCTCGACTCCGCCGGTGCCGGAACAGGTAAGCGTGAGCACGGGCTGCTCTGTCTGAAAAAGATATTTAAGATTGCGGTTGACGCGGGTGAGAATCTCGTTGAATTCCGGATTTCGGTGATGAATGATCGGCTCAGCCATTGTCAACATCACATGTTCCGGAACGGGAGTAGGTCCGGGGGTAAATAATCGTTTTTTCATTTCAAAAAACTCCTTTGGGGGGTGAAATCTCTGCGAAAAAATTAGTTGTAAACCAGCCCGAACTCTCGGGAGGTGCAGGCATTGTGGAAGACATTGAACTCTTTACACATTGAAAATACTGGAAATGGAAAAGAGAAGCAAGCGGAGGAAAAATTCAAATTGGAGCGACAAGGCAAAGAACACGTTGTGCCGGAGTGCGTGATTTTTATGCCACAGCGGTTGTTCGCCCCGGTTCTTTCGGAGAAAATCTCCGGGAAGAAAGATAGACATCGCGGCGCGCAAACTTTTTTGACGATGGACTTTGGGCAGGCACAAGATGATCTTCAATAATCGTCAGCAAATCGCCGCGTCCTTCCCCTGTGACGGCGGAAAACGGTATGATACCGTGCACGAAGCGGTATTTACTCATCGCCGTTTTCACTGCACTCATTTGCATCTGCAGACGACTGACCGGGGTTTTGTCCGCTTTTGTCATCACAAGAACAAACGGGATTTCATAAAAGTCGAGCCAGCCGATCATCAGGTTATCAAGATCGGTCGGACCGAGGCGCGCATCCACGATTTGCACAGCGAAGGCAATTTGTTTTCTCGTGAGAAAATAATTTTCAATCAGCGCTGTCCAACCGGCTTTCACATGTTCCGCCACTTTTGCGTAGCCGTATCCGGGAAGGTCGACAAAGTAGAATTGTTTGTTGATAAGATAATAGTTCAATTCTCGGGTTTTCCCCGGCGTTGAGCTGATGCGGGCGGCATTTTTTCGGTGAGCTATCTTGTTTAACAGGGATGATTTGCCGACATTCGAACGCCCGATGAAAACGATTTCCGGTAATCCATTTTTCGGAAGCTGGTGCAGGTTCGCTGCGCCGACGGCAAAATCTACAGTAACAATTTTCATAAAACTACGCGGCTGGTTCCGTCGGTGGTTCAGCTCCAGCGGAGACCTTAGCGACCTGAGGCTGATCCGGCTGCCCCGGTGAGGGGAGCTCCTTTGGTACAGATGCTTGCTCCGTTTCCGATACCAGTTCTGCAGATCTTTCAGAAGCTGTCTCCGCCGGCTTCCCCGCTCCGGCTTTGCGCGGACGACGTGTACGTCGCGGGCGAGCAGGCGTTTTCGTTTCTTCCTGTGCAACATTGTAATCTACAAGTTCAAGAATTGCGAGATCGGCACCGTCGCCCAATCGCTGTCCTAATTTTACAACGCGGGTGTACCCCCCAGCGCGGTTTGCCACCTTCGGAGCGATTTCAGTGAAAAGCTGCTTTACAACCTCTTTGTCGTGAATGAAACGGGCTACTTCACGGCGCGCATGAACATTTTTGGGCGCGCCTTCGCTTTCTTTTGCAACTGCCCGCTTCGCCCGCGTAATTATTCTTTCCACAACCATACGGGTCTCCTTTGCTTTGGCAACCGTCGTGCGGATTTTCTTATGCCGCAGCAGTGCGGTTGAAAGTGCGCTCAATGTCGCTTTGCGGTGGCTCGCCGTCCGCTTCAATTTTCTGCCTGCTCTGCCGTGAATCATTGTCTGCTCCTTTTCAAATCTGCAATCATCAACCTGCTATTTTTAGTCCCCGTCTTTCAGATACTTGTCAACATCCATTCCGAACGTCAAGCCTTGTTCTTCGATGATCGCCGACAGCTCGGCCAGTGACTTCCTGCCGAAGTTGCGGAACTTCAGCAGTTCCGCTTCATCACGGCGGACAAGATCGGCAATCGTTTTAATATCTGCCGCCTTCAAACAATTGTGTGACCGGACGGAGAGTTCCAGATCGTCTACGCTCATCTTCAGCACTTTGCGGATGCGGGCAACCTCGGCATCTTCTTCGATCTCTTCTTTTTCACCCGGCGTTTCTGTCGAAAGATTGATAAAAAGCTGAATGTGGTCGCGCAGAATTTTTCCCGCGTACGTCAGCGCTTCTTCCGGAGCAATGGAGCCGTCGGTTTCGATTTCGAGCGCGAGCTTTTCGTAATCCGTTTGCTGCCCGACGCGCGTCGGTTCAACAGCATACCGCACATTGATGATCGGCGTAAACATAGAATCAATCGCAACGACGCCGAGCGATTGATCCGGCAATTTATTCTCTTCTGCCGTCACGTATCCTTTCCCGCGTCCGATGCGAAGCTCCATATCGAAGTCCGCATCCTTGTTGAGCGTGGCAATGTGATGATCGGGATTGAGAATGTCAACTTCCGGGCTTTGTTCCTGAATATCACCCGCCTTGAATTCACCGGGACCTTTAAGATGTACA
>JAGWND010000222.1 GCA_028873075.1 Bacteroidota bacterium
GCAACATTACCTAATGCAGAAAAAGTAAAAAAGGATATCGAAGCGAACGGAGTACAGGCACTATTTTTTAATATCAATGCATCCGATCCCCTGAAGCGGAAGGAGGTGGTTGAGGCTCTCACCGCTGAATTTGCAAAATCTCCTGAATCGAACGTCAGGGTCCTCATGCATTCGCTCGCGTTCGGAACGCTGCGTCCGCTTGTTACGACCGACGTGAAAGAACAAATGACGCAAGCACAAGTCGAAATGACATTGGACGTCATGGCAAATTCTCTGGTGTACTGGACGCAGGCAGTGTTCAATGCCGGTCTGATGAACCGGGGCGGACACGTATATGCGATGACAAGTTCCGGCGGGCATTCCCAATTGCCGAATTACGGAGCGGTCTCTGCTGCGAAAGCTGCGCTTGAATCGTACATCCGCCAGCTAAGCCTTGAGCTTGGTCCGCACGGCGTTACGTGCAACGCCATCATGGCTGGCGTTACCGATACTGCAGCACTTCGCAAAATTCCAGGTGCTTTGAAAATGCTCGGCATTGCCAAAGCGAAAAACCCTGCGATGCGGACAACGACGCCAGAGGATGTTGCAAAAGCGATCGCGCTGCTTTCCCACAACGATGCGGCATTTATTTCAGGAAATACCATCGGCGTTGACGGCGGAGAAGATGTTGTTAACTTTATCGGACAGAAAGATGCGCTTCATCTTGAATAACAACATTCACGTTACTATCCTGAGGTACCTATGCTCTTTCTTTTACGGTGGTATCTTTATTCACGATTTCCAAAATACCGGCGCGCGTACCGGTTGGTTTTCGATCCGGAAGGCTTTCATCATTATCCCAAAGAATTAAAATCTCAAGTTGAAATACAGTCTCCGGAAGAAATTTGCCATTCGCTTGAATCCACACTTGCAACGTACCGGAACGCTTCAGGAACGCCGCGGCTTCACGAAACGTACGAAGCGATTGCAGCAATTATCGTTCAGCTTCCGGCTATCCTTGAGATCATCATTGACATGGTGAATACACGCTCTCTTTCTTTAGCTGAGAAGAAGAGGCTTATCGCCATTGTTGCCTATCTTGTTTGTCCGGTTGATGTGATTCCTGAAGGGGCGCTGGGAGGTGTCGGGTTTGCAGACGACGCGATTTGTGTTGGCATAGCAGCCAATCTGTTTTTGTCGGAAGGGAAAGGGCGTGTGTCTCTGTGGGATTCTCACGAGCTATTGCTGGAGAAACTCCGCTTGCTGAACGAGCTTTCCAGAGAAAATCTTCCTGAGCTTTATTCGGAAGTGCGTACCGCCTACCTGGGAATTTTTGCTTAGATTCTCATTTTCCACTGCTCAACTTCTTGCAGAGGAATTTTTACTTCGTTGGCCGCAACCTCACTTGCAATCGGATCGGGCGGATATTTTTGGCACGAGCCGCTGACGCCTTCGAGCGTTGTAAAATCCCATCGTGTGCCGCACACATTGCAGACGAGCTCATTTCCCTCGGTGTGAAAACTGTTTGAATTGCATGGCTCGGAGATTGCTACCGCAGTTACCAGCTTACCTTCCGGATTGATGAATGCCATTAAGTTGACGCTTCTATTTTTTCCTTGATAGGTAAATGAGACCATCTTCTTTTGAATCACTTCATCAAGTGGAATAATGATGTAGCCGTTTTCAATTTTCGATGTAATCGGCTTCATATCAAGATTGACACCGCGAACCGAAGCGACTTGAGTGACGACCGGCTGGTGTTGAATGATCGGCGGTTCACCGTTCGGTAAACTCTTTACAAACACGACACTCATGCCTATAATTAAGATTCCTGCGAGACAAGAATAGAGCACTTTTGCCCGTGCGCTCATTACTTTCCTTCCGGGAATTGTTCCGGCGGAAGGAGTGCTTGCAGCGCCGATTCGGCTTCCGCAAGCGGGGCAAAAGTTTGCGCCTTCTTTAATGAGTTCACCGCAGTGAGGACAATTCATAGATTATTCATCCTTTTGTCAATGCCAGGTCAAAAATATTCTCAATGCCGACCGGGACGTACGAATAAAACGGCTCACCGTATATTACGCCGATTGATTGCCCATAATACATTGCCCGCGTTTCTATTTCCTTTAGAAACTCCGGTTTGCTGAGAATAGTTTCCCGCTCTTTGCTTTCAGGATTAAAAAATTGCGAGCGATGCGCGCGGATTGATTTCATGCGAAGTTCAAATGTATCGCTCACATCAACGATGAAGGCAGGGATGAATTCAAATTTTTGCATGAAACTGAAAAAATTATTAGGGCGAAACGGTTGTTGTGCTTTGCCGCTCATTGTTGTCTTGAGCTTCGCCAAGCCGGAATAGAACCATGCTTCACGTGCAAGCTGATAAGTGTGCATGTGGTCGGGGTGCCTCTCGTTGAAATGCGGGATCAGAAGAATCCGCGGTTGTAATTCTCGCAAAAGTGCAATAACGGTGTGAAGGTTTTTTCTGTTAAGTTCAATGTTGCCATCGTGCATTTTCAAGTTCCTGCGGGTCATCAATCCTAAAATATGTGCCGCCTCTTCCGCTTCCTGCGCACGAATCTGTTTGGTGCCGCGTGTGCCTAATTCTCCCTGTGTCAGGTCAACGATACCGGTGCGCATTCCTTCTCGTGCGGCTTTCACGAGCGTGCCTGCACAGGTAAGTTCGATATCATCGGGATGAGCACCGATAGCGAGAATGTCAAGCTTCATTGTTCCTCCTGTTGTGCGTGTAATATAATGACTCTGTTACGAAGACACAAAGACAATCATTTGATGTTTATAGTTTTTCAACTATATTCAACTATGGATCTGTTTGAAGTCGAAGATGGCGCGGCAAGCACCAGTGAAAATCCTCTCAAAAAAGGAAGCCACGTTCTCACTGTAACCGAAATTACGCGCCGCATTAAGGGTGTTTTGGAAATGGGGTTCAGCGAAGTGTGGGTGGAGGGAGAAATTTCCAATTTCAAGCAACATTCATCGGGACATTGGTATTTCACATTAAAAGACGAGGGAGCGCAGCTTTCTGCCGTGATGTGGCGAAGTCGTGCGGCGCAAGTTCTCTTTCGCCCGACTGATGGAATGAAAGTGCTTTTGCGCGGAAACATTACCGTGTACGAGCCGCGAGGAAATTATCAAATTGACTGTTTACAGATTCAGCCGCTGGGAGCGGGAGAGCTTCAACTGGCTTTTGAACGTTTGAAAAAGAAGCTGCAAGCCGAAGGGCTTTTCGATGGAGAGCACAAGAAGCCTCTTCCGTTATATCCCGAGCGCATCGGCATTGTTACCTCGCCGACCGGTGCAGCTATCCGTGATATGCTGAACATTCTCACGCGCCGTTTTCCGGGACTTGACATCATTCTTGTTCCGGTGAAAGTGCAAGGCATCGGTGCGGCGGAAGAAATAGCTGAAGCGATTCACAGTCTAAATGATTATGGAAATGTTGATGTGATGATTGTCGGACGAGGCGGCGGGTCGCTGGAAGATTTGTGGGCGTTCAACGAAGAAATCGTTGCCCGTGCCATTTACGATTCAGCAATCCCTGTCATCAGCGCGGTCGGACACGAAATTGATTTCAGCATTGCGGATTTTGTTGCGGATTTACGAGCGCCCACGCCTTCAGCAGCGGCGGAATTAGTCGTGCGCGACCGCGCCGAAGTTCTTGAAACTCTTCGCAATTTTTGCTATACTATGCAACAACACGTGAGTGCAATTATCAACTCGAAGAAGGAAAGAGTTCATTACCTCAGAGAAAGCCATTCTTTCAACAAGCCTGTGGATCTTCTTCGTCAGCGGAGCCAGCGGGTGGACGAGATGGAACACTGGTTGCTGCAAACAATTTCTCATGTTGTGTCGCTCTCTCATCATCGTTCGGAAAGCTTGATGAAGCGCGTCCATTCGTTAAACCCTCAAGCGGTTTTGAAGCGCGGCTACGCTATCGTTCGGAAAGCGGAACATAGCGCTGACAGCGATAAAGGAAAGGTTATCCCTTCCGTGAAGCGGCTTTCCGCTCATGATGATGTACAGATCGAATTTCATGACGGGGTAGCGCAGTCGGTGATCACAAACGTTGTGAAAGGAGGGTGACGATGCCTTCGTCAAAAAAAGAGCCGAAGCGCACATTCGAGCAATCGCTGGACCGTTTGGAAAAAATTGTTGAGATGCTCGAGCGGGGGGAAGTCCCGCTCGACCAGTCAATTCAGCTTTTCGAAGAAGGCATCGAGCTTTCGAAAGAGTGCATGGAAACACTTTCGAAGGCAGAGCTGCGGATTCAAAAACTTGTGAAAGATATGAATGGAAAGTTCGAGCTTCTTAATTTTGAATGAGAACAACAAGTGGCGATAGAAAGTACAAAACGATTGTTGGACGCAATTGATGAGCCAGCCGACCTGCGCAAGCTCGGGACGCAAAATCTTCGGCCGCTGTGCAAAGAGATCAGGGAGTTTCTCGTAGATTCTGTTTCAAAAACCGGCGGGCATCTTGGCGCAGGCCTCGGCGCCGTTGAGTTGGCAGTTGCGTTACATTACGTTTTCAACACGCCGGAAGACAAACTGGTGTGGGATGTTGGTCATCAGGCGTATCCTCATAAAATCCTGACCGGAAGAAAAGATCGTTTTTACACGATGCGGCAGCTTAACGGACTGAGCGGATTTCTCAAGCGCAGCGAAAGCGAGTACGACGTGTTTGGTGCGGGACACGCCAGCACGGCAATTTCCGCAGCACTGGGAATTGCTACGGCAAGAGATTTCAATAATGAGCATTACAAAGTTGTCGCAATTGTCGGCGATGGTTCGATGACCGGCGGCATGGCGTACGAAGCCATGAACAATGCGGGGCTTCTCAAAAAAGACGTCATCGTTGTATTAAACGACAACAAGATGGTATCGCTTTCGTCGCTTACTCCGAGCATCTGGTCGTTTCATAATTATTTCTCCGAAGTTCTCACGCATCCGGGCTACAATAAATTCAAAGCGAATGTTTGGGAGTTGACCGGCAAACTCGATTCGTTCGGCGACAGGCTTCGCTCGGTTGCCCAAAATGTCGAAAAAGGATTGAAAGCCGTCATGACGCCGGGAATGCTGTTTGAAGCGCTCGGCTTCAGATATTTCGGGCCGTTCAACGGGCATAACGTTGTTAAGTTAGTCGAAGTATTTCGGCACGTCAAGAATTTGAAGGGACCGATTTTGGTTCATGTCATCACCGAAAAAGGAAAAGGATACGAGCCGGCAGAAAAAGAAGCGACACGCCTTCACGGTGTAACCCCGTTTGACAAGGTGACGGGAATCCAGTTAAAAAAAGCCGGCGAGCCGCCGTCGTACACTTCGATTTTCGGCAACGCATTGGTAGAAATTGCCGAGACAAACCGAAAGGTTGTCGGCATTACTGCCGCGATGCCCGATGGAACCGGGTTGACGATTTTTCAAAAGAGATTTCCCGAACGTTTTTTCGATGTCGGTATTGC
>JAGWND010000223.1 GCA_028873075.1 Bacteroidota bacterium
TGCGCAGTCTTATTCCATCCGGGAAAGCGGGAGAAGCGGTAACATGGTTTCTCACGGCAACAACAATCCCCAACTGGATACGGAAACCGATGGTCGCTCATTCTGCTAATGACATCGAGAAGAAAGAGATTTTTCCGCCCTTCGACTTCGCTCAGGGCGGCTGTCGTGGTGAGCGAAGTCGAACCACGACTACAAATGACAACGAATGCCATTGCAGAAGAAGTTTCCACGCCAAAAGCGTGGATGAGTACCTCAAGCTGGCTATGCTCCGATGCAGAGAAAAGTTGTTGTCATCGAGTTCGATAAGAATGATCATCCTCTTCCGGTTGCACGCTTGTTGAAAGTGAACAACGATGGAAAGCTCGTTGAGACATTCAAAGATAAATTAAAAAAACGGGGCGCCTATCTTCGATACAATTATTACACGTTCGACTTTTCTTCTGTAAGAGAGAATGGTCTCTATGAAATCGAATACGACTCGATCCGCACAAAACCTTTCCGCATCGGATGTTTACCACGATGCATGGTATCCGACGTTAGATGTCTATCTTCCGGTTTAGAGTACATTTACGGCCGCCATCCCGGCTCGAATATCTCTTTTGTTTTTGATTTCGGGACGGTTTCAAAAAAAATCGCTTACGGAAATAACCGCGCCGATTTTACATTCATTGCCGGAGGCGTTGTTCCGGGAACACTCGTTGTCAAGCCGGATTTCCCGGAAAACAAAGAAGATTGGCCCTTTCTCTGGGGCGAGAATGAGTACGTGGTAAGCCTCGGCGCAAGCTACATCTATCTTGTGAATGCAGCGAACGAGTTGGTGAAAGAAATGAAGTGAGGAAAATTTCAGCTCACCGCGTACGCTTTTCTTCTCTCCGCTAACTCGCTTGTAATCTGAATTTCCGCCTGCCTGTCAATGCTGTAGAAGAACAAAACAACGGCACACAATCCGAACGTGATTGCGGGTAAAATGCTCATCGTCATCACAATACCGTGAAGAGCGGGTGCGGTTTGCGCGGCGTTCGGAACATATCCGTACAATGAAAGCACGTACCCTGTGATCGCTCCGCCGAAACCCAAACCTGCTTTCAGTGCGAACACAATTGCAGAGAAAACAATACCCGTCGCGCGGCGGTTGTTTTTCCATTCTGAATAATCGGCAACATCCGCCATCATTGCCCACAGCAGCGGAATCGTAAACCCGTACACGAACTGCCGAAGCATTTCAAACGCAAACATCATTCCAATTGCATTCGGTGGCAGGAACACAAACAGTACGCAGAAGAGCGCCGTACCGATCAGCCCGCCGATGAACACATTCCGCTTACCGTATTTGACGGCAAGCCCTTTCGAAAAGAAAATTCCGATGATCGTGCACGCCGTTCCCAGCACATTGAACATACTGAAGTAGCTGTCGTTGCCGACGTAATATTTGAAATAATACAGCACTACACTGCCGCGCATCGCAAGCGTAATGAACAAAATGAGTGTGAGCACGAACATCGCAATCCACGGTCTGTTCTTTCCTAAATCGGCGAAGTGCTGTCGCACCGTTGCTTTCTGAGCGGGATCGGGCTGAATGCGTTCTTTGGTAGAAAGAAAAGTGATGAAGAAAAGAAGAACGGCAAGCGATGAAAAAATTCCCATTGTCCATTGATATCCTTTCGCGCTGTTGCCCTGCCCAAAGTAGTACACCATCGGCAGCGCGAGGCCCTGAATGATAAGCTGCGCGATCATTGCGAAGACAAACCGGTACGACGATAAGCTTGTTCGTTCCACGAAGTCTCCCGTCATCACGCCGCTTAACGCCGAATAGGGGAGGTTGTTTGCAGAATAGACCATCATCAATACTATGTACGTGATGTAGGCGTACACCAGTTTTCCGCTCGCACTGAAATCGGGCGTCATGAATGTAAGAAACCCCATAATGCCGAAGGGCACGGCAGTCCAAAGAACCCACGGGCGAAATTTTCCCCAGCGTGTCTTTGTCTTGTCGGCGGCGATACCCATCATCGGGTCAAAGATTGCATCCCACACGCGAACGACGACGAGCAGCGTTCCCGCCGCCGCCGCGGTAATGCCGAACGTATCGGTGTAGAAAGCCAACTGAAACATCACCATTGTCTGGAAAATGAAGTTGGCTGCGGTATCGCCTAACGCGTAACCGACTTTTTCTTTAACGGGGAGCTTTTCTGGGTTTGCCTGCACAGTGCCTCCTGAAAAAAGTTTTGGTTTTATATTTACACAACATGCAGAACAACGGTCAAGAGGTCTTCATCGCGTGAAGAAGAGCCTCCCGAGATGTGAAAATCCCCCGGTTCAACAACATTTTTCATGTGGATGTCTGTAAATGCCAAATGCTCGGGTGTAATCGGCAGTGCAATTGTCTGCTTTTCCCCCGGCTTGAGAAAAATCCGTTTGAATCCTTTCAGCTCTTTTACGGGGCGTGTTACGGAGCTGACGAGATCGCGAATGTACATTTGAATGACTTCTTCTCCTGCCCGCGCGCCTGTATTCTCCACATCAACCCACATTTTTGTGGATTCGTCAGGCCGAATGACCTCTTTTTCAAGTCTCAAATTGGTACAAGCAAACGTCGTGTAGCTGAGACCGTAACCGAACGGAAAAAGCGGCGATACAGCATCGTGCAAATATCCGCGCCGTGCCGATGGTTTGTAATTATAGTAGCAGGGCAAATGTCCGGCAGACCGCGGGAACGAAATCGGCAGCTTACCCCCGGGATTGTAATCTCCGAAAAGAACGTCGGCAGCAGCAGCGCCTGTTTCCTGTCCTAAGTACCAACATTCAAGTATTGCCGAAACGTGAGCATTGAGACGATTGATTGAGTTCGGTCTTCCGTTGAACAGCATAGCGGCAATCGGCTTGCCGGTTTCGGCAATCGCCTTCACAAGCTCGTTCTGCATTCCGATAAGTTCAAGATCGGCTCTGTCCCCCATGTGATTCTTGTTCCACGCTTCGCGCGATGTTTGCTCGTTGCCGCCCAATGCAAGAACGACGACATCTGCTTGCAACGCTGTCGCCACGGCTTGTTTAATGAGCTTTCGATCATCTTCGGAATCCGGAAACGTGACGGTATCGTCATTCCACGAACCGCCGATAGTAATTTTGCACCCTTCGTTATAAAGCACGGTACACTTTTTTCCGACTTTCTCCTTGATTCCTTGCAACAGAGTGGTGTAATATTTCGGCGTCCCGCTGTACCCGCCTAACAATACCCGGTCGGCATTCGGTCCGATGACAGCAATGGTTTTGTAGCGGCCCGGGTCGAGAGGCAGCACACTGCCGTCGTTCTTCAACAAGGTAATCGTTTCACGGGCGGCGCGCAAGGCGAGCGCTCTGTCATGTTCAAGCTTTCCGTTTTCGTGGATTAGTTCCGGCTTCACATACGGATCTTCGAACAATCCCATTTCAAATTTGTATCTCAGCAATGGAGCGACCAGTTCGTCAATTGCCGACTCCTTGATCGTTCCTTCTTCAGCAAGCTGGATCAAACGAGGATAGCAATCCGGGTCCGGCAATTCAATATTTACGCCGGCAGCAACGGCGAGAGATGCTGCTTCATTTTTGTCGGCAGCGATTCTGTGACTGAGCACGTCGTCCCGTTCATGAAGCTCGGCGATCGCATAATAATCGGAGACAACATATCCTTCGAACCCCCACTCACCGCGGAGAACATTGCGCAGAAGCCATGTGTTGGCGTGAGAGGGAACACCGTCAATTTCATTGTACGACGCCATCACACTTTTCGCTTTTCCTTTTTTGATCGCTTCCTTAAAAGGATACAGGAATGTATCGCGAAGAAGGCGCTCAGAGACATTCACCGGCCCGCAATTCATTCCCGATTCAGGCTGACCGTGTGCGGCAAAATGTTTGAGAGTCGCAATAATTCTTTTTTTATCTTTAAAAGTACCGTCTCCCTGAAAACCTTTCACCGCCGCAATTCCCATTTGAGCAACAAGGTACGGATCCTCCCCGAACGTTTCCTCGACTCTGCCCCATCGCGGCTCGCGCGCAACGTCGACAACAGGAGTCAACGCTTGATGCGCGCCGCGGCTTCGAGTCTCTTCGGCAATCGCGGTGTAAATTTCTTCTACAAGCTCCGGATCGAACGTGGATGCCAAACCGATGGGCTGAGGATAACTCGTCGCTTCCTTCGCCGCAAGTCCGTGAAGACATTCTTCATGAAAAATAACAGGTATGCCCAGCCGTGTTTCTTCGGTAAAAAATTTCTGAATGGTGTTCGCCAGCGCCACCGATTCCTCTGCGTTCAAACCGCCGTTGCAATCGCTGAGTCGTGCAATCTGTCCAATGCCGTCTTTGAGATGGAGTTCTACACGTGACAGATCAAAATTTCCCTCCGCATCAAAAAGAATTTCTCTTTTTTGCCCCCAGATGCAAAGCATTTGAGCAATTTTTTCTCTCAGCGTCATCCGGCTCAGAAGATCAATCACCCTGCTTTTTACAGGCAAGTGCGGATTCTTATAAACAAGCACTTCTTCTTGCTTTAATACTTCATCACGAGGAAGCTCTTCAATCATTTTTGATTTCTTCCATTTCAGTCATTCGCGGGAGGGATTGTATATACCAATAATGGAACAATACTATTAGGTTTATCGGTTAAATATTAGTTGAACCGTTTCAATAATAAAAACCAAACATCAAAAAAGCAAGTGAAATCTCAAATTTCTCATTATCGACTGTTTGTCGCTGAAAATCAACTAAAATTCGCTTTCCCTTGTTTTTAGTGTTATGTAAAAAGAAATTTTCTTGAATAATTTGTTTTGCACCCAAAACCCTTCTCCCTCATCCCGAATTCTTAAGCGAGAGACCGGGAGGCTGGTTCAGAAAAAAATGCACCGATTGCTCAACTCATTAGGTATGATAACGGCAGGTCGAATTTTCAACATGCCCGGCGTCAGGCTGGTTCGACAAAGCGAAACAGTACATTCCGCATAAGCGGAACGAGGTCCCGGCTAAAGCCGGAAATCCCGCCTTGCACTTTGTCCGGTTTTTTAATTACAGAGAATTTTATCTGCATCTGTCGTTGGAGTCATAGCAGCTTATCAACTCGAAAAGCTTGTGGTGGCAATCTTCATGAAACGTTTCGGCGGGCGAGGTAAAGTCTCTTACTATGTAAATTTGAAATTCACGAAACAATTGTTATACTATGGAACTAATTTTTTGTTCGAAACATCATGGATTACGTGAACAAACTTTTTAGTGTTGAAAACAAAGTAGCAGTCGTCACAGGTGGCAGCGGAATTCTCGGCAGTGCTATGGCAAAAGGCCTGCTCGATGCTAGAGCGAAAGTTGTACTGCTCGGCACGAACAAAGAAAAAATAAATCAAAAAATTGCATCGTTCGGCAAGACGAACGGACATGTTTTCGGCTTGCGGTGCGATGTCGTACATGAAG
>JAGWND010000013.1 GCA_028873075.1 Bacteroidota bacterium
ATTGACGCTGTTGGCCCGCATTTCTGATTTCAGATTTTTTCCCGAAATACCACATGAAAACGCCGAAGATGATCATGAGGGAAATCATCACCACCATGATGATTGTTTCTCTGAAGCCTTGAACGGTAAAAAGAATAAGACTTCCCAATACTCCCATCACGATTGTCGTTCCGCCAACCAACGGGAATGTGGATATCTGCTTTTTCCCTGCGCCGAAAACTTCTCTTGCAACATCAATCGGGGTATCGAGCTTAGCGAAGAATTGTTCGACAAGTTTTCTCTGTTCGTCCGTCTCCGAAGCGAAAAGTTTTGCGAAGCCATAGAGACTTGCGCCGACGCCAAATGCTACGGCAATTGCAACAACTTCATTCCATACTTCAATACCATTAACAATTGTTCGCGTGAAGAGCAGCGCAAGCGAGATAAAGATGAAAAGCGAAACAAGGATAAGCGTCGGCTTTCTTTTCTTGTAGAGAACACCGAGATGGAACGAGGCCGCAAAAATTCCGAATGACATGACAAACGAAAGGTAGACTTGCGGACCGATATCCCAGCCGAGCGCATACCGCGCCGTTGCCCCGACCAACAACCCCCAAATAATAGAGGCAACAGCCGACCATTTGGGCACGCGGCGGAAGAGCAAACCAAATGCCAACGGAACAATGACGGGAATATTCAGCAATGTGAAGAATGCCTGCATAAGGTTGAAGATGCCGAACTGGCTGTTGACAAAAATCACCGCTAACACAGTAACAATTAACCCTATGCCGACAGACGCTCTCCTGCCCACCGTCAATAATTCTTCGTCAGTTGTGCGGGGACGCAGCATCCCTTGATACATATCGCGTGAAAAGATGGACGACACCAAATTGTACACCGCGCTCAGCGTGCTCATTGTTGCGGCAAGCATCGCAGCAAGAAAAACGCCGATGAGTCCGTTCGGCAGCAGCTTCAAACACAATCCGATAAAGACAAGGTCTTGCGGGTTGTTGCCGGCATACGGTTTGAAAAAGGCAATCTGCGATAAATCGGGCCACACCACTCGTGCAACCAACGGCGGAATTCCAAATACAAGAGGTCCGGTGAGAAACAATGCGGCGGCAAGCTTTCCGACGCGTTTTGCATCCCGTTCATCTTTCACGGAATAAAATCTCTGCGCAGCGCCGCCGGCAGTGCCGAGTGTCATGATAATAAAAATCGAGATCACCCAATGAATGGTGTAATGCACTCCGTTGTACGTGTGATCGAGTGAAAGCGGGGGGAGCTTCGCAATAAGATTCGATACTCCGCCGACCATCATGAGGCTCAGCGGCATCACAATGAACGTAATACTGAGAAGAATAACACCTTGAATCACATCGGTAATTGAAACAGCCCACAGTCCGCCAAGGAATGTATACAACAAAATGACAACGCCCGTAACAATTGTTACCATCGTAATATCTAACCCCATCACAGGCGCAAGCAGCTTACACGTAGCAGCGAGTTGGACGCCGGCGGACAGTGTGTAGTTCAGCCCGATCACCCAACCGAAAAATTGTTGCGTGGTAATGTTGAAGCGCGTGTAGGTATATTCCACCGGAGAAATCGAGCGCGTGCGCCGCCACCGCGTTGCCGTAAGCTGCGAGCCGAAATAATACGCAAGCGGCCCGGCACTGAAATAGAGAAGCGCGAACAATCCTGTGGAGTATGCAAAGCCGGCAACGCCTGTAAAAGTCCACGCGCTGAAATTTGCCATGTACAACGTCATGCCGGAAACCCACCACGGGATCATGCTGCCGCCGGCGAAATATTCCTTTGCACCTTTGTTGATGCGCATGAAATAGATGCCGACACCGAGCATAAACAAAAAATACGCGGCGATGACGATGTAATCATAAATGTTGACGGTTTTCATTCACTCTCCTTGTTCCTCTGAAGATGGTCTCCGCTTTCGAAGTGGATGCCACCTTTGATCTCAGGCTTTCGCAGTACGAATACCTTCAAGCACGCGATCAATCTCATCGAACGAATTATAAATGTGCGTCGAGATCCGCAAGGCATCAAGTCCGGCTTCACCCACACCGCGCGTGCGAAGTTTGTAAGAATCTAAATGTGCCTGAAGCGGAATGTAGGGAATTTTCTTATGCTTGAACGTGATCATCGCACTACGCATCGAGCTGTTCTCCGGTGAAAGCAGAACAATATCCGGAATTTCGCGGAGTGCGTTGAACAGTCTTGTGGAAAGCGCCTGATCGCGTTTCCAGATGTTTTCAATGCCGATCTTCTCTATAAATTTGAAGGCCGCATGCACTCCGACACGAAGCGGAATACTTACCGTGCCGTATTCGTACCGCTGAGCGCTCGGATGAAGTACAAGATCCTGCTTCGCAAAATCGAATCCGTTATCGGAATACGCGCCGATGAATTTTGCCTGAATCACATCGAGCATATTCTTGCGTACATAGAGCAGTCCGGTTTCCTTGGGACCCATCAGCCATTTATGCCCGCTCGTTGCAAACGCATCGCACCCCATCTCGTGGAGATTGAAAGGGAACATTCCCGGCGTTTGTGCGCCGTCAACAAAGAACCAGATGTTTTTGGCTTTTGCAAGCAGCGAAATTTCCTTAATAGGCATGATCAAGCCAGTGGTTGTAACGCCGTGGGGAATGCTGATAAGCCGTGTGCGGGAAGTGATCAGCTTTTCTATGCGGTCAATATTTTCCTGCTGCGAACTCAGCGATGGTTCGAACATTTTCAGCACAATGCCCTGCGTTTTGCTTTTTTCAACCCACGGAATAGCGTTGGCGACATGTTCATGTGTCGTCAGAATCACTTCATCGCCGCGTTGCAAAGGAAAGCCGTCTGCGATAATATTGATCCCTTCTGTGGTATTGCGCGTAAACGCAATCTCGTCCCAGTCGCAGCCGAGAAGCCGTGCTGCATCCGTCTTGATTTCTTTCCACAATTCTTCGCTGTGCCCGGTTTCGGAGATTTTCTCTAATTCATCCATTTTGTTTTTGACAGCATCAATCACGGCGTACGGCGAAGCCCCTAAGCCGCCGGTGTTCAAATAGGCACGGTCGTGTGTCAATGGAAATTGCATCCGGACAAATTTCCAGAACGATTCGTCATTTGCGTCGGGCGGAGGCAGCGGAGTATTCAAGTGAAAAATGCCATGCGCAGTTTTCGGCCATGCTTGAGTGGCGCCGACAATCACGCCGACTGAGGCTCCAAGAAAATTCCGCCTTCTCATAGTGCGTACCTCACAATCACATCTGACTTTTTCTTCACGGAAAACGCCGCGTTGACATACGGACTTTCTTCAACGCGAAAATTTTTAAAGGAAACAGCTTTTTTATTCACACGAGCTTCGACCGCCTTCGCCTTATGCGGAAGAAGCAGATGAAGAGTGACGTTCGCCTTCCCGCTGATTTCCAACTCGATCGTTTTCCGGGTTTCATTGTGATGAAATTCATAGGCGAACCATGCACCCGATGCACCGTACACAACCTGAACGCCAGCATCATTCCTTCCCGCCGCGATCCAGCGCGGAGCAAGTCGTACGCGCTGAAACAGTTTGCTTTCATCGGTCACTCCCGCCAATCCTTCTACCAATGCGAAAACCATTGCCGATGAACCCCACGCATCCGTTGGAGAAGCATCAGGACTCGTGCTCGTTTCAATCGTTGCGTGTGCACCATTTGGAAAATACCAGAGGTACGATTCGTTGGTGCGCGTCAGTTCTTCGTACTTCAGCAATTGTTGGACGCCGTATTTTTCAAACCCATGCTCAAACGCCGCGCGCGCAAGCTCTCCGCCGACGAGAGGCATAATACCGCCGTTGCAGTACGCCCCCGGGGCTATTTTTTCATCTCCAAAAATCCCGGCAGGAAAAGGAGGATCAATGCTGAACCACTCTGCAAATGCCGATTTTGTTCCAGCCCGACGTTGATATTCTTTGATAATGGAAACCGCGATCGCGTGCGTCGCCAGCCCGCGATTGACATCCATTGGATTGCTGAGTGAAAGCTGTTCGCCTTCTTCCACTCCAACAATTGAAACCGGCACAAGCGGAACGTGATGCGTATAAAATTTTCCGTTGAAGCAGACTTTGTTCGCTCGTCTGCGGAACGCATCGGAAAATTTATTCCAATATGCCGCCCGTTTTCGATTGCCGAGATGTGCATACATCTTCGCCAGCAATCTGAACGACTCATAATAGCCAGAGTTATCGCCGTGCATAATTCCCCACAACGTGCGTTCGTTGATTTGAAAATTCAGCCACAGATTCCGCCCTGCGGTGTAATCGAAATCCCATGTATCAATTGAATATCCGCGCTTCACGAGTTTATGTTTTTTATCCCACCGCCATTCATCAGTGAGAATATACTGAAGCGCGTCCTCCATGTGCGGCAGCATTGTCTTGAGCCACGCATCGTCGCCTGTTGCCTGCCATGTAAGATACACAGCTTTGATGAAGCGATACTCCACATCAGCCTCAATCGGAACGCGGACGTACTTTGCCCAATTTTCTTTTTCACACGGTTTTTTTTCCGGCGTCATCGTGAAATAATCGAAGAGCCAGCCCCTTTCTGATTGTGTTTCGGCAAAATGTTCGATGACGCTCTTCATATCCGCTTCCCAATATTTGAATGCGCGCATCATGTCGGAATAATCGCGCAGCCAAATGCTCGGCGCGTCTGGAGTGCGATAGCCGCGCACCTTTCTGCCAAACATGTCGTATTCTACAACATCTTGATCAAGAAAATGTTTGATGCGCGGAAAGAGCGTGTCCAATTGAGAATTTCCGGAAGAAAGAAATGTTTCTTGCATGGTTTTTTTGATGAAACCTTGCGAAGGTTCAGAACCTTCGCAAGGTTTCATGTTTACTCGGCACCCAATTCCTTGCGGACAATCTTCGTCCCTTCGACCATTGCTTTCAATTTCCCAAAGGCGCGTGCGCGCGGCATGAATTTCATTCCGCAGTCGGGGCTGATGTACATTTTTTCTTTCGGAATGAACTTCAATGCTTTGCGAATCCGGGAGGCAACGATCTCCGGCGTTTCAATCTTTTCGTCCTTCACATCAATAACTCCAGCCACAATTTCTTTTTCTGTTTTGTATTGTGTGAACAACTCCAAACCGACGCCGTCCGAAACGGCAAATTCAAAACTCAGCTGGTGTGCATTCGTCTCGAGAATTGCGGGAAACAATTCTGCATACTGCCCGGTAAATAATTTTTTCAATTGATAATTCCCGTAGCAGACGTGAAGGGCGATCTTTGCATTCACCCCGGCAATCAACGTATTGAACGATTCCACCAGCCACGGCATATCCTTGGGATAGCCGACCCACACAGGTTCGTCTATTTGAATGAAGCCGCAGCCTGCGGCAACAAGACTTTTCAATTCGATATTGAGAACCCCTGCCAGATCGAAAACCAATTCCTTGTTAGAGGAATAATATTCATTCGTTGCGCGTTTTGCAAGCATTTGAGGACCGGTGACGCAGACTTTTGCCCCGTGTGTGGTGTACTCTTTCAAAAATTTAAAATGTTTCTCCATACCCAAGCTGCCTTTGTGCCGGACTTTGTCACGCACGATCGGATCAAGCATTTGAATGTTCGGATCAAGATTGCCGATCGGTTTCATCTTTCCCGACATATCAAAACCGTGAATGCGCGCGGAGAAAAAATTTACCATCGTTTCACGGCGAAGTTCGCCATCGGTAATGATATCAACGCCTGCAAGTTCCTGATCCTTAATTGCAGATTTCACAGCGTTGTCGTGCGCTTCGTCAACTTGTTCGGGCGTTAAAGCCCCCTTCGCGCCAAGCTCGCGCACGCGCTCAAGCCATACGGGAAGCGAGTAACTGCCGATGACTGTTGTAGGAAGAAGTGGTAACGGTGAAAGAGGCATAGAATTTTCTCCTCGTGCAAGTGTGAATAAGAAAATAGTCAGGGGAAAACCACACCCTGACTATTTCCTGGTCATAAAGAGAGACGCCCCGCTAATCAGCGGGGCATTCTGCTGATTGATTATTTACCCCAATTGAAACTCAGTGTGAACCGATGCACATCGCTCAACAGGTGCATCTGAGTGAAAGTATAATCAAACCTGAGTCCGTAGTCTGCTAAATTTACGTTTGCGCCTAAACCTGCAGAGAACCCCTCGATGCTTGTTTCGATCGGAGCTCTCAACGAGGTTCCTGCATCCTTCGTATCAGAATAATTGAATTTATAGCCGAAGCGGAAATCAACCATCTTGATCACATTGAGGTCTATTCCTGTGTAGTACAACTGAGACAAATCCTGAGGCTGCACCACATCAAAATACAACGCTCCGCTTAACGCATCGGAGAAATTGTTGTGCAATGACGTTCCTACAGAGAAGGTAAGAGGAATCGGCGATGAGATATCATAATATTTGATATCTGAGCCGAGATTGCTCAGCTTAGCGCCGACGCTCCAGAAATCAGTAACACGATAGTCGGAGCCGATATCAACTGCAAATGCGCCGGCAGACATGTCGTCAATCGTTTCGTGGAGATATTTCACGTTCACCCCCAACGAGAGAACGTCGCTGACATGCCTTGCAAATGACAGAACAATTGCCATGTCGTTGTAATCGTACGTGGAAGAAGTCTGCTGATCAATTTGCAGAGAAGAAAGGCTTGCCGGCAATACATCACGGTCTGCCGGAATTCCCGATACACCGAAGGTGATGAATCCTACGCCTAGTGTCCCTATGTCACTCAGATTGTACGTAAGTGCACCTGCTTCTTGCTTCAAGCCCAACAGCCAATCGCTGTATGAAACGCTTGCTGAGAAATCCGTGGGTTCATCAACAATTCCCGCTGGATTCCAGAACATTTGATTTGGGTCCCCGGTCAATGTCGTTGCGGCTGATCCGAGCGAGACCTGTTTGCCGCCGACTCCGATTTTGAGAAATGCCAACGCATTGATGCCTGACTTCGCAGTTTGACTGTAACCTGTCACAGCATAAAGCATTGCCAGAAGAGTTACTAAAGCTAATTTTTTCATGGTCGAGACTCCTGTGTTTAAGGTTACCGTAAGATTGCAAAATAGCCGTTTTGTTGGCCGCCATCATACTGCACAGCATAGATATAAAGTCCATTCGCAACTTCCTGTCCATCCTTTGAGTACATGTCCCAGAAGAACGTACCGTTGGCGGAAGTAGGGGCGGTATAATTGATCTGGTCAATGATTTGCCCGGACACGTCGAGAATGGTAATTGTGCATTGCGTGGGCAAATTATAGAACATGATTTTATGCTCCAGACCGACATCGAAGAACGCTTCTTTTTTGTACGGGTTCGGCTTCACACCGATCTTCGCTGTTCCGTTTGCAAGCGACTGGGTGCTGATCGGAGGCGATTGAACCACAATCGTTCCGCCAATTGCTTTTTGACCGCCGGCGCTCGTAGGATAATAGCTGCTTTGCGTTGCCCACGGGAATGTCCCTTGCCATTGTGACAGCGCTCCATTTTCGTTGACTCTTCCCGATTCAAGATGGTTCGTTGTTACGCCGTTGATAGTTTTTGTTTCGTTATTATAGGCAGCGACGTAGTACCAGTATGAAAATCCCAACAACACGTCGAGCGAATTATCCTTAAAGGCATAACTGAACGTTCCGTCGGAATGGAGGAAATTTTGAAGCGAGTCTTTCGGGATGACAGCCTGAATCTGCCATGGTCCCCAATAGCCTGCCTGCATCTTGTTCAGTTCGCCCGACGCATCGAAATTAGAATTGACAGCGTCAGTGTACGCCGCGTCTATCGAACCCGCATGCATCTGTTCCGTGTAACGCTGCATCGTCCGGAATCCAATATCGAGAGAACTGAATTGGGGAAATGCGCTGGCGCGGTAAATCTTGTACCCGCCGAAACCCGGATCCGATTCATCCGGAACTTTCGTCCATTCTACTGAAATCTTGTTATCGGGAACAGTGATTGCCGTTTTCATATCAGGTGCGGCAGGGCCAACCGGCACGCCTCCGTTTTCCCATGCATACCGTGCTGCATTGAGTGAGTTTAGAAATCCCTGCATTCTGAATCCGGCATATTCTGCACCGACAACAGTAACTGCTTCACCAACATTAAGTTCAAAAGGGCCTATCCCGACGAAAGAGTCTCCGTCAAAATTCGTTGTTGCAGTGTAGCCTTTTGTCCAGCCGCTTTCCCAAACATTGTTCAGCGTACCGGTTTGGCTTTTCAAATCGCCGTCCGGCATGGCGGGTGATGCTTTCGGAACAAATGACAACACATCGCCTGCGGTACCCGATTGGAAGTAATTCGGATTCGGGGCAAGGTTCAACTTGCTCGCATCGCCGCTTTTTCCGCCGTCTGCGTACCATTCGGCAGTGAAGATGGTATACATAGCCGCTGCGTCGAGTTCATTTTCCAATCCGCCGGCACCCGTTTCAGACGACATGTACCACCCGCGCTCAGCACCTGTACCGACAGGATCGCTTCCAAAAATTGTCTTTGCGGAAGGGGATGAATAAAGACCGCTTGTATCTTTTTTCGCACCAAGCCACGTCTTGCCCATCCAGACATCGGTATAGTAGTTGAAGACTGAACAGTTGATGCCCATGTCGTGTTTACCTGCCGAAACATTGGAATTGGGGCCCGGGTAGCTTGAATAATTAGCAGGATTGACACCGGGGTAGGTAACCTGTGTGCTCCACGGACTGCCGTTCGGGTCGTTGTCGGCGATGTAACCTGACATTCGGGCGTAACCCCACGACGATGCTCCTCTCGCACCTGCTGTGCTGACATTGAGTGACCCAATATCGCCCGAATGCCAGCCCATCGCTAACGCTTGTATCTTGTTCGTTGTAGAAGTCGGATGACCGTCGGCTTTTACATCCAGCAGTCCATAATTTTTGAACGTCACGCCGATGAGTATGAAATTATTCATGCTGTTCCACGGTTGTGTATATTGAATTGCACGGAACGTCACCCACACACCGAGGTTTGTCGGAAAACCGGCTTCGTAATACAATTCGTAGCGGTTTGTACCGTTTGGATCGGGAGTTCCATCCGGATTGACCCACATTGGCCCGATCACGTAGGATTTCATGCCAAACGTTGCTTGCCATAACGAATCTATTCTTGCCGTCCAGATCATCGTGGCAAAGTTTTCGCTCGAACTGAGCTGCTTTGTCGGGTTAATATTGGGACTATGTTCAACCGCCTGCAAATCCTGGTTCCAGTAGTAGCTGAAAGGAAAGCCTCCGGGCCACATTGCAGTCGGTGCACTCCACTGCCTGTCAAAGTTGCCCATTCTAACAAGATCCCAGAGACGATTTGGATTGTTTGCGATCTCGCTGTAATAGACTCCGGTGGAGATAGGCATAAATGAATCCCAAAGGTTTCCTGCTATCATTTCTCCGGTGCCGGGAAAAACATTGTTCACAGCCGGAGGATGCATATTCATTGCAACAGTCCTCTCACGAAGTTCTACTTGCCCCAAGGAAAGTGCAGTTGCAAAGATTATGCACAAACCTGTCAATAAAATTTTTCGCATAATATCATCTCCTGTAAATTTCGTTACGGAATGAAAGACCTGTCTGCGACAGTCAGGTCAGAAATTGATTGCCACGCCGGAGTACACCTGTCTTCCTATGTCATACACGCTCGAACCGTCAGGAAGTACCGCCCATCCATACGGTCCTGTCGGAATACCTTTTTGCTCCCACATCTGTTGTCCCGCTGTACTGTTGTCATAGGCGATGATATTCTCTCTATTGAATACATTCAGGATTTCAACAAACGGTGCAACCCTCAAGCCAGCGATCGAGAAATCTGCTTCGAGCCTCAGATCGGTTCTCATGTTATAGGGGGCAGTTCCGATCTGTCTCGAGCGCGGATCAGCAGCAGTGATCGGGTAGAGGAAGCCGCTTTGATACGTTGTAAAAGTGTTCAGATGAAAATCCAGAGGCACTGAGCTGAACGGTCTCGGAAAATCGAAATTAAGTATGAAGGTCACGCGATGAGACCTGTCGTATCCGGCAAAGCTGGATGAATTTGCACCAAGAATATATTGTTCATACCCGGCATAATAATCTGCATTGCCGAACGGAAGATCGCCGTTGTATTTTGCGCTGTCGCCCGCAGTGGTAAAGAACGTGCCGTTATTTTGACCACGCAGGACAGTTCCGCCTGCAAGTGAGCGAACATAACTGTATGTATACGTCACATCACCCGACAGCCTCAGGACATCACCGACAGGCAAAGAATTGCTCCTCAGAGTTAATTCAATACCGCGAACATCGGCACTACCGCCATAGAAAAAGATAGAATACAATGATCCAATCCCAGCCCTCGGTACAACTGTGTATCCCATCTGATTGTAGTTCTTGATTGTCCTGTAATAGGCGCTCACGTTCACTCCAAAGTAATCCGAGATCGCATACTGCAAACCCATCTCATAATTTGTAGACTTCATAGGGTCTTGATCAATCAGAGAAACATTCGGCAGGGAAGTATGAAACTTTTGGTAGGAAATTCCATACAACGCAGAAAACGGAAGCGGCTGCATCGTTCTGGAAAATGAATAGTACATTGAAGCGCGGTCGGAAATAGGATGAGAAATTCCGATCATCGGCTCGAAGAGCCACTTCACCGGAACATCCTTTGTCCGGTTTACCACCATGTCGTTGAACTTGACAACTTCGGGTGTCCCGTTTTTATTGACGCCGCCGAGCACCTCGCTGTCCGACACGAAAGTGTACGGAGCAAAGTAGTTGCCGATTTCTTTTGCGCCTGCGTCCCATCCGTCTACACGTACACCGGCATTAACAATCACACCGGAATATGTCATCCTATCTTGAGCATACAAACCGTACTGTTTCGGATGTACTGTGTAGTCTTCAACATCAACATAGCCGCTCGGGGAAAACCTTCTTAAGTTAGAATAATTGTAGAACTGAAGATTCAAGCCCCCGGTAAGCAGATGATGGCTGTTGATCTGACTGTTGAAATCGCCTCGCACATTGTACTGCTGAGTTGCTTGTTTTTCGTAATAAACACCAGGCCTTGAAAGTTTGTAGGGGCTTGAGGATGATGGAAATGCCGATTCTGTCGGGGTCTCATTCTGAGGTGTTACCGAGAAAAATTTCGTAAAATCAATATTGCTCACGTACTGTTGTAATTGAGCCGGGTCTGCAAAGGTAAGAAAATCTCCACTCGTAACTCCTAACGGATTTATCTGACCGCCGCTCTGTATGAAGCCTACTTCATCCGGACTGTCGGTGTACGACGCTTGAACTTCGTAGTACGTATTGTCCGAAAGCGTATTGACCAGCTTCAGGCTGCCCGCTGCCGTTCCAAGCGCATAGCGCGGAACGCCTTGCAGGTAGAACTTGAAATCCTCGTTATACATGCTGTTTCTCCAACCGAGAAAATATCCTTGATCGGAAAGAATGCCGATGCCCGTCAGCTTCAACGTCGGCTGAAGCGCCCAATTAATTGTTGCAGTTGCATTCAATGAGCGGTTGAAATCATTTGGATACATGCCGTACGAGTTAATGTACTTCGCATTCACCATAAAACCGACATCATTCGTAATTCCCCCGCCGAGACTGAACTGGACATTCTCCGTCGGTTTATTTGCATACCAATATTCACCCGGAGTCCACGTATACCGAGCCGCTTTGCTCGGATTGCTGGTAGCGAGCGATGCCTCCTCATTCATGTACTTCGACTCTGCTGTTGTTCCATCCGGAAGCAAACCGGTATACACGTCAAGCCCAGCGGCTTGAAGACTCGATGCATACTTGACTACCACATTTCCCGCAATTTTGCCCGCCCCCTGTTTGAGAGTCATATCAACAACGCCCGCAGTTGCAGGAGAATATTTAACGTTGGAGGTCGTATTCACTGCCACTTCCTGCAAAGCGTCCGACCCTAAATCAACAAGATTGTTGTTCTGCCTGAATGTCTTGTTGACCGCAAGATATGTATTGAACAGGCTATTCCCCGCGTTCGCCGATTCGTACGTCTTATCGGACAAATCAATGCCGTCCACGATATACGACGTTTCAAATCTCTTGCCGCCGCGAACATATCCATTAAACGTGCTCGGTGAAGTGGCAAGTATGGTTTGAAGGTTTGCTGCAGGAAGATTGGTAATCTGTGTTGAAGTCATTATTGATTGACCGCTCGTTTGCGTAATATCAATCACAGGTTTTTGGGCTTCAACAACAACCTCAGGCAATCCAACAGTAGCCGGCTCTACTTGAAAATTCTGAAATGTTGTAAGATCAGAGTGGATGACGACACCGCGAACTGTCGTCTTCGTATAGCCCACTCCTGTAAGAGTGACGTCGTGAACCCCCGGCGGAATATCAAGAACGACGTACATGCCGTCAACGCCTACGGCTCCGCCGAGTTGAGTGTCGTCAATACGGACACTCGCGCCGACAACCGGCTCGCCGGTTTTGGCATCCACTGCCTTGCCGGTCAGTTTGCCACCCGCTGCATAAGCGGTTGCCGCCGCTATGATAAGTGCTGCAATGGCACTGAGCGATATTAATAAAAAGCGCCTCATAAGTATCCTCCTTTTTTTTGATGAACTTACTATAGGCAAAAACTTCATGAAAAAAACTGAAACGTCATTTTTCTGTCATAGAGTTTTCATATTATTACAGGGTACATCTTTACTGTATATCGCTGAAGCGAAAAAATAGGAGTGTGCAATAGGAAAGGAAAGAAGGCATGGAACTGCGCCGTCTGCTTTGAACAATCTTGAATACCTCGATGTAGTATACTACAACTCTGGACGCAAGGTCTCATAAACGATGTATTGTAAGTTTTATTAGTAAAACACCGTTTTACAAAGCTATAATAGGCATTTTGAAGGTTATTGTCAAGATGTGATAAAAAAAATGCGTGAACCGCAGCTTCGGCGGACTCACGCACTTTGGCGTTTGCTTTTTTTATGCGGAGAAGGGAATGCCTAAGGCGCGACCGGCTTCGTTTTCCTGCGGGTTTTCTTCACAACCACAACTTCCTCCTCTACCGCCTGCTCTTCAACAACATGTTCAGCAGGTTTCTCAACAGCCTTCGGCGGCTCCTTCGAAGTAACAAGAACGTCGCGGAATTTCTTCAAGCCCGTACCGGCAGGAATAAGATGTCCCATGATGACATTTTCTTTCAAGCCGAGAAGGGAATCAACCTTCGCCTCGATTGCTGCATCGGTCAATACCTTGGTCGTTTCCTGGAATGCCGCGGCTGCAATAAAGCTGTCGGTGGAAAGTGAAGCTGAAGTAATGCCGAGCAAAATCGGCTCGGACATCGCCGGTTCAGCGTCGCGGAACTCTGCAACCTTTTTCCCTTTCTTCTTCACCTCGGTGTTCGCTTCTTTTGCTTTCTTTTTTTCGATAATCGCCGCATTCTTGAATTTCGTGTCGCCCTTGCCGGTAATGAAAACCATTCCGCGGAGCTTCGCATTTTCTTCTTCAAATTTCACTTTGTCAACATAATCGCCTTCGAGAAAACGCGTATCGCCGGAATCGGTAATGCGGACTTTCTGCATCATCTGGCGCACAATGATTTCGATATGCTTGTCATTGATTTTCACGCCCTGCATGCGGTACACTTCCTGAATTTCATTCACAAGATATTCCTGCACTGCGCCCGTGCCCTTGATACGCAGAATGTCGTGAGGATCAATCGCTCCGTCCGACAGCCGCTCGCCGGCACGAATGACATCATTCTCCTGAGCAAGAACGTGTTTGCCGAGCGGGATGAGGTACGTCTTCGACTCTTTTTTGTCGTGGCTTTCGACAATCACTTCACGCGAGCCGCGCTTTTGTCCGCCGAAATGCACGACGCCGTCAATCTCGCTGACGACAGCAGGCTCGGCAGGTGAGCGCGCTTCGAACAATTCGGTAACGCGCGGAAGCCCGCCCGTAATGTCGCGCGTCTTGCCGCTGTCGCGTGGAATTTTGACAAGAATCGTTCCCCCTTTGATCTCTTCACCGTCGTCCACCATCATGTGCGCGCGGGTTGGAATAATGTAGCTTGCAATCTTTGCACCGCTCTTGTTCGTGATAATAAGTGAAGGACTCAGCGTCCTGTCACGCGAATCGATAACGACTTTTTGAATGTGACCGGTTTGTTCATCGGGTTCTTCACGGTACGTAACATCTTCCTTCAAGTCTTGATATTTCACGACACCGGCATGCTCGGAAATGATGACGGCGTTGTACGGATCCCACTCGTAAATCAGCTCGCCTTTCTGCACGCGCGCGCGGTCCGTCAATTGCAGAAGAGCTCCGTAGGGAATATCGTATTTCGTGAGCACGCGGTTGTCGTCATCGAGAATATTCACAACACCGCTTCGTCCGAGTGCAAGGAGCTTCGAGCCGAAATCCGTTGCAACGGAAACCGACTTCAATCCTTCATATTTCACATGCCCGTCAAACTTCGAAACAATTTGTGACTGCGCTGCAATCAAGCTTGCCGTGCCTCCGGTATGAAATGTCCGCAGCGTCAACTGCGTGCCCGGCTCGCCGATGGACTGTGCTGCTATTGTCCCGACGGTCTCACCGACTTCCACCAATTTGCCGGTGGTCAGATTTCGCCCGTAACATTTCGCACACACACCGCGCTTTGCTTCACATGTCAGCACTGAGCGGATTTCCACTTGCTCGATCGACGTTTCGGAAATCGCTGCCGCAATATCCTCGTCAATCAACTCGCCGGATTTCACAATCACCTTGCGCGTCAACGGATCAACGACATCCTGCACGGCAACTCTGCCGAGAATACGCTCGGCAAGCGGCTCCTTCACATCTTCTCCTTCTTTCAGCGCGCCTGTCATAACACCGCGGATTGCACCGCAATCTTCCATAGAAACGATCGCATCCTGCGCAACGTCAACGAGTCGTCGCGTGAGATAGCCGGCATCCGCTGTCTTCAATGCGGTATCGGCAAGACCTTTGCGCGCACCGTGCGTCGAAATAAAATATTCCAGAATGGAAAGCCCTTCGCGGAAATTTGCAATAATCGGGTTCTCGATCAGTTCGCCCGTCGCACCGGAAAGCGATTTCTGCGGCTTCGCCATCAGCCCGCGCATACCGGCAAGCTGGCGCACCTGTTCCTTCGATCCGCGTGCTCCGGAATCTATCATCATGTACAGCGAATTGAACCCTTCTTTCGATTGCTGCAGCGAATCAAAGAGTTTTTCGGCAACGCGGCTTGTCGTGCGCGTCCAAATGTCAATCACTTTATTGTAGCGTTCGCCGTTCGTGATAAAGCCGTTCTGATACTGCGTTTCGACCGCCGCAACATCCTTCTCGGCTTTTGTGATCAGCTCTTTTTTCTCTTTCGGAATCGCAACATCGGCAACGCTGACGGAAAGCCCGCCGCGTGTGGCGTACATAAATCCAAGATCCTTCAGCGCATCAAGAAATTGCGCGGTGCGAAGGTTGCCGCACGTGCGGAATGACGTTGCAATAATTTGTACAAGGCGCTTCTTGTTCAACAGTTCGTTCACATAGCCAATCTCTTTCGGAACAATTTTGTTGAAGATCACTCTGCCGGTTGTCGTTTCAATCAACTTGCCGTCAATACGCACTTTGATGCGCACATGAAGGGAGATTTTCCCGCTGTTATAAGCGACCGTCACTTCTTCAGGCGAAGAGAAGATTGTCCCCTCACCGTACTCGTTCGCTTTCGACTTTGTCAGATAATAGCAGCCGAGCACCTGATCCTGCGTCGGCGTGACAATCGGGGCACCGCTTGCCGGCGAGAGAATATTGTGGCTCGACAACATCAGAATGCGTGCTTCAAGCTGCGCATCGAACGACAGCGGCACGTGCACCGCCATTTGGTCGCCGTCGAAGTCTGCGTTGAATGCCGTGCACACCATCGGGTGAATGCGAATCGCTTTCCCTTCGACGAGCACGGGCTGGAACGCTTGAATACCGAGTCTATGCAATGTCGGAGCGCGGTTGAGCAGCACCGGATGCCCGTCAATAATATTTTCAAGGATCTCCCAGATCTCCGGACCTTTTTTATCAACTGCTTTTTTTGCGCTCTTGACGGTTTTTGAAAGCCCGCGCTCGATGAGCTTGCGGATGATGAACGGCTTGAACAACTCGACCGCCATATCTTTGGGAAGCCCGCACTGATGAAGCTGCAACTCCGGGCCGACAACGATAACCGAACGGCCTGAATAATCAACACGCTTGCCGAGAAGATTTTGACGGAAGCGCCCTTGCTTTCCTTTCAACATATCGGAAAGCGATTTGAGCGCGCGGTTGTTATCGCTGCGTACCGCGTTCACGCGGCGCGAATTGTCGAAGAGCGAATCCACTGCTTCCTGCAGCATCCGCTTCTCGTTGCGGAGAATCACCTCAGGCGCTTTAATATCAATCAACCGTTTCAGGCGGTTATTACGGATGATAACGCGCCGGTACAAGTCGTTGAGATCGGACGTTGCAAACCTTCCTCCTTCGAGAGGAACGAGCGGGCGAAGCTCCGGCGGAATGACGGGAATGACGTTCAACACCATCCATTCCGGTTTATTCGCGACATTGCCCGCCGGATCGCGGAACGATTCGATGACACGCAAGCGTTTCAGCGCTTCGGTTTTTTTCTGCACCGATGTCTCGACTTTCACCTGCGCGCGAAGCTCGGTAGAAAGCGGTTCAATGTCAACCCGCTTCAAGAGATCGCGAACCGCCTCCCCGCCGATTTTTGCAACGAACTTTTTCGGGTCATCGTCGTCAAGCTCTTGATTTTTTTCCGGCAGCGAAGAAAGAATTTCGAAATACTGATCTTCCGTGATCAGATCCCGCGTTTGCAGCCCTACGGTTCCCGGGTTGATGACAACATACGATTCGTAATAGATAACCCTCTCGAGGTCCTTGTTGCTCATACCGAGAACGTATCCGATCTTGCTCGGTGTGGAGCGGAAATACCAGATATGTACCACCGGAACGGCGAGACCGATATGTCCCATTCGTTCGCGGCGGACGCTTTTTTGCGTTACTTCGACACCGCACCGGTCGCAAATAATGCCTTTGTAGCGGATGCGTTTATATTTTCCGCAGTGGCATTCCCAATCGCGCACGGGGCCGAAAATCTTTTCACAAAACAATCCGTCTTTTTCAGGACGAAATGAACGGTAATTGATCGTTTCCGGCTTTGTTACTTCGCCGTACGAACGCTGGAGAATTGCATCCGATGATGCAAGACTGACCGTGATTTTAGAAAAATTTTTCTTTACTGCAGTTTCATGTGATGTAAAGGGCATAACCAATCTCCAAAAAATACATTGTCCCGAAGGGACTCCTTCGGAGGATAAACGCGCGATTGAGGATTATTCGATCTTCACTTCGAGACCGAGCCCTTGCAGCTCGCGCACCAACACGTTGAACGATTCCGGCACATTCGCTTCAGGCAGATTATCGCCTTTTACGACGGCTTCGTACACTTTCGCGCGTCCCACAACGTCATCGGATTTGACGGTGAGAATTTCCTGCAGAACGTGCGACGCGCCGTACCCTTGAAGCGCCCAGACTTCCATTTCGCCGAACCGTTGACCGCCGAACTGCGCTTTTCCGCCAAGAGGCTGCTGCGTGATAAGCGAGTACGGACCGATCGAGCGCGCGTGAATTTTATCGTCTACCAGATGCGAGAGCTTCATCATGTAAATGTAGCCGACGGTTACTTCCTGATCGAACTGCTCACCGGTTCTGCCGTCGTACAATGTGCTCTTCGATTCGTGGTTCAGGCTCGCCTTTTTCAGTTGCTCCTGAATTTCTTCCCACATCGCACCGTCAAAAATCGGCGTTGCAAATTTCACGCCGAGCACTTTACCTGCCCAGCCGAGCGCTGTTTCAAACAACTGTCCAAGGTTCATACGCGAAGGAACGCCGAGCGGGTTCAAAATAATATCCACCGGCCTCCCGTCGGGCATAAAGGGCATATCTTCGCGCGGAACGATTGCCGCCACAACGCCCTTGTTGCCGTGTCGCCCCGCCATTTTATCGCCGACAGAAAGTTTGCGCTTCTTTGCTACATACACTTTCGCAAGCTGAACGATTCCCGGGGGCAATTCATCGCCAAGCTGAATTTTGTTTTTCTCGTGTTTGTACGCTTCCTCAATATGGTTCAACGCGTCAAAATAATTTTCAAAGATGCGAACAATAACGTTGTTCTTCCGTTTGTCTTCGATCCAGTCTTCGTGGTAGTTCAGCTTCTCAATGTCGTCATAGCCGGAGAACGTCCCTTCTTTAAATTGTGTGCCGCTGCGAAACACCATGGCGCCTTCAACATCGCGCACACCGGCAGACTTTTCGCCGTCAAGCAGGAGATCGAGCTTCCTGCCTAGCTTCTCTTTATGCTCCCTGATCTCTTTCTTGCGTTCTTTCTCAAGCTGCTCGAGACGTTTTTTATCTTCTTTTTTCGTCTCGGCATCCTTCTTTTTTCTGCTGAAGAGCTTCGTCTCGATGACAATGCCTTTCATTCCCGGCGGCGCTTTCAGCGAAGCGTCTTTCACATCGCCGGCTTTCTCACCGAAGATCGCCTTCAGCAATTTTTCTTCGGGCGTCGGATCGGTCTCGCCTTTCGGCGTAATCTTGCCGATGAGGATGTCTCCTTCTTTCACTTCGGCACCGACGCGGACAATGCCGTTTTCATCGAGATCTTTTGTCGCTTCCTCGCTCACGTTCGGAATTTCACGCGTCAGTTCTTCTTCGCCGCGCTTCGTGTCGCGCACCTGCAATTCGAATTCTTCAATATGAATAGAGGTGTACACATCTTCCGCAACAATGCGCTCGTTGATGATGATGGCATCTTCAAAATTGTATCCGCGCCACGGCATGAAGGCAACGAGAACGTTGCGTCCGAGTGCAAGCTCGCCGTGGTCGGTAGCACAGCCGTCGGCTAACACGTCCCCTTTTTTGAACCGCTGCCCCGGGACCACAATCGGCTTCTGGTTGATTGCCGTATCCTGATTGGTGCGGAAAAACTTAACGAGGCTGTATTCAACACGGCGTTTATCGTCAAAGCTCACAAGCGCTTCGGCATTGGTTTCTTCAATATCGTAGAGCACAGTGATTTTGTCGCCGGAAACATTTTCCACGACGCCGCTGCGCTCGGCAAGAATACACGTCCGCGAATCGCGCGCCACCATTTCTTCCAAACCGGTGCCGACAACGGGTGCCTGCGGGCGAAGCAGCGGCACGGATTGGCGCTGCATGTTCGATCCCATCAATGCGCGGTTCGCATCGTCATGCTCGAGGAAGGGAATAAGCGCCGCCGCCGCGCTGACAATTTGCGTCGGTGCGACATCCATGTACTGTACTTCTTCCGGATTAACGAGAACAAAATCTCCGCCGCGGGCGCGTGCCGTAACACGATCCGTAAGAAACCGCCCTCTGTCATCAAGAGGGGCATTCGCCTGCGCGATAATGTATTCATCTTCCTGCTCCGCATTGAGAGAGACTATTTCCTCGGTCACCTTCCCTTTGTGCACGACGCGGTAGGGCGTCTCGATAAACCCGAACTCGTTGACGCGCGCATGCATACACAGCGAAGAAATCAAACCGATGTTCGGGCCTTCGGGAGTTTCGATCGGACACAACCTGCCGTAGTGCGTGTAGTGAACGTCGCGCACCTCGAAGCCGGCCCGTTCCCGGGTCAAGCCGCCCGGACCGAGCGCGGACATTCTGCGCTTGTTCGTCAATTCAGCAAGAGGGTTGGTTTGATCCATGTACTGGGAAAGCTGGTTCGTGCCGAAAAACGCATTGATGACGCTTGTAATCGTCCGCGCATTGACAAGATCGGCGGGCGAGAATGCGTCTTGATCGCGGATGTTCATGCGCTCGCGGATTGTCCGGCACATGCGCGCCAAACCGATATTGAACTGAGCGGCAATCTGTTCCCCGACTGTCCGCACGCGGCGGTTGCCCAAATGATCAATGTCATCCACCGACGTTTTACCCTGCTGCATATCAATCAAGTAACGAATGATCGCGACGATATCTTCTTTCGTCAGCGTCGTGACCGATTCAGGAACGCTGAGCTTCAATTTCGAATTCATACGGTGGCGTCCGACATCGCCGAGATCGTAGCGCTTCGGATTGAAAAAAAGCTTGTCGATAAGATTCTTCGCCGTGTCCAGATCGGGTGCCTCACCCGAGCGCAACTGGCGGTAAATAACTTCGAGCGCATCCTCTTCCGTGCGGACGCTGTCCTTTTGAATCGTGTTCGCAATGACGGAACCCTGCGAAACTTCTTCCGATTTCAAGAAGCGGATTCTTTTCACTTCCGACTTCTTGATCCGTTTGATAATATCTTCGGTGAGCGTCGCGTCTTTGTTGACAATGATCTCGCCGGTTTTGCGGTCAACAACATCCCCGCAAATGATGCGGTTCAAATATTCCTTGAGATCAATATCGGCGACTTTCACTTCCTCAACGAGGTCGAACAACTCAAGAATCTCATCGTCGGAAGAAAATCCCAACGCGCGGAGCAATGTTGTGACAGGAAATTTTTTCTTCCGGTCAATGTACGCATACATCACGTTGTTGATGTCGGTCGCAAACTCCACCCAAGAGCCGCGGAACGGAATGATACGTGCGGAAAAAATCGGCGTCCCGTTCGGGTGCACCGACTCGCCGAAAAACACACCCGGTGAACGGTGAAGCTGGCTCACAATCACACGCTCCGCCCCGTTGATGATGAACGTGCCGCGGTTTGTCATGTACGGAAGATTGCCGAGATACACCACTTCTTCCATCGTGTCGGCAAATTCCTTTCCGCTGTCCTCTCTTGACGACAGACGAAGCTTCGCTTTAAGAGGAACGGCGTATGTTAAGCCGCGCTCCTGACATTCGCGCATCGAATATTTCGGCTTCTCGACGTAGTACTCGACAAACTCGAGGAGATAGGTATCGCGCGTGTCGGAAATCGGAAAGTTCATCAAAAACACCTGCTGCAATCCCTTGTTCTTCCGCTTGTGCGGAGGGATGCGCTCTTGCAGAAAATGTTCAAACGATTCAAGCTGAACATTGAGCAGGTCGGGGTAATCAAGAACGGTAGGAATTTTTGCAAAAGAGAGGCGCCCGTTGCGCATCTCGCTTAAACTTCTGGATTGGCTCGCCAAGTCAATCACTCCTTCGGGTCCGGATGACCCTTTTTGATAAAAGTTAAACAATACAAGCCGATGGCACACGCAGTATATTTTTCAGGGCACCATCGGCTTGTTTCGAACAACAACCAACAAGGAATGTATCAATGGAACACATTCCCATACAAAAAAGTTCGGAACAACGAATCGTAAAGCCGCGGTTACTTCAATTCGACTTTCGCACCGGCTTCTTCGAGTTCCTTTTTCAACTTCTCCGCTTCGTCCTTATTCAGTCCTTCCTTGACGTTTTTCGGCGCGCCGTCCACCAAATCTTTCGCTTCTTTTAAACCAAGGCCGGTTGCCGCACGCACCACTTTAATAACGTTGATTTTTTGGGCGCCCGCATCTTTCAGCACAACGGTGAACTCCGTCTGGGCTTCCGCTGCCGGTGCTGCGGCGGCGACGGCAGATCCGCCAGCCATAACAACCGGGGCGGCTGCGGTAACGCCGAATTTCTCTTCGAGGGATTTTTTCAATTCTGCTGCTTCGAGCAGGGTAAGCTTTTCAATCTTTTCTACAATTTCTGCAACTGCTGACATCGTTTTTTCTCCTTTGATAAATAAAATTGTTTCACGTTTACGCAGCTTTCTTTTTCTCGATTTGACCGACAACGCTGACAAGGTCGCGCATCACTGCGCCGATTGAACCGACGATGCCGGAAATCGGAGACTGAATGCTGCCGAGAATTCCTGCAATGATTTCAGTGCGTGACGGAAGTTTTGCAAGCTCGTCTAATTTTGCGCCTTCAAAGACTTGCTTTTCTATCACGCATACTTTGCAGGAAAGCTTCTCGTGCTTCTCGCTGAACTTTTTGATGATCTTTGCCGGCGTTACCGGATCGTCGTAACTGAAAGCGATGCCGGTCGGCCCGGCGAGACTTTTATAGACGTCGTCGTATCCGGTAACGCTCTCTAGTGCTTTGCGGGCAAGAGTGTTCTTGACTACTTGATAGTCAATTCCCGATTTGCGGAATTCGCGGCGCAGTTCCGTTGCCTGCTCCACGGTGATCCCGCTAAAATCGGTGAAGAACATTCCCCTTGCCCGTCCGATTTTTTCCTGAACTTCGGCAACGATCTGTTCTTTCTCTGATTTTTTCATTTGTGAATTATTCTCTCATTGTTCGGCGATGAGAAGCCCTCTGCAAAACAAAGGCATCGCTGAAATGAAGTGTACATATAGAGTGCGTAATTTCTTTTTTTGCATGTACCCTTGCGAAGGCGAAGAACTTTCACAAGGTTTTTTACTTACACTTGAACAACCGTGCGGTCAATGTGAACGCCGGGACCCATTGTTGACGAGAGAGCGATGCTTTTCACATACTGTCCCTTCGCAGTTGCCGGTTTCAACCGTGCGATCATAGCAAGAAATGCTTTTACATTCTCGACCAGCTTTTCTTTTTCAAACTGCGCTTTGCCGACTGTTACATGAACCACACCGGCTTTATCAACACGGAACTCGATTTTTCCGGCTTTCACTTCTTTCACAGCAGTTGCAACGTCCGGAGTTACGGTACCGCTTTTGGGATTCGGCATCAAGCCGCGAGGGCCGAGAATTTTTCCCAATTTTCCAACCTCCACCATCACATCGGGCGCAGCGATGATCACATCAACATCCGCCCAGCCGCCTTGAATTTTTTCGACGTATTCCTGCAAGCCGGCATAATCGGCGCCTGCAGCTTTCGCTTCCGCATCTTTCGGAGGTTTTGCAAGAACAAGCACGCGGACTTCTTTGCCGATGCCGTGCGGCAATGCAACCGTCCCGCGAATTGCCTGATCTGCTTTCTTCGGATCAACTCCCAAACGCACGGCGATATCCACCGACTCGCCGAATTTTGCCGTCGCGGCTTCTTTCACAGCCGAGACTGCTTCCTCTATAGAATAGAGTTTCTTCTTATCAATCTTTGAAAAAGCAGCTCTAAAACGTTTACCGTGTTTCATACGATGTTCCTTCTTTGTGTGGTACAAGCGTGGCGCTGAGCGCGACTCCCACGTATCACTTAACCTTCTACTGTAATACCCAAACTTTTTGCTGTCCCCTCAACCATGCGCATTGCCGCTTCGACCGACGTGGTGTTGAGGTCAGGCATTTTCATCTGTGCAATCTCGCGCACTTGCGCGCTCGTTACTTTTCCAACCTTTGTGCGGTTCGGCTCGGCGGAGCCTTTTTCGAGCTTCGCCGCCTTCAAAATGAGCACTGCGGCAGGCGGAGTTTTTGTAATGAACGTGAAAGATTTATCCGAATACACCGTGATGATAACCGGAATGATCAACCCCATTTTGTCCTGCGTTTTTGCATTGAACTGCTTACAGAACTCCATGATGTTGATCCCTTTTTGACCGAGCGCCGGCCCTACCGGCGGTGCCGGGTTCGCTTGTCCTGCCGGAATTTGCAGCTTCACATAGCCGGTGATTTTCTTTGCCATAAAATTTTCTCGCTTCTAGCCTTCTTTTCCGCCAAAAGGAAGGTGGACACATCGGCGGATTTGATTGTTCTGAAAAAAATTACTTTTCTATTTCCACTTGGCTGAAATCAAGCTCAACGGGAGTTTTTCTTCCGAAAATGCTGACCATGACTTTCAGCTTCATTTTTTCGTCATTGATTTCCTGTACAAAGCCTGAAAAATTGTTGAACGGTCCGCTGATGACTTTGACCGGCTCTCCCATATGGAACGGCTGTTCAATCTGCTCAACGCTTCCTGTTTTCTCTTCAATCTTTCCGATGAGACGCTTCACTTCGTCCGGTTGAAGGGGCACGGGCTTATCTTTGGAACCGACAAAACCCATCACAGAGGGCGTATTGAGAATTGCGTACTTTGCTTTCTCATCAAGTGCCGCTTCAACAAGAATATAGCCGGGAAAAAATGTCTTGGTTTTGCTTTTCTTCTTTCCGTCTTTCACCTCAAACACTTTTTCCGAAGGGACAAGAACGTTGAAAATTCTTTCCTGTCCTTCTCCCTGCATGACTTCGCTTTCGAGGTATGCTTTCACTTTATTTTCATGTCCGGAATACGTCCGGACAACATACCACTTCCTCTCCAACACCACTCCTTCGTTCATCAAAAAATTCCCCTCAGTGTTTGGCTCACAACCGTATCGACCAAATAAATGAACACTGCGAGCACCAAACATGCCGCTAACACAACAACGGTCATGTCGCGCAGATCGTCCTTTTTAGGCCACGTGACTTTGCTCATTTCTTTGTACACATCCTGAAAAAAAGCGATAATTTTTTCTTTCATTGTCGGCACTCGTAAAAAATATTGTTATCGTTGCAGGTGTGGAGGGACTCGAACCCCCAACCAACGGTTTTGGAGACCGCTACTCTACCAATTGAGCTACACACCTGTGTACGGTTCACACCGCTACTTTGTTTCTTTGTGAGGCGTATGTTTTGAACAGAACCGGCAGTATTTTTTGTATTCAACGCGGCCGGTTTGTTTCTTTTTATTTTTGGTGGTGGTATAATTTCTGTGCTTGCACACCGTGCATTCTAATGTTATAATGTCTCTCACAGATTACTCCGTTGAAATCGTCACACGTTCTTTTTTCTTTTTCGAGCTTGCGACCGGGATTGAACCGGTGACCTCTTCCTTACCAAGGAAGTGCTCTACCAACTGAGCTACGCAAGCCGAATATTGACTATTGCAAATTTTAGATTGTGCCGTGGCGACCGCACATCTGCCTTCTTCAACCTACAATTCTTCGTGGGTAGGGAAGGATTCGAACCTCCGAAGGCCGGAGCCGTCAGATTTACAGTCTGATGCGTTTAACCACTTCGCTACCTACCCGAACTATTGAAGATTGTAGATTTTAGATCGAATTGAAAACACAGCAAATCAACAATCTAAAATCTTCAATCTACAGTGTTGAGCGGGAGACGGGACTCGAACCCGCGACCAACAGCTTGGAAGGCTGTGACTCTACCAACTGAGTTACTCCCGCATCTTGTCGAGCTGGCGATCGGACTTGAACCGATGACCTGCTGATTACAAGTCAGCTGCTCTACCAACTGAGCTACGCCAGCATGTCTGCATGCTGAAGCACCTGCAGCAACTCCCCCCCTTCGCATCGGTGACAAACACGCCTCTGTTCCGAAAAAACAGATTCTCGTGCGTAGATACGTTTCTCCGGTGAAGAGTTGCCGTTGCAACAACGGAATTTCATACTTGCATCGGAAAAAAGAGACAATAATCCCGTTGCTTCCTGACAGGTAGAGCTACATAATATAAGATAATTTAGTATAAAGTCAATGAAATTGTCACGGGTTTTTCTGTTTTTTCAGCAGTACTTGTGAAAAACGACACAACGAAAGAAAAGATCAAAAAAATACTTGCGTCTTATGAAAAAACAATCTATTTTTGAAACGCAAATAACAGTACACCGTTTTTTGCGCTTGTAACGCCTTCCGTCCCACACTGGAGCATTGTTTTGCTGACAGATTTTTCAAAGAACTTTCCCTCTTTGAGAGCTGGGGAACGGCAGACAAAACGGTCCGCGAGAAGTTGAGGTTTATGACTGATTCTCTATAAGCTTTTCTCTTTCACGGCGTTGTGGTATCAAGAGGCAACAAAGTCGGTTGTACACTTGCCGAAGGTGTTTCTGGCAGGTTTTTTGAAAAATCTTTTTAGAAAGGATTGTTCCATGGAGAAAGGAACAGTTAAGTGGTTCAATAGTGCAAAAGGATTCGGATTCATTCAGCGCGAATCCGGTGAAGATGTCTTCGTGCACTATAAAGCGATTCTCGGCGAAGGCTACAAAACGCTGAACGAAGGAGACAAAGTCCAATTTGATGTCGAGAAAGGACCCAAAGGCTTACAAGCTGCCAATGTGAGCAAAACCAGCTAACATTTGCTACCATCTGACAAACCCCGCCCCGCTCTTCGTGACGGGGTTTTGCATTTTTAAGGGGAAAATATTTTCGTCAGGTTGAAATTCGTTTCATTTAGCCCTACCTTTTTTACACGGGTAAGTTAATTCCAAATTCATTCATGCGTATGACAACACAGCCGATTTCCGCTTCACTGTGGACATACCTCTGGGATTTTGTCGACGAAGGGTACGATACCGTCTTCAATCGCGTCAGAGAAAGCAGGATAGATTCCGTGAGCGTTGCGACGGCATATCACACCGGAAAATTTCTTCTTCCCCACAATCCCCGCCGAGCAGTGATCTTTCCGGAAGACGGCACTGTGTATTTTCAACCGAACGAAAAACTCTACGGAAAAATTCATCCGCGAGTTAATTCGCTGGTGAAGAGCGGGAACAGCTTGCGCACTGTAAAAGCAGCCGGCGATAAACACGGCATTCGAACCCGCGCATGGATCGTATGCTGCCACAACACGATGCTCGGAATGACCTACCCCGGCATCGCATGTGAGACGGCATTCGGCGACAAACTGTTTCACAATCTCTGCCCCGCACATGAAGACGTCAGAAAATATATTGCCGCGCTTGTTGCCGATGTCGCGTCAACCGGCATTGACAGAATTGAGCTTGAAGCGTTTCAGTTCCAAGGCTACGTTCACGGATTCCATCACGAGCGTGAAGGAATTGTTTTATCTTCGGCAGCAAGATTTCTTTTAGGACTGTGTTTTTGTCCGTCATGTATCGCTTCGGCAAAGCGTGCAGGCGTAGAGATTGAAAAGATCAGAAGCTGGACGAAAACGGCACTGCAAAATTTCTTCAATTCTCCCGATCGCCCGGAAGAAGAACAAGTATCGCTCTCATTGCTTCCGCAAGATTTGTTCTCTCGTTTTTTCCAATGGCGCGCATCGGTCGTCAATTCCTTTGCAGAAGAAATTATGAACGCTGTGAAAGCGACACAAGTAAAAATTCGTCCGATAGTCTCAATAGATTCTGCGAGCTGGAAAATTGCCGGAACTGATCTCGCTGCTCTTGCTGAAATTACAGGCGGCGTGCTTGCACTTGGATATGTGAAAGAAGGCGCCGTGCTTCGGCCGCTGCTTGAAAAAACAGTTTCGGAAGTTTCCGGGAAGGAAATTATTCTCGGCGTTCATCTCGGCGTACCGGAAAGCGGTGGCAAAAAGGAATTCTTTGAACGAATGAGTGCGGCGCATGAATGCGGCATTCGCGCTTTCAACTTTTACAATTATTCCTTTGTTCCTTATGAGAATCTCAAATGGATCGGCGAAGCTCTTCTAAAATGAAATCATCTTCTTTAAAAAGAACGATCCGCGCACCGCGCGGCACTGTGCTGTCGTGCAAAGGATGGATTCAAGAAGCCGCACTGCGCATGTTAATGAACAATCTTGATCCGGATGTCGCGGAAAGACCCGAGGAATTGATCGTGTACGGCGGCACAGGGAAAGCCGCGCGTAACTGGAAATGTTTCGATGCAATCGTTGAAAACCTGAAGTCGCTTGACAACGATGAAACGCTGCTCATTCAATCGGGAAAGCCCGTCGGAGTTTTCAAAACATATCCGGATGCGCCGCGCGTGCTCATCAGCAACGCGATGCTCGTACCGAAGTGGGGAACGTGGGACGAGTTTCGCAGACTCGAAGCGCGCGGCTTAACGATGTACGGACAAATGACTGCCGGAAGCTGGATTTACATCGGCACGCAGGGAATTTTGCAGGGCACGTACGAAACATTCGCCGCTGCCGCAGCAAAGCATTTCGGCGGAACATTGAGCGGACGTTTTCTTCTCACCGCCGGACTCGGCGGCATGGGGGGCGCACAACCGCTCGCCGCAACAATGAACGGTGCCGCGTGCCTCGTTGTCGAAGTTGACCGCGAGCGCATCGAAAAAAGATTGAAGACAAAGTATCTCGACCGCATGAGCGAAGATTTCGATGAAGCGCTGATGATGATTCGCGAAGCAAAAGAAAAGAGGAAACCGCTTTCGGTCGGACTTCTCGGCAACGCCGCGGAGGTCATTCCAAAAATTGCCGCAGGCAAATTTCTCCCTGACATCGTCACCGATCAAACTTCTGCGCACGACACACTTAACGGCTATGTTCCTGCCGAAATGTCGTATGAAAAAGCGCTCGCACTGCGAAAGAAAAATCCGAAACAGTACATCGCACGCGCACAAGCTTCAATCGCTGAACATGTGTGCGGACTTCTCAGGCTCCAAAAACGAGGTGCAGTTGTTTTCGATTATGGAAATAACATTCGCGGCGAAGCGGAAACGAACGGAGTCAAGCGCGCGTTCGATATACCCGGATTCGTGCCGGAATATATTCGTCCGTTGTTTTGCGACGGCAAAGGCCCCTTCCGCTGGGCGGCGCTTTCCGGCGACCCGGAAGATATTTACCGCACCGACCGCGCCGTGATGGAAACATTTTCCGAGAACAACCAGTTGTGCAACTGGATCGAGAAAGCGCAGAAGCAGGTTGCGTTTCAGGGACTGCCCGCGCGCATCTGCTGGCTCGGTTACGGCGAGCGCGCGAAGATGGGAAAAATTTTTAACGACCTTGTTGCACGCGGCGAAGCGAAGGCGCCGATTGTCATCGGGCGCGATCATTTGGATTGCGGAAGCGTTGCGTCGCCGAACCGCGAAACTGAAAAAATGAAAGACGGAAGCGACGCAATCGCCGATTGGCCCATTCTCAACGCGCTGCTCAACGCGGTCGGCGGAGCAAGCTGGGTCAGCGTTCATCACGGCGGCGGCGTTGGAATCGGAAATTCCATTCACGCAGGAATGGTGATCGTTGCCGACGGAACGAAAGAAGCCGAAGCGCGGTTGCGGCGCGTGCTGACGTACGATCCCGGAACTGGAATCGCCCGCCATGCCGATGCGGGATATGAACGCGCTATCGAGAATGCAAAAAAATGGAACGTAAAAATTCCGATGGTGAAATAGCTACCCTTGCAAAGGTTTAGAACCTTCGCAAGGTTAAGGATGACCTATGAAAATTCTCATTCATGGCGCCGGAGGTATCGGCGGATATTTTGGAGCGAAGCTCGCACACACAGGAAACGAAGTCTGGTTCGTTGCGCGCGGCGAACATTTTTCCGCAATGAAAAAGAACGGATTGCACGTTAATTCTACAGAAGGTGAATTTCATATTCACGCCGATTACATCATTAACACTCCGGCAGAAGCTCCTCTTGTTGATTTTGTTTTATTCTGCGTGAAAACAT
>JAGWND010000014.1 GCA_028873075.1 Bacteroidota bacterium
TGCAAGCGGTATGATTGGCATTGACGCCGGGACGGGCGATGTTACCGGAAACGGAACTGTTACCGCTCTCGATGCATCGTGGATGCTGCAATATGCTGTCGGGTTACGGCAGTTCTCCGCCATGCAAAAGCAAATCGGTGATGTCAATCTTTCAAGCAACGGCCAGAACGTCAACGCGTTTGATGCCGCGCTGACGCTTGCGCATGTTGTCGGGCAGGTTATGCTGCCCTTTACAGGTACGCTGCCGGTGCACTTGACAGGCTCAACCGATCCGGTTCCGGCGAAAGCAGTGTCGTTATCGCCTGTGAGCGGCAAGACCGGACAAATAATTTCAATTCCGGTATTCGTTGATGCCAATGTTGCAGGAATCCGTTCCGCACAGATGAAATTGGTCTTTGACGACAGCCAGTTGAGAGTGCGCAGCGTCTCGATAACCGAATTGACGAAAGACTTTGCGCTTGCTTCAAATATTCAAAATGGCAGTGTGGCCATTGCCATGGCAAACGGCAACGAGTTGACGCACGGCGGCCAGCTTCTGACCATTGAAGCAGAAATTGTCGGGTCGGGTGATAATATCGTTGTGAGCCTCGAAGATATTCGTTTGAACGACAACAGTATTTCTTCCGTCACAAGCGTCGGAACGAAAGATGACAACATTCCTTCAACGTACGAGTTGTCACAGAACTATCCGAATCCGTTCAATCCGTCAACAACAATTGAATACAAACTGCCGCAGCGCGCATTCGTGGAGATGAAGATATACGACATCACAGGACGCGAAGTGGCAACGCTGGTTTCTGCAATGCAGGAGCCGGGCACGTATCGTGTTGTGTGGAATGCGACGAACGGTTATGGAGTCAAAGTCGCGTCCGGCGTGTACTTCTACCGTATAACAGCCGGCAACTTCACTCAGTTGAAAAAGATGCTGCTCTTGAAATAAGGACAAGGAAGGATTTCCGTCCCGCCTCGCAGCGGGACGGAAATTTACTTAAAAAATGAACCACAATCTTTGAATCTATTAAAAGAAAGAGGAATCTTATGAAACGAAACATATTGTTGGGCGTTGTCCTTACACTGTGCACGGCGTTTCTTGCAAGCGCAGCGTTCGGACAAACGTTCACACAGGTATGGAAGGTAAGCGCAGGCACATGGCCGATGATGTCTACCGGCGATAACAGCCGCGGGGCTGCACTGGATACGTCAACTGGACACTACCTTGTTACGCGGAGGGACATACCGCGAATTTATGTCTTTAATGCCAGCAACGGGACATTGCTCGATTCTTTAAAGATGGCGAGCAATACGGACACCGTGAAAGGCGGTACAGTTGCGCTTCAAGACATTGAAGTAACCTCCGACGGTGTTATTTACGGCAGTAATCTTATTATAGGCGGTCCATCGGATACAACGTTTAAAATTTATCGTTGGGCGAACGATAATAGCGCAACAGTCCCGACTGTCGCATTCTCTGGACGTGTAAGCCTTAAATCATCAGGTCCCCGGTTAGGCGATGCGTTCGATGTTGCAGGGAGCGGGACAGGTACGGTGATCTACGTTGGCGGGAATGCTACCACAACAGATACCGTCCAGGTATTTACGACGACCGACGGAACCAATTTTACACGCAGCAGAGGAATCAAAATCACTGCTCAGGATGCCGGTGCAGGTATTGCGCAAATAACAGCGGGTGGAGATTTCTATGCTTCGAAGTTTAGCACGGGATCCCCGATTTGGCTCTACAGCGGTACCGGCGCTGGTCGGCTGGAAGCTGTTCCAACATCAGTTGCTGGTCCGCAGGGGGACCTTGCTTATCTTGAAGCTGCCGGACGAAAATGGATCGCTGCTGCACCGGAAAGTGCCTCAGCAGGCGGACATGCAAGATTGCTCAACATCTCCTATGGATTGGCAGGTGCAGTACGAGTCGGAGAAACGCCGGATCTTGGGACTAATACAAATACCAATGCATCCGGTGATGTTGAGCTCAAATATAATTCTGCCGATACCACAATAACACTCTACGTTCTTGTTGACAACAACGGCATTGCCGCTTACAAAACCGGGAATTTACTTGCGGCAAATGTTGCACCGTACGTTAAAAGCGTGTGGCGCGGGCCGTACATTCCACAGGCATCGCAGGCGGATACTGTGTATGCGACGATTCTTGATGATAACGGTATAGCAGCGGCAACGCTCCATTATTCTGTGAACGGCGGTGCAGATTCGTTAGTGGCAATGACACGCTCGAGCGGCGATTCGTTAAATGGCAGCTATTGGGCTGTGATTCCAGCTTCTGTGAATAAAGATACAGCCCGCATCAGCTACAAAGTGGAAACGCATGATATTTCTGGAGATACTGTTTGGTCGTCTGTGGCAGGTTATTTTGCCGGCACAACGCCGCTTTCGATCTACGGTCCTCGTGCAGTTGATGCAAATGGAGTTCTTCTATACAAAGGGTACGGTATCCGCGTTCGAGGCGTGTGTACACTTGAAGACAGCGTTACCTACAATTACCAGCTCGATGTGATTGTGCAGGATCTTGTAGGTGCAACCGATGTCTTTCAAGGGTCGAGTGCCGGCGGAATTTCTACCAATTTTGTCCGCGGAAATCAATATGTAATAGAAGGCGCCATTGGCCAATATAACGGGAAGCTTGAAGTAACGACTCAAGCGGATATGCCTCACTTGAAGATCACAGACAATGGCCCCGGCGTTTTGCCGTTGCCGAAACTGGTTACCCTGCACGACCTCGCATGGGGCATTCTAGGCGAGCAGCTTGAGAATTCACTCGTTCGTGTTGCTCATCTTCGCTTGACACCTTCGTCAAACCCGTGGCCCCAACCCGGAGCTACAGGAACAGCGCTCAATCTAACTGTGACAGACAACGGCGGCGTAGATTCGCTGACGTTCCGCACCTCAGGAGCTTCTTTGTTAGGCTTGAATCCTCGCGAACCGTTCACCGTAACGGGTATTGCTAACCAATTCGATGGGACAAATCCGTATACCGCGGGATACCAAATCATCGGGCGCGATCAGAATGATGTTGCGTCGGAAGTCATGATAGCGATGCCCGATACCACAGTGGTAAAAGGGTTGGCAAATCCTGTTGTTCAAATTCCCGTTATGTTGGTTGACAGTGCCGATGGCTTGAATATTACGGCATTCCAATTCCGCGTTATGTGGGATACAACAAAACTCTTATATGCCGGGTCAAGCGTCGCTAAAACATTAAGCGATGGCTACCTGCTTGCCGACAATGTGATGAGCCCCGGCAAAGGTATGGTTGCCGCTTCGGGGACAAAACCGTTGACAGGAAAAGGAACGCTTTTCAATCTCATGTTCCGTTTCCGCGCACCGGGCGCTTCAACAGTTGCGGTTGACGGACAATTCAACGAAGGGAACCCGCTTGCGGGACCTGCCTCGAGTGTTGTTATAGCAAGCTTACCGAAATGGGTGACAGTAGCCGAAGCGCGGAAAGATTTGAATAACGATCTGATCCCGGATTATTCCCTCACTCATGATACGCTTCTTATCTCCGGTGTCGTAACATCGCCGAACTTTGTAACTTCTGCCGGCGGTACATCATATTACGTTCAGGACTCAACAGCAGGAATAGATGTGTTCAAATCCGGAACCGTGATGAGTTTTTCGATCGGCGACTCGGTTTTTGCCATCGGCACAATCAGTCAATATAAAGGGGCGACGGAGCTCAGTTTATTGGCTGCCGATGCGGCGCACTGTGGGTTCTTGAAGAAAGGCACAAAAGTTCAGCCGAAGGTGATTCCGTTTTCCGAATTTGTTACCAATGCAGAACATTATGAAGGAAGCCTTGTCAAGATAGACACGCTCTACAAGTCGTCAGGCACATGGCCTGCGGCTCTTTCAAACGGAAGCCTGTATATGAAGAAAGCAACGGGAGCCGACAGTATCAACATCTTTATTGATGCGGATGCAAGCGTTGCAGGATCGAAAGAACCGAAATATCCTGTCAATATTACCGGTGTAGTGAGCCAGTATGCTTCCTCAGGAGTAACGGGCGGCTATGAATTGCTGCCGCGCGATTCCACCGATTTCGTTCCTGTGATCGTTGTCGGAGTGGTTACTAACCCCAACGATATTCCGAAAGATTTCTACATCAGCCAGAACTATCCGAATCCATTCAACCCGACGACGATGATCAACTTCGGACTGCCGAAGGAAGCAGATGTCCAAATCACGGTATACAACATTCTCGGACAGAAAGCAGCAGTGCTTGTTGATGGAATGATGAAGGCAGGAAATCATCAGGTTATGTTCAACGGTGCAAGATTCTCGTCCGGCGTGTACTTCTACGTCATGCGGGCTGGAGATAAGGTGTTCAAAGAGAAAATGTTGTTGCTGAAATAAGGGCAATTTTCCGTTACCATCTCTCTCTCGAAGAGGTTTTTCAACAAGCGGGGCGGTGAGCCTAAAAACTCGCCGCCTTTTTTATTTTATCTTCTCAGTCTTTGCACAATGGCGTCACTGCCCGGTATCTTCATCATTTGGCAAAGTTTCTCCTATTTTACTATATTTTCTGTGCCATAGTTATAAAGTCTCAGCATACTTTTTCAATGAAACTCTTCGCTACTCTTTCACTTCAACAACGCGTCTTCCTTTTCGGCGGAACGCTTGTTCTTACCGTTATTCTCGTGCTGTGGCTTGTCGTGCGTCCGAAATATGAAGCGTCGGTCATTGACGAGCGTCTCACGATCGTTCAACAGCTTCAAAGTTATTCCATGAGGAACATTGACCAGAAGTTAGAGGGCTGGACAAATGTTGCACGGTACGTTGCATGGCAGGCTTCGAGCCATCCGTCGGGACTCGACCTGTTGCTGCGCCAGTTTATGATTCTGAATTCCGATCTTGTCGAGATCAAACTTTCGTCCCCTTCAATGAATGATGAGCTTGTCAGCCGCAATACCGATTACGAGCCGGTGACGTTCAATGTTCCCGATACCGATTGGCTTCCTTCAAAAATTGATACGACAATACAGACAGCGCAGGTCCATCTGCGCGGCCGGGGGTTGAATCTTGCCGTTCTTCGGAAACACTTTTCGTTTCGGAATATTCAGCTTGTGGTTACCGTGGTTGCAGACGCGAAGGCGGTCATACAATCACTGGCAAACCTTCCGCTTGGCGACGAGTATTCTGCGAGCATTGTCGGTCCCCGCGGTGTTGTGTTTTCAAATCATTCACCGTTTGTCCCGCCGCGTATGAAGGAAACGACAGACAATATCTCCCGGCTTCAAACTGTTTTCTTCAAAGGGAACAAATGGCGTGTCATCACAGCCGGATTCCATTCGGCAAATTTTTGGATGGTGATCGCACTCCCTGAGGCGCTCATTGTAAAACCTGTGCGCAATCTTTTCCTTTATTCTACGCTTGTCGTAGCAGCACTCACCTCGCTGGTTCTTGTGTTCGGATGGTTTGTTGCGCGGCAGATTTCAAAACCGGTGTCGCTTGTCGTTGAAGATGTTGAGAAACTGTCGGCGCTCGATTTCACGCATCCGGTTCGAACGCCGCGGCTTCCCGAGCTGCAACAGGTCGGAAAAACGATCGAAACAATGCGGCAATCGTTGGAGCGCTATCAGCGCATTAACGTAGAAAAAATTATTTTTGAGGAGTGGAAGAACCGTTTCCTCATGTCGTACAGCGAAGACATGATTGCCATTGCCGACAGCAGCGGTCGTTTTGTTTTTGTCAACGATCGTTTTTCTGCGTTTCTCCGTGAGTTGGATCCGGCAGAGTCCATCACACACAAGTCTCGGCTGATTTCCCATCCGCACATCGCGAAAATCAAGGAATCGCTTCGCTCGGAAAAAAGCGGCTCGCTCGTTGTGCGCCTCGTTCAGTCGGAACTGAAGATTGCCGATGAAGCCGGAAAGCCTGTTCATTTCAGTCTTCACGATGTTGCAATCAGCAAGGAGAACGAAGACCTCGGCTCGATGCTCATCTTCCACGATTTGACGAACGAGCGGGAAATTGATCGGATGAAGACCGATATGATCAATATTATTGTGCATGAGCTTCGCAGTCCGTTGAGCGGGATTTTGGGGTTTGCGACGTTGATGTTCGAGGATAAAACTCTTATGCCCGCAGAACGTACGGAATATTTGGGGCTTATTGTGGACAAAAGTCACGATTTGAACCGCCTCGTCAATCGTTTTCTCGATATTCAACGGCTTGAATCGGGCGCCGCGAACTTTATCAAGGAAGAGGTTGATCTTTCCTCGACGCTTCGAACGTTGATTGAATCTCAAAAAGCGCTGTTGTTGAAGAAATCGCTTATCGCGAATTTTGTTGACAACGATTCACCCGTCATCATTACGGCAGTGCCGGAGCTTATGCGCGAAGCGTTTGTCAATTTGCTGACCAACGCCGTCAAATACGGCGACCCCGACCGTACCATTGATATTGTGTTGACCCGCAGCAATGAAAATGTTATTTTCTCAATCACAGATTACGGCTACGGCATTGCACCGGAAGATCAAACGAAAGTGTTCACGAAATTTTTCCGCGGTATCTCCAACCCGAAAGCGGCACAACAAATTGGGACAGGCTTAGGATTGGCGCACGTGAAAGAAATCGTTGCGTATCATAAGGGCAGTATTCGCCTCGAATCGAATCCGGAGCTGGGTTGCAGATTTACGATTGTACTTCCACGTTCTTCCGAATCTAGGCATGAAGGATGATCATACGAAAGTGATTTATTCCGGGCAGATCTATCGCTCGATATCAATTCAGAAAAACAAAGTCGTCCTTTCATTCGATTTTCAGAGCTGATCGTCGGAGATTGTGATTGAAAAAAGGACCATCTATGAGTAGCAACGGAATAATGAACTGTTGGATGAGAAGGTTCATTCTTATTTTATTTTTTCTCTCATCGTTGATTTCGCTTCGCGCTCAATCAAATTCAACAAAAGCCATTATCATCTCTGCAGGCAATGTACAGAGAGAATCGGTGCGGTTGTTTGGCGACGCATCTGCGTGGCCCATCATCGTCTCGCTTGCTGAACGGGATGTGGCGCACAATGCATTCATCTTGAAAGGTGCAGCGCTGAAACAAGCAGAAGAGTTTGCTGCGTTTCACAAAAAAGTGAGTGAGGCAAAAGACGAGCTCACCGCGTTATTGAAAAACGGCGCGCGCGTGTTTGCGCCGAATCAATTGGACAGCGCAACGGCGACGGGAAAGGCATACATGGCGGCGATCAACAACGGTGTCCTCGACAAAGCGGTGAAGCAGGGGAAAGCGTACATCAGCGATGTGGAAGCAATCGGAAAGCTCATTGCCGAAAAACGGAATGAGGCGATTGATGCGATTCTCAACCAAAAAAACGGAGACGTGGATAAAAAAAAGGGATTGTTGGGCAGTTGGTTAATTGCGTACAAAGGCGATCTCTTCGCTGAATCGGATGGATTGAAAACCGGCGAAGCAAGTTTCGCACAATTATCGTTTACCGACGGATGCGATGTTGTCGTTGACCCGGTTACAACCGTCATCATCAGAAAATCGCGGGTGGATAAGCTCGACCAGAGCGTGAAGCGCGACATCGCTCTCGAAAAAGGAAGCTTGCTGACAAAGCTCACCGCCGCGGCGAAAGAGAAAAGCGATTTCATGTTTGAAGCGGGAACGTCTGCATCGCTTGTGAAATCCGGGAAATTTTGGGCAAGTGCTTCGGTGGAAAAGAATGTCAAGCTTTCAAACTATGACGGTACTCTCGATGTTACAGCGAGCAAGGTGAAAGTGACGGTCGAATCCAACGAAGGGACAATTGTTGAAAAAGGAAAACCGCCGCTGCCGCCGGTGAAGCTTCTGCCACCGCCCGATCTCGGATGGTCCGGACTCGATACGGTGATTTATGACGCCCAGTTGACCGTCACATGGAAACCGATTAATAGAGCGAAGGTCTACCAGCTTGAAGTGTGCCCGGCGAAAACGTTCAATGCAAATATCGTTCGTTACGCCAGCACGAGAACGAATTTCACGTTGAAGAGCCTTCCGCTCGCGACAACGTTTTTCCGCATGGAGGCGATTGACCGGTACGGCTTGCGCGGCATGGATAGTCCAACGTACCGCATTGTCCGCACCAAGGACACACAGCCGCCTGCCATCAACATTGACGGATGGGAAACAGAGCGGCGCTATACTGCGCTTCAGACAATCGTCATCAAAGGGCACACCGAGCCGGATGCGAAATTTCTTTATGATAAGAAAGCCGTGGCGCTTTCCCGCGACGGATCGTTTTCACTTACGGTCCACGTAACACCGCCCGAAACAAGAGTTCAACTATCTGCAACGGATAAATCCGGTAATACGCTTGAACGCATGCTTTCGGTTGTGCCGATGGATGTTCACCGCGTTCGGAACATTGCGTGGAACTGCAAAGAAGAGAACGGCGTTCTTTCACCTTCCACAAGTGAACTCTCCGCAAGCGGCACTGCTTATCCTCACGTACGCGTCACAGCGGTGCTTGGCGATCAGCACATCAGTGTGCAAACAGATTCCCAAGGCAGGTGGGCAATTTCGCTGAAGCGTTTCGCAGGAGAAAAATTAACGATAACATTTGAGGCGATTGATGATAGTGTCACCGTCGCAACCGACACGTTTAGTGTTCAATAATTTTCCAAAGGCTTCCATGCAAAAGTACATTCTGTGTTTTCGAATTATTACTTTTCTCTCATCACTTTTTTTCCTCGCCGCATCTTCGCCTGCACAGGATTTATTCCTTTCGGTTTCCGGAAAAAAAGCAAACGCCGCGCTGTCCGGTGATGATGTTCATTCGTACGAATACTGGCTGAGGCCCGAACGCGGAGCAGGCACAGCGGCGCTCCAGATTTTTGATGCGGGTCTCGGCGGCATCGCCGATGTCGTGAGCGGCTTAGCCGATACGAAAACAGCGTTTGAAATTTTTCCTGTAGAAGCATTGTACCCCAAAGGAATTCCCGGCGAAGAAAACGAACAAAGCAATGCCAAGCCGATCGCTTCTTTTCAAATCGGAAGCGAGCCGCTGTACATCAATCGCTGGAATTCATTTGCGGCACTGCATCCTGCTGAGTCGCCCGCCGGATGGATTTTGCGCGTTTCAGCTTCGGACGGAAACGATATCAACAGCTTTCAGTTGGCGTTGACCGACACATCGTCTCTGTCGCCGCGCAGCGACTGGTCAATTATCGCCCTCGATTTGTCCGTTTGTCTTTTTCATGTTTCACCAGATGAAGAAGTGCAGCTCGTGCCTTTTGAGACTCCCCCCATCGAGGCTCTCTCTGGAAAGGGGTTACGCATTGTAAAATTGAACGCGTACGGACTTGAGGATGCTCAGGCAATCGTGCGGGATGATTTCGGAAATACTTTTTCACTGACGCCGTACGATAGTGCGTTTGAAGCAACGATGGACGGGATGAAAAATCACTGGGGCATTGCGATTTCCGGCTCGGCAATGAGCATCAACAATCTTGTTATTAAAGGTGCAGCGCGTCCCGTGCTGTGGGAAGTAAAGTCGGTAATTGTTCAGCGTCCGAAAACCCCTTCAATTGAAGTCAAGCAACTTCCGGCGCAGTCATGTACCGCAATGCGCTTTGCGTTGGACGATGCAACACGGAAGGCATTTGTGGGAATTACACCGCAATGGATTTTCCATCAGAGCGAATTTGCGACGGCAACAGTCGAGGGGGATTCAACAACGTATGATTTTCAAAAGCCAGGAATGTATTCCGTTTCGGTTCTTCTTCCGACAAGAGGAATGTACTTTCCGAAATTCTGGAAGAAAGATTTCGCAGTGAAAGTCAGTGCGGGACCGACAGCCGTCATTACCAGCGACAAATATATTGTCGCGCCCGGCGAGCAAATTATTTGTTCATCCGAGCAATCTTCCGATCCCGAAAACCGTCCCTTGAGAACGCAATGGTACGTGAACGGTGAATTTCGCGGAGAGGGAAAAACGCTTCGTATCGCAAGCTTGATTCCGGGAAAATACACCGTGAAACTTGTTGTGAGCAACGGGGCGATGAATTCTGTTTGCACGGAGGCAACTGATACAAAAGTTGTGAGAATCAACGCACAGCCGTACGCGGAGATCAATTATCCCCTTGTGTTCGGAAGATTGGACACGGCGGTTTTCTCCGTGAAGAATGCCGTAGATAACGACGGCGATTTACTTCGGTTCGATTGGAGCGGCCCGGGAATTGCGGGAAAAGCCTCGGGGCACTCTATTAAAATTGAGCACAACGTCGCGGGCGATTATCAATTGACACTGAGAGTCTCGGATCAAACGGGAACTTCGAATTCTACCTATTCGAAGACAATTACCTACCATGTCAATGCGGAACCGGTGCCCGTGTTTTCTTTGCCTGCGCAAGCAGCGCCCGGAGATACGATCATGCTCAGCGCATCCCGCTCGGTTGATCCCGACAACACCTCGCTTGCTTACACATGGACAACAACGGCAGGCGTTCATCTCGCAGGCCGTGAAGTCAAGACGACGTTCGATGCACCGGGGGATTACAAAGTCGTTTTGACGGTGAATGATAATGAAAACGTGAGCAACTCGATCAGGCAGATTGCAAAAGACATTCATATTAACGCCCCGCCGGTTCCCGTCATCACTGCCGAGGACCGCTCGACATCGGCAAAGCAGATTTTTTCTGCGGATCGTTCAAGCGATGCCGATCAATCCCGGCTTGCCTATACATGGGATTTCGGCGACGGGCATTCCGATACGGGAAAGGTTGTAACGCATTTTTATGCTGCGAGCGGGCATTATCGTATTACGCTGACGGTGAACGACCTTCAAAAACAAACGAACAGTGTTCAAGAAGTTTCGCATGAGCTTGTGATCAATCGTTATCCCGTTGCGGAATTTTCTTTGCCGAAAGTTTGGCAGCCCGGCAAACCGCTGTCCCTCGACGGAAGTAAAAGCTATGATCCTGACGGCACAGTCAGCAGGTACGCATGGATGATGAACGGGAAAAAATTCAGCGGAGATTCGGTTGCTTCCGTTACATTCAACGCACCCGGCGATTATGCAATCGCGCTGCGCGTGAAAGACAATTCGGGATTTGACGATGCGGTCGGAATCAAAACAATTCCGATTCACGTTAATTATCCGCCGGTTGTGCGGTGGAAAATGATTCCGAGCGTTGCCGAGCCGAATGTGCCCGTGACGTTCGATGCAAGCGAGAGTTACGATCCCGACGGCGCGGCAATCAAAAAAGTAGCGTGGACATTTTCCGACGGCACGACAGCCGAAGGCGTGAGGGTGGCAAAAACGTTCAAAGCATCGGGCATCGTATCGGTGATGGCGAGCGCGGATGACGGAAGCGGGTTCACGAACGCCGTTCAAACAAAGACGGAAAATATTCTTGTGAACACTCCGCCGATCATCGTTACAAAAACGCTGATCCGAACCAATTCCCGCCGCATTCATCTCGATGCGAGTGCAAGCTACGATGCCGACGGCGATGCGCTGAGCCTCGACTGGATGCTGCCGGACGGAACGCATGTGCACAGAACATCTTTTTATTGGGATGCGCCTTCGGGCGGCGTACAATTTATTACGCTCACCGCCGATGACGGGCACGGAAAGAAAAACAGCATTGTGCGGGAAACAATCCGCGTCCTCGTGAATCGTCCGCCCGTTGCCGTTGTTGATTCGCTGATTTATTCCTGCACGGGGCAAACAATTTTGTTCAACGGTTCGTCTTCGTACGATCCCGATGGCGACCCTATCTCGACGCAATGGGATTTCCGTGACGGTGCGACTTCGACAGAAACAAATCCGGCGCATGTGTACGCGAAGCCGGGATATTACGAAGTGAAATTATCGCTCGACGACGGCTTTGCCGAGCACCCGACGATTGCGACGATTCCGGTGATCGTCGAAGGCTCACCGGCTGCGTACCAAACATTCAGCGACACAACGGTGTGTGTCAATGTTCCGCTTGCATTCAACGGCGACCGCAGCACTGATCCGAACGGGCCGATTGGCTCGTTTGCGTGGGATTTCGGCGACGGCATCACGGCTGTCGGCAGCAACGTAACGCATTCCTATACAAAAGCAGGAACGTATTATGCCGTGCTGACGGTGATCGGGAACGGGAGCGGGCGGTGCAGCAAAACGAGCCAGGCGACTTCGACAATTCATGTCGTTGAGGGGCCCGTTGCAGATTTTTCTCCCCCGGCAAGGGTGAGCATCGGTGAAGACGTAGCACTCGATGCGTCTCCATCGCGCCCGAATGGGAAAATTATTTCAGAAGTGTGGAGAATTCAAAATGATTCTCAAAGCATTCTTTTGAATGGGCATCTCGCTCATCATTCTTTTAAAACATCCGGCACCTATGCTGTGACGCTGATTATTACCGTCGAGTCTACCGCCTCGTGCAACACGGCAACGATGACGAAAAAGATTCAGGTAAATCATCCTCCGGTGCTCGCATGGAATGTGCCGAAAGATATTCCGTTCGGCGACCCGCTGGTTCTCGATGCCTCGCAGTCGTACGATCCGGACGGGATTATCACAGCATTTCGCTGGGAGATTGACGGCAAGATAGTCGCTTCGACGCCGAGAATTTCTGTCGCAGCACTCGCGCCGGGAAATCATTCAGTGAGCTTAACGATCACGGATAATTCGCACACATCGTCCGCCTCTGTTTCGCAAAGTGCAGCCGTTTTTGTCAATTCAAAACCGAATCCATCCTTCACGCTTCCCGATCAGGTTTTTGAAAACGAAACAGTTCAGCTTTCTCCATCAGCAACAGTTGATGCAGACGGCGACACACTGCAATTCACATGGAAGATTGATGATGCCGTTATCGGAAATGCCGCAGTTAAGTTTACCCCCGGAAGGCACACCATTACGCTTATAGCATCCGATCTGAGGAATCTTCTGAACTCGGTTGATTCGGTGCAGAAAGAAATTTATGTCATCGCCGCACCGGAGCTTGCCGTCTCTCATCCGGCGGATTGGATTGTTGGTACCACTGTGAGAGTTTCGGAATTCTACCATGTGCCGTTCGTCGGGTTTACAAATCCCGGGGGCGGGACAAACGGAAATCAGATTGAAAACAGCTGGATTCCCGAAAAATCCGGAGAAATGACGGAGGAAATTGCCTGGGCGCCGAAAGGTGAGATCCTTGCGGCGAAAGATTTTCACGTTACGGTATGGGATTCGTTGAAGTTCACCGGACAGCTTTCTGAAAAAACGATCACGTGGAATCCATCGAACCCTTCTCTTATCCTCTCGGCACCGCTGGTCAATCGTCCCGAAGCGAGAAACGTGCTGTATGAATGGCGGAAAGGCGCTCAGGCGATCGGTGTGGGGAAAATTATTGAAGCACCGCTTACAAAAGGAAGGAATGTTTTCACTGTGAAAGCGATTGATCAGGATATGCAGGGAGCGGTGCCGATCGAGCAGTCCATTGTTGTGAATTGCGTGGAGTGAGAAAAAAGATATCTGACACTTCTGGGTTGTCCGACATTTGCCTTTTCTCAAACCTGAAGATGAATTTAGATTTTTTTTGCAATTCTGAGATTCACCTCTCACCCTTGCAGGGTTTTGTTCCTAAATAAGGTGGTCTATTTAATGTATTTTTGAAGTCAATCAATAACACTCTGTTCCGAAAGGAGTCCTTTAGACAAGAGTTTTATTCTATGGCACGATTCTTGACATTTTATTGTTCGTTACTTTGGTTGCATGAGATACTTTTTACAACATAAAAGAGTTTTCGGAAGCGTTCTTCTCGCTTTCATTTTCCTCACAAGCTCGGGCTTTACCGTTATTGTGCACCAATGCACCATGGCGGCGGTGCCGCTGTGCTGTGCGGAGAAGCAGGATAATGCCGGTGAATGTTCAAGCACAGCACCAACGTGCACCATTTACGGTGTTGTGATTTCATGCTACGTCAATACTGTTGTCAGCAGTTTGAACACGACGCCGGCAACAGTAGAAAAATCTTCACTCTCAAAGAGTTTCTCCGCTAAAAGCGGATCGTTTGCACTGCTTTCAAGCGGAGGGTTTACTGCAAACTCTCCGGCAGTGCTCAACACGGCTTTTGTTTTCCAACACACTTCACCGCCTTCCGTAGAAAAGCGGATTCTTCTCTCCTCATTCCTCATTTAATTTTTCTCGTTTGCCCGCGTAAGCGGGTGTGAAAATCCGCACGCCGGTATTCCGAAGAGTTGGAATGTCGTTGCTTGACGCCGGCGTTCTGGTTTGCAGGGATAGTCTGTTTCTTTGCAAACACAACAATTTCACCATAACAAGATGAGAAAAAAATGAGAATCGTTTTTCATGTTGCTGTTCTATTGATGTTCTTATCGTTGCTGTACGGACAAGAAAGCAATTCCGTTCAGCCTGAAGATACGGCGTCGGTGCACATCAGCCTCGACAGCTTGATTGCGATTGCACTGCAACACAATCCCGAAATCAGCATGGCGCAGTATGATGCGCTTGCGGCGAGCACGCGCATCAGCGTTGCAAGGCAATTGCCCGATCCACAGCTTAAAATTGCCGCGATGAATGTCCCGTCGAATTTTACATTGACATCGGAGGGGATGACAATGGCGCCGCAGGTTTCTTTGATGCAGATGTTTCCATGGTTCGGAAAGCTGAGCGCTGCCGGCGATGTTCAGAAATACGCCTATAAAGCTTCGACGTACAGGGTTTCGAGTACCGCGCTCGGAGTGGTAACGAACGTGAAGAAAGTATACGGTGAAATGTACCGCGTTCAGAAAACGATTGACTATCTGCAATACAAACGGCAGCTTTTGCAAAGTGTCGTGAAAGTGTCCGAGCAGCTTTTTGCAGTCGGACAAGTTCCGCAGCAGGATGTTTTTCGCGCGACTGCCGAGCTTACCATGACCGAGTCCGATATTGTCAAAATGAACGGCATGTCGGCTGATCTGAACGCTCAGTTAGGTGCGCTGGTCGGACGAAACGCCCCGCTCGGTGTCGGCGTTGACACGCTTCCGCTTCTTTCACTTCCAAGTTTGGATTCTCTCGAAGCTTTGCTCGAACAGCATAATCCTGATCTCAAACAGATTCACAATATTGAATTAGCGGCGCAAGCGAAAAAAATATTTGCAAAAAAGGATGCAATTCCCGATGTAAACGTCGGGGTTTCCTACGGCTACCGCGGCGCGCTGATGCCGGACGGCACGAAAGCACTGAACATGATGAATTTCGAAGTCGGGTTGAGTCTGCCGGTTTTCTTCGGAGCGAAACAGGAGAAAATGATCGAAGAAGCGGAGGCGATGGAAGGCGCCGCACAAGCACAATATGGAACAGCAACGCTCGGGTTGTACAGCAGGCTTCGCTCCATGTATGCCGACGCTTCTGCACAGGAGGAGCTTATTCCTCTCTATTCGAAAGAATTGATTCCGCAGTACGAAGCGACATACAACTCGTCTCTTTCTTCGTATTCAGTCGGGAAAACGACGTTTGCGATGCTGATAGATAATTTAACGGCTCTCATCAACACAAAAATTGAATTGGTCAACATTGAATCCGCATACTTCTCGGTGTCCGCTGAGATTGCAAAGCTGATCGGAGAAAGTGCCGAGCAATACAGAGCCGGGAAATGACAGACAATGGAATTATGGAATAATGGAAATTTCAAACGAGGGATAACAATGAAAAAGAAAATTATGTCGATTTCAACACTGATTATTGCAGCGGCTTTGGTTCTGGGAATTTTCTGGACAGGCTGCGGCAAGTCGTCCAACGGCAGTGCTGCGGACGATTCAACTGCAGTTGCGGCAAAAAAAGAAAGGAAAGTTCTTTACTGGTACGACCCGATGAGTCCGACCATTCATTTCGATCATCCGGGAAAATCACCGACGATGGATATGGATCTCGTTCCGAAATATGCGGATGAAGAGGAATCCAATCCCAACATCGTCAAAGTTGATCCGGCAATGGTGCAGAATATAGGCATTGTTACCGGCAGCGTTGAAAAGCGAAAGCTGACGCGAACGATCAACACGTACGGCGTCGTTTCGCCAGATGAAAAAGAGATCAGCGACATTAATACGCGCGTGTCGGGATGGATCGAAAAGCTGTTCTTCGATTACACCGGCATGGATGTGAAGCGCGGCGAAGCGATGGCGGTAATTTACAGTCCGGATTTAATTGCCGCCGAGCAGGAATTTCTTCAGTCGGTTTCGTTTGCGAAAGCAAGCCAAGGGACGGTTACTTCTTCCGATCTTCTTCTTAAAAGCTCGCGCGACAGGCTGAAATTTTTCGGCATGAGCGATAAGGGGATTGACGCGCTTCAATCATCCGGAACCGTGATTGACCGCGTAACGATTCACTCGCCGGCGGACGGGACAGTTTTAGAGAAAAATATTTTCGAAGGGCAAAGAATTTCCGCAGGACAAACGCTCTTCCGAGTTGCCGATCTCCGCCGCGTATGGATTCTTGCCGATGTGTTCAAGATTGACATTCCGTTTCTCAACATCGGATCGCCGGTGACGGTTACGTTCAACGGACAAGAATTCAAAGGGAGGGTGGATTTTATTTATCCCGAAATTGACGTCACAGCCCGCAGCGTGAAAGCCCGCATTGATATTAACAACCCCGGGCTTGCGCTGAGAGTGGGGCAGTACGTCAACGTATCAATCCATTCACTCGTCAGTTACGATGCGGTTGCGGTTCCTGCGCAAGCTGTGATCAACACCGGTTTGCGGCAGGTTGTTGCTGTGGTTTTGGGCGAAGGACGATTCGAGCTGCAGAATGTGAAGCTCGGCGCGTACGCCGACGGCTATTACGAAATTCTCGATGGCTTGCAGGAAGGACAAAGCATTGTTACGTCAGGACAATTCCTTATAGATTCCGATGCGAATCTGAAAAATGCCGGCGCTGCACTGATGGCAGGAATGCCGGGGATGGGCGGAGGCGCGGAGCAAGGGAACGGGAAGACGGGCAGTACGATGAACAAAGAGCGGCAGAAGGAGAACTGACATGCTTGCGAAAATTATCGAATGGTCTATCAACAACAGATTCATCGTCATTGTTGTTCTGCTCTTTGTGCTTGCAGCGGGATTTTTCTCGCTCTCTACAAGCCCCGTTGATGCAATCCCCGACTTGAGCGATGTGCAGGTAATTGTGTACACGGAATATCCGGGCCAATCTCCGACTGTAGTGCAGGATCAAGTCACATATCCGTTAACATCGTCGCTCATCTCGCTTCCGAAAGCGAAGGTTGTGCGCGGCTATTCGTACTTCGGTTTTTCGCTCGTGTACATCATTTTTGAAGACGGCACGGATTTGTATTGGGCGCGAAGCCGCACGCTCGAATATCTGAACTACGCCGCAAATAGGCTTCCGCAAGGCATTACACCGACGTTGGGTCCGGATGCTACTCCGGTCGGATGGGTGTACCAATACGCGCTCAAATCGTCAAAGAGAAGCTTGGGCGATCTCAGAGCGATTCAGGATTTTTATTTGAAGTACGGACTCTCTACCGTCCCCGGCGTTTCGGAAGTCGCAAGCGTCGGCGGCTTTGTGAAGGAGTGGCGTGCAACGCTCGACCCGCGAAAGCTCCTTGCCTACCACATCTCGCCGATGCAGGTGATGCAAGCGTTAAGGAACAATAATAATGATGTCGGCGGCGAAGTGGTTGAGCAGGCAGGATACGAATTCATGGTTAGAGGATTGGGTTACATCGAATCTCCCGACGACATGAAGAAAATTCCGCTCGGTGTTTCAAGCGGGAATAAATTTTATCCTTTCACAGCAATGACGAAGACCGTTCCGCTCCAGAGTTCAGGCGGAATGGGTTCATCAGGTTCTCAAGGAGGAATGGACGATGGGAAAGGGCAAATGGAAAGCAGCGAAGGGCAGAGCACGCACACGCTTTCATTGTTCACGAACAAGAGTTTTTCTTCCGGCACGCCGATCTTTTTAGGCGACGTCGCCGATGTGAATATTGTCGCTGCGCCGCGCCGCGGCGTTACCGATTTGAACGGTGAAGGCGATGTGGTCGGCGGCATTGTCGAAATGCGTTACGGCGAGAATGCGCTGACGGTAATCGAAGGCGTCAAGAAAAAATTACAGGAACTGAAAGCGGGGCTTCCCCCCGACGTCCAAATTGTGCCGGTGTATGATCGCTCCGACTTGATTCAACGCGCTATCGGCACGTTGGAGGACAAGCTCATCGAGGAATCTATCATCGTTGCGCTCGTTTGCCTTCTGTTTCTCTTTCATTTCAGGAGCGGATTCGTCGCAATCTTCACGCTGCCGACAGCAATTCTCATGGCGTTCATTGTGATGCGATGTCAGGGATTGAACGCCAACATCATGTCGCTCGGCGGCATCGCCGTGGCAATCGGCGCGATGGTAGATTCGGCGATCATTATGATCGAGAACGCGCACAAACATATCGAGGCTGACAACGGTACAACCAATCGCTGGAAATTGATTACCGAATCTTCAAAAGAAGTCGGACCGTCGCTCTTCTATTCGCTCCTCGTTATTACGGTTTCGTTTATTCCGGTGTTTGCGTTGACCGGACAATCAGGCAGGCTTTTCAAGCCGCTTGCGTTCACCAAAACATATTCGATGGCAGCGGCTGCGCTTCTCGGCATCACCGCCGTTCCGATTCTCATGGGATATTTGATCAGGGGAAAAATTCCGCCTGAAGAAAAAAATCCAATCAACAGAGTTCTCATTAAGCTTTATGCACCGGTGCTCGACTTTGTTCTGAAATTTCGGTGGTACGTGCTTGGGGCAGTTGCAGTTGTTCTCGGCATTACCGCCTACCCCTATGTGAAGTTAGGCTCGGAGTTCATGCCGCCGCTGTGGGAGGGTACATTCCTCTACATGCCGTCAGCATTCCCCGGTGTTTCGGCAACGCAGGCGCGGTCCACGCTTCAGCAAACAGACAAGATCATCAAACAATTTCCCGAAGTAGAGTCTGTTTTCGGAAAAGCGGGCAGAGCGAATACCGCGCTCGATCCTGCCGGTTTCGACATGTTTGAAACGACCGTCAACCTGAAACCTGAATCCGAATGGCGCAAAGGAATGACGCCGGACAAGCTGAAAGTTGCACTCGATGCCGCGCTGCAAATTCCCGGCATGTCGAACGTGTGGACAATGCCGATCAAGAACCGTGTTGATATGACGAGCACCGGCATTAAAAGCCAGATCGGGATAAAAATTTTGGGACCGGATCTTGACACATTGCAAACAATCGGTGAAAATGTCGAAGCGCTTCTCAAGATGCTGCCGGAAACCAGCAGCTCGTACGCGGAACGCGTGGGCAACGGAAATTATATTGACTTCACTATTAACCGAACAGAAGCTGCGCGGTACAATTTATCGGTGAATGATATTGAAGAAGTGATCAAAGGCGCCATCGGGGGAATGCCGGTGGGGCAAATCGTTTCCGGCATCCAGCGGTTTCCCATCACCGTTCGCTATGCGTTAGAGCTGCGGGACAATCCCGATGAGTTGAAGCGTGTTCTTGTTCCAACACCAGCCGGTGCGCAAATTCCTCTCGGTGACGTTGCCGATATGACAATTCATCACGGTCCGATGTTCGTCCGCACGGAAGGAGCTGTGCCGACCATTTACGTTTTTGTTGACGCTACAACGTCGGACATCGGCGGCTATGTCATGAAGGCAAAAAAATATCTCGCTGAGAATTTAAAGTTGCCGAACGGCTATTTCATTACGTGGAGCGGACAGTTTGAATTCATGCAGGAAGCGGCGAGAACGCTGTCGTACATCATCCCGGCAACGATCATCCTCGTTCTTCTCATCATCTACCTCAACACGAGGTCTCCGATCAAGACGGCAATTGTCATGCTCGCGCTTCCTTTCTCGCTTGTCGGCGCTATCTGGTTTTTATATCTGCTGAACTACAACATCAGCGTCGCCGTGTGGGTCGGTATGATCGCGTTAGCAGGACTCAGCGCTGAAACAGGCGTGGTCATGCTTCTCTATTTGGATATTGCATTTGAGAAAATGAAAGCCGCCGGAAGAATGCTGACGCTCGATCATTTGAAAGAAGCGATTCATGAAGGCGCAGTACGAAGAGTGCGCCCGAAGATGATGACGGCAATGGCTATTCTTGCAGGACTGATTCCGATTATGTGGAGCACCGGCTCGGGCGCCGACGTAATGAAACGAATCGCAGCGCCGATGGTCGGCGGCGTTATCACCAGCGTGTTGATGGAGTTTACCATCTATCCCGTGATTTATTATTTGTGGAGGGGAAGAGCATTAAGACAAATACAAGCTACGGAAGGAGAATAACAATGCAAAACTTTTGTTCACGATGCGGTACCACATTACAACAGAACGCGAGCTTTTGCTCTCAATGCGGCGCGCCGGTGTCGCAGGCGCAGAAAGACGTTCGACAGTCAAGTCAGAACGCGGCACAAAACACGCCGCGCGTGCCCAATAACGCCGACAACTTTCACAACACCGGTCAACAGCATCCAAATCAAAAATTGTCGCACAAAAACAAACACGATAAAGTGATGAAGAAAAGCAGCGGCGGTGAGTACACGAAGATTGTCGTTGGTGCGGGCATCATCGTGTTGATCGTTGTGTTGTTGCTCAACAAATCTTCGGCGCCAACGAATTCCACGATAGCTTTGCAGCCTTCTCTTCCAAGTTCTTTTCTCCAAAAGGAGCCGCTTGGAGCTTCCGATGCGAGCGTGCAGATGGTTGACGTCAGTGCAAAGACGAGCGGGAATAAAATTACAATTCCTCTCGATCTTGTGAAGAAGAACCGGTTCGTCTCATTTCAATATACGAGCGGTGCAAAAACCGTTCCGCTGTTGGCATACATTGCGCCGGACGGGAAGCTCGTGACGGCAATCAGCCTGTGCGAGCCGTGCCGCTCAACACGATTTCACATCAGCGGCGACAACATTGTCTGCAACACATGCAGAACAACGTGGAAGCTGCAAAATCTTGAGCCTGTCAGCGGCGCGTGCGGTGCGTATCCCCCGGATCCGATTCCGAGCACCGTTGCCGGAACGGCTGTGCAGATTGATGTGAAGGCTGTTGCAAACTGGCAGCCGAGAGTGTAGAACAGACGCAGGTACAAATATTTTTTCATGCGCTCTCTCTCGTCCCTTCTCCCTATGGGAGAGGGGAGAAAGGGTTGAGGGAGATTACTTGAATGAGAAAATCAAAATGAAGCTGTATCATGTCGGACTAAAAAATCTTGAGCGCCGGAAATTCCGGACAGCGCTTCTTACCGTTGGGCTCGGCATTGCTGTTGCCATCGAAGTTGCGTTAGTCGGCTTGACCAAATCGCTCGAGTCGGACTTTGCGAAAAAGTTAGACGAGTACGGCGCGAACATCGTGATTCTTCCAAAGGCGAATGAGCTTTCGTTGGACTACGGCGGCATCGCTCTTTCCGGTGTATCGTTCGGCACTAATACGCTGACAACGGACGACGCCGTAAAAATCAAAACGATAAAAAATTCCGGGAACATCAGCACAATCGCTCCTCAGCTTCTCACAGAAGCGTCCGTCGGCGGTAAAAAAGTGATCGTTGCGGGCATTGATTTCAATGCAGAATTTCGTTTGAAACGATGGTGGCGATATGCTGGCTCGCAGCCCGTTCAGCCGAATGACATTCTGCTCGGTTCTTCAGTTGCAAAGGCTCTTGGATCGAAGCCGGGAGACACGTTGAAAATCAATTCGGTGAAGTTCGAAGTCGCAGCAGTTCTGAACGAAACCGGTTCGCAGGATGACAGAGTGGCGTTCATCTCACTTCCTGTTGCACAAAAGATATTTGGAAGCAAAAACGAGCTTTCACTTATTGAAGTTTCTGCGCTCTGCTACAACTGCCCCATTGACGAAATCGTGCGCCAGACGCAGGACAAACTGCCGAACGCAAACGTTTCAGCGCTGCGCCAAACAATCGAATCGCGCATGGATGTGATGCACCGCCTTCAGCATTTTTCTGAAATTTTATCCGTTGCCGTTGTGCTGTTCGCGGCGCTCATGATTTTTGTGACCATGATGTCGTCCATTGGCGAGCGGGAAAAAGAAATCGGAATTTTTCGGGCGGTCGGCTTCAAACGAAAGCATGTTATTCTCGTGATCGTCGTCGAATCAATCATTATGAGTCTTGGTGCAGGAATCTTTGGCTACGCAACGGGATTGTTCGGAGCGATGGCGGCGCAGCCGTTGATGGGCATTCAGCATCTTCAGGGATTTGGAATCTCGGCATTTCTCACATCGTTGGTTCTTGCCATGACAGTCGGCGTTACGGCGGCACTGTATCCTGCCTACAAAGCATCGCGATTGGAGCCAACGGCAGCGCTCAGAGCGCTTTAAATTTGGAGATGAACAATGTCCTTACTTGACATACGCAACGTGAGCAAGACATATCACATCGGACAAACCGCTACACACGCGCTGAGAGATGTGTCGGTACAAATCGAAGAAGGAGAATTTGTAACAGTGATGGGGGCGTCCGGTTCGGGAAAAAGTACTTTTCTTTCCATCGCCGGCGGATTGAATACGCCGAGCAGCGGTGAGGTTGTGATTGATGGAATCGAAATGTACAATCTGCGCGGAGACAAGCTTTCCGATATGCGGAGAGAATACATCGGTTTTGTCTTTCAGTCATTTCATCTCGTCCCCTATTTAAATGTCCTTGAGAATGTGATGCTGCCGCTTGCCCCGACGGGACTTTCTTCGAAAAAACAAACGGCTGCTGCAAGAACATTGCTTGCGGAAGTAGGTATTGCAGAGAAAGAGAAAAACCTTCCCGGGGAATTGAGCGGCGGTGAGCAGCAGCGTGTCGCCATTGCACGGGCGCTTATCAACGACCCGCTCATTTTGCTCGCCGATGAGCCGACGGGAAATTTAGACACTGTTACGAGTGAAGCGGTTATGAATCTCTTCACGCTTTTAAACGGGCAGCGCAAAACGATTTTGATGGTTACGCACAATCCGGCTTATCGGTCGTATTCGACAAGAGAAATAGAGTTTCGGGACGGGATGATCGTGAAGGACAGCGGAGCACGCGCGTTCGCTTTTCAAACGGGAGAAACTGTTGCGATTGGCGATATGATCGGACAGGCGGATGAGCGGAATGGAGAAAGTTGACATGAATAATAGACACAAACAAAAAAACGTTTATCGTGAGAGGAATTTATGAAAGAAATCAAAGCATACGTCCGGGTTGAGATTGTGCAACAAGTCGTTGACGCGTTAGAGCGCAAAGGTTTTTGCTGCATGACGGTGATTGATGTTTCGGCGCTCGGCAATCTTGCGGATCCTGCGCAGTCAAAGTATTCTCTTGAGTTTGTCGAGAGGTATTCGAAAAAAGCGCGCATCGAGCTTGTGTGTAAAGACAGCGACGCCGACACCGTCGTTGAGGTCATACAAAAGAACGGCTGCACACACCAACACGGCGACGGAATCATTTTTGTGCTGCCTGTAGAGCGGGCTGTGAAGATCCGAACAGCGGCAGAAGGTGACGAAATTTTGCAGATGCCTTCAGCACAACAGATGTAAAAAAGAAACCACCAATAATCCAATTTCGTCAACTTATATTACAAGGAGAAATCACCATGAAACGCTTTATCGTTGTTGTTGCTCTTGCCGCATTTCCCGGCTTGTTTTTATCGCATTCGGTGCACGCGCAAGGGAAAAAAGTAACGATTACCGGAACAGTAGAGGACACATACTGTCTTCTCACAATGAACATGAGCGGCAGCGCTCACAAGCAATGCGCAGCGAACTGCGCGAAGAACGGTTCCCCGCTTTCTATCAAGGAAGCTAAAACCGGAACACTCTACCTCGCGGCGGGCCAGAAAAATATGCTCTACGCCTCGCCGGGCTTGGAGAAATATGTTGAAGAGCGCGTGACCGTGAGCGGAAAAGTCTACAGGAAAAACGGCGTTACAATGATCCTTGTCGAATCGGTGTCGCCGGCGAAATAAAAAGTATGGCGGCAAAAAGTTGTACATCTTTTCCGGTAAAGTGTAACGCATTTTGTGTGCGTGCGTCTTACTTTATGAACAGAGTTTACAAGGAAAGGAGATAGTCCAGATGATACTGTGGCATGATATTGAAAACGCTCTCCGCAGTCCTCAAAAAGTGAAGGCAGGCGAGGCTATTGCTGTGTGGATAGGGGCGTATCCGCTTGAGCCGGGTCAATTCGTTACAGTCTATATTCAAACAATATTTATCTGAGACATCTTAAAAACTATTTTTAAATAACGCTCTGTCGCACTGAGCGTAGTCGAAGTGCGAAAATTCGAACAACATCATGGTTCGACTTCGCTCACCACAACTAACTCGAGAGTTTTTCAGATGTTTCTATCATTAAAAGAAAGGAAAGGCATCATGGTTACCGACGTAGTGTGCGGAATGCACATTGATGAAACGAAAGCGACAGAGAAGAGCGAGTACAACGGAAAAACGTACTGCTTCTGCTCTTCCTCCTGCAAGTCAGCTTTCGAGAAGGAACCGAAGAAATATGCAGAGCGAAAGGAAAGCGGTTCCGAACATCAGCATCACCATTGACAGGAGAGCCTTGCGAAGGTTCCGAATCTTCGCAAGGTTTTTCTCTTGCAAGGAGAACAGCCATGCACGAATCGTATGATTACGGACTGTGGACGATGGTCATTTTCAACATTCTTTTCTTCGGCGCTTTTGTTGTCGGCTTTCTTCATCCAAAAAAGAAATACGAGTGGAGATCGCTCGGCGTTTTTGCGGCGTTCATCGTCGCGTTGTTCACGGAAATGTACGGCTTCCCGTTGACGATTTATATTCTCGTCTCGCTTTTCAGCAGTAAGTTGGGATTGGTTGACCCGTTCCAGCATGTGAACGGACATCTGTTAGGATCACTGTTTGGAGCATCGGAAAGTGTGAAGCTGTTCATTTGCGTGTTAGGAAGCTTGGTGATGAGTGCGGGTTTGGTCATCATGGGCAAGGGATGGAATAAAATCCACGGAGCGAAAGGAAATCTTGTCACCGACGGAATTTACGCCTACGTTCGCCACCCGCAATACTCAGGTTTATTTCTTATCACCATCGGAATGCTCATTCAATGGCCCACGCTGCTGACACTGCTCATGTGGCCCATTTTGATGTATGCCTACTACCGTCTGGCACAGCGGGAAGAGCGTGAGGTCAGCACTCAATTCGGAGAAGCATACAAGCATTACAAAAAAACTGTGCCTGCGTTCGTTCCGCGGTTTCGACCAGTGTGGAGATTAGCATGAGTGCTCGGAAGGGTCCAATGGAATGAGAAGATGAAAACAAATTCTTTCATATTGAATAATGTCATCAATGACCGCAAAAAGAACAAGAGACAGAGAGCAATATGGAACATTCTGATTTTTACCGCTGTTATTTCCGGTTTATTGTGGATGATGGTTTATTTATTCCTCGACCGGCTTCACGGTATGCAGCGAATGTTTAACGGAGAGTTCCCATTTTTAATTGCCTCCATTCTCGGCTTGCACAGAGAAGCAATGTCGGTCGTTATTGGTACAACACTCGCTTTCCTTGACGGTGCTTTTGTCGGATTCATCTTTTCATGGTTTTTGAAAATGATTGTGTTTCATAGTTTGAATAACAATGCGAAGAAAGGAGAATAAACATGCACTGGATGGATTGGACAGGAGGCGGTATCGTAATGATGATATTCTGGTGGCTGATTTTTATCGGTGCCATCGTTTTTGTTGTCAAATGGGCATCGAATCAGAAATCAGGGTCGCCCGAAGAAGATTCTGCCTTGGAGATGCTCAAGAAGCGGTACGTCCGCGGCGAGATTTCGAAAGAGGAGTTCGAAAATAAGAAAAGAGATATTCTTTAACAAACATTTTACCCCATTTTACGGGGTTGAAAGGAATTCATATCATGAAACGAGCGATCGCAGCAGCACTTGCAGCAAGCGCTTTCGTCCTTTTCGTGGCGGCAACGCCGCAAGAGAGAAAGCAAAGCGGTATGAACAGCGAGAAACACATGCAGATGATGGAGATGATGAAAGATTCGGCGATGATGGACATGATGATGGATCAGATCGCTTCTGATTCTCACATGCGCATGATGATGATGCATAAGATGATGAACAGTGTGAGATCGGATTCCGCATCCATGATGGAAATGTGTAAAGCCATGATGGGCGACAACGATATGCATTCTTGCATGATGAAGGGCAATCGTATGATGCACCGTGACGGCATGATGATGCATAATATGATGCACGAGAAATCTTCGCAGACAGAAAAAGACACCGCAAAAGCGTCTTCTCATGAAGAACACCATGGAAAGAAATAGTATTTACTTTTGTACTCTGAAGATGGAGCGCCATTTTCGAGAGTTTTTTGTAGAGAAGATGCGCAACGGAAGGCGACAATTTTCGCTTCATTGGGCGATTCAACATTCCTGTTGATAACGTCTTACTGAAAGACACATATGAGGCATTGTTTACGATAGCAGGAATGAAATACCCGCGCTGCTTGGCGGAGTTTATGCTGTGTCCATGTCATTGCCATATGCTTCTGCTGCGGTAGTGTACGAGCCGAAGCGTGTTTGTCCTCGTTGCATAGAAGATACAGTTCACAGGCAGGCGATGACAACATGCATCAGTATGGTGCGTCGCTTGTTCGTGTGGGACCTTATCATGTCGAATAATAAAGGAGACATACATGAGCGCACTCAATAAATCTCAGATTCAGCAAGTCTATTGCCGGCGAGCAAAGAACTACAATTTTACGGCAAATCTTTATTACGCTATTGGATTTAGAGAATTCGCATATCGAAGGAAGGCTGTGAGGGCGCTCAATTTGCGAGAAGGCAATACAGTCGTTGAGATTTCATGCGGTACAGGTCTCAATTTTGCTTATCTTCAGGAAGCAGTAGGTCCGGAGGGCAGGATCATAGGCGTTGATCTGACTGCAGCGATGCTTGAACAGGCTCAGCGCCGGGTAGAACAGCATCATTGGAAAAATATTGAGCTTGTTCATTGCGATGCGGCACGGTATAGATTTCCTGAAGCGTTCAGCGGCATCATTTCGACGTTTGCAATCACACTCATCCCGGAATATGATGAGATCATCAAGAACGGTGCCGATGCTCTCAAACCGAACGGGCGTTGGGTTGTTCTCGACTTCAAGCTTCCTTCTAATATCTTCTCATTCCTTGCTCCTCTTGGAGTTGCGATCACAAAACCTTTTGGAGTTTCTCTTGATTTGGCAAACCATCATCCCTGGGAATCTATCGAGCGCTACATGCACAATCTCATCGTAGAAGAACTGTATGGCGGGTTTGCATATATTGCTGAAGGGTCAAAGGTGACCGCGTGAAAACCGGAAAGCACAATAAATACCAAACGACAGACCTCGGTATCCGGTTAATGAGCAGCCGTACCAAGTTTTTGGGTTACATTAGAAAAAGAATATCGGACCCGGAGCTTGCGGAAGACATCTTACAAGATTCTCTGTTGAAGGCTGTACGGTCTGCGCCGGAAATCCGGGGAGAAGAAAATCTTGTGCGCTGGTTTTACCGTGTCCTTCAGAATGCGATTACCGACGCCTACAGACGAAAAGCCGCTGAACTAAAACGAAGAATGAGTTACGCGCTTGAAATAAAAGATTCTATCGAGCCGGAGGATGAAAATGCCGTTTGTCTGTGCATCAATGAGCTTATTCTTGCATTAAAGCCGGAATATGCCGAGGTTGTACAGCTTATTGATCTTAACGGTGAAGCGCCCGGAGCAGTTGCAGCGCGGCTCGGCATTTCGCGAAACAATCTCAAAGTGAGGGCACATCGGGCGCGCCAAATGCTAAGAAAGCGATTGGAAGAAACATGCCGCGTCTGCGCCGTTCACCATTGCCTCGATTGCACATGTGGACAAAGCCATGCATCTCTCCAGCATTGACTGTAACCGGTTGGCTACAACTGCGTCTTGAGTAGCGGACGATGTAATAAACAAGTCCAGAAAGGTCGGTATGAGAAAATGCGATGTCCAGTATGCGGAATGAAAATAGAGAAAAGCTCGGCGAAGGAAGTGGAATACAACGGCAAAACGTACTTCGTTGCCTCAGAAGACTGCAAGACGCGGTTCTTGGCTGACACTGCGAAGTATATCGGCATTGCCGAGCATTCAGGACACGAACAGCATCAACACAAACATGGCTGCTGCTGACACAATGCGGGGTGGTTGGGTTTCAACCGCCCCGCTAAGTTTCCTGAAGTGGTTTTTTTTGTACATTTAGATATGAACTACAAATAGAAAGGAACAACAATAATGGCACACGATCCGGTTTGCGGGATGGAAATCAAAGATATTTCCAAAGCAGAAAAATTAGAATACAAAGGAATCACATATTACTTTTGCACCAGCCTTTGCAAGATACAATTCGAGGAAGACCCGGAGAAGTACGCAAAGAAAAATTATGGGGGCGAGCATCGGCATCATCAATAATGCATTACGCATGGTTAATATGGTCGCTGTTCTTTTTGATGTTTTGGGTAATCATATATTTATCAAAACCCATCTTCAGAAAAGAGATGCTCTCGATCAGCTTTTGGACAATGTTATTGGGCCTTTCGGAGCCGTTGTTTGTTCCAAGATACTGGAACCCTCCGACCCTGTTCGATTTGGCGCAGCGAACAGGATTCGATATCGAGAGCCTGATTTTTACTTTTGCCCTCGGAGGTACGGCTTCTGTTCTATACAAGTTGATTTACAAAAAAGATGTTACAAAAATGGATGCCGGTGAAATGAAGCATAAGCGCCACAAACTTCACATTTACATTTTATCTTCTCCCATTCCAATTTTTCTCGCCCTCGCGCTGCTCACATCCTTGAACCATATTTACTGCGGAATAATAGCTATGGCTACGGGCGCGCTGTTGACACTGTACTGCAGACCCGATCTGAAATGGAAGATATGGATCGGCGGATCATTATTATTAATCTATTATGCGGTTTTCTTCCTTAGTTTAATTGCTGTCTTTCCCGATTATGTCTCCCTCGTTTGGAATGTAAAAGCGCTCACCGGCATACTTTTCATAGGCATTCCCGTTGAAGAACTAATGTTTGCTTTTTCCTTTGGAATGCTTTGGTCAAGTTTATATGAACACATGTTGTGGTATAAGATAAAAACTTGAGATGTAATCATCGGAGCGTGTTTGCGTCATGAAATATAGAAACAGAAATGTAAAGGAGAATCATTATGATTAACGATCCAGTT
>JAGWND010000224.1 GCA_028873075.1 Bacteroidota bacterium
CGGCAATATTTCGAAAGATGCACCGATTGTCGTCGTTGAAGTAACGGGGCTTCATCTGAAAGTTCGAAAGGGTTCACAATAGAAAATTAAAAGCATTGTCATTCCCGCGAAAGCGGGAGTCCATTCTCTCAATCCAAGAAAGGAGTATCCGATGCAATCAACAGTTCTTGTTTTTCTTGTTCTCATTTTCTTTGCCATTTTCATTTTAAGCAACGCAATAAAAATTTTGTCGGAATATGAACGCGGCGTTATTTTTCGCCTCGGAAGACTCATCGCTACAAAAGGCCCTGGGCTTATTCTTCTCATTCCGATTGTTGACCGCATGGTGAAAGTCAGCTTGCGCACTGTCGTGCTCGACGTTCCGCCGCAAGACATCATCACGAAAGACAACGTTTCAATAAAAGTAAATGCGGTCGTGTACTTCCGCGTTGTTCAGCCGCAGAATGCAATCGTGAACGTGGAGAATTTTCTTTACGCAACGTCGCAGCTTTCGCAAACGACACTGCGAAGCATTCTCGGTCAGTCAGAATTAGATGAACTTCTTTCACAGCGCGACAAGATCAATCAGGAATTACAGCAGATCATAGACCAACACACGGAACCGTGGGGCATCAAAGTTTCCAACGTTGAAGTGAAACAGATTGATTTACCGGTAGAAATGCAGCGGGCAATGGCAAAGCAGGCAGAGGCAGAACGTGAACGGCGTGCAAAGGTTGTTCATGCAGAAGGTGAGTTTCAGGCAAGCCAGAAACTCGCTGATGCCGCCGGAGTCATCGAAAAAAATCCGATTGCTCTTCAATTACGTTATCTGCAAACGCTCACGGAAATTGCATCGGAAAATAATTCAACAACCGTCTTCCCTCTTCCGATTGATTTACTAACACCGTTTTTAAATGGTATGAAAGGAAAGAAATAAGAAGCTGCTTTTTAACCGTGCGAAGATCAAAAAGTCTTCGCACGGTTTTTTTCCCTTATTACGCTGTCACTTTTTCCCGCGTGCAAAACTCATCGAACGCTTGCTTCAAATCGCGCGCGATTGCATACGCATCGCGTCCTTCGATCTTGAAGCGCGGAATAAAATACACCAGCTCGTTTCCCCGGTATAGTGCAATGGACGGCGATGATGGCGGCAGTCCTTGCAGCCAGCGTTCGCGCAATTGCTGCGTTGCTTCCGTATCCTGCCCGGCAAACACGCTGACCAATCCATCCGGCTTCACAGTATGTTGAAGCGCTAATTTCACGGCGGGACGCGCTGCACCTGCCGCGCAACCGCAAACGGAATTGACAACGGCAAGCATTGTTCCTTTATTATTGCTCAATGTCGTATCAACTTCCTCGGCAGACATCAATTCTTTAAATCCGATTTCCGTCAATTCATCTCTGAACGGCTGGATCATTACTGGATCGTACATTTCTTTCTCCTCTCCATATTAGTCTTCTCATGTTGATTGTTGACACTCATAGAAACGAAGCATTGCCGCCAATTGTTCCCGATTATCGCTGGATCAACGGAACTTTTTTATCTCATCTTTAAACACCGAGAATACATTCACTGCGTTTTTGACCAATGGCTCCATTCTTTCTGCAGATAAATCCAAAGCGTAGGCATGACTGAAAAAATGCCGAAAGGCTAGATAGTCTCTCAGACCAGATAAACCCTGTGTGGAAATTATTTTTTCTTTGACAGCTTGTTCCAGCAATTCTTTGTGCCAAGCTTCACCCTCCGGCAGTTTTTGCTTTTGCTCTATCAAAATTTGCTTGAGAATATTTTCAATCCCATTGTAGAAATTGTGCAACAACGCCGCAGTTCCCGCAAGTTCCAACACTGATAAACCGGAAAGTTTTTCCCTCGAAGGCAATTTTACCAATACATCGTTAATATTTTCGATTTCTGCATTGACTCTCTCCTTTAGATCAGCCATAGAGCACAACGCCTTCCCTTTTCACAAGGATGCTTAAGGGAGATTTTCCCTTCAGATCAATAACATCAACAGGCTTTGATAAACTAAAAATAAGCTCTCCGTAGAATTTAAAAAAGAGAGAATCGGCAATACCTTCAACAGCCAAATCTATATCGCGCGGCTCTTTTTTAGCATCAAGTTGTGAACCGAAAAGATACACCTTTCCTACATTATATTTTTGAGCAATTTTTTTTACTTGTTTTTTATCATCTTCGCTTATCATCTTCTTGACTTCTTTCTCGTTGTTCTTTTCTTCGTCAGCCTCTTTTTGCCGGCTGGTTTAGCTTTTTTCTTCGCCGCTTTCTTAACAGCTTTCTTCACTTTTCTCTTTGCTGCTTTCGGTGCGGCTTTCGTCTTCGCAGAAGATTTTTTTATTTGTTGAGCGATCAAGTTCAGCGCGCTCCCTGCTTTGAACCACTCTATCTGACCCTTATTGAAAGAATGATTCAATTCAGCAGTCTCCGTTGTTCCATCACTGTGCTTTATTTCCAATTGAAGCGGAACCCCCGCAGAAAATGTTTTCAATCCGCAAATGGCAAGAAGATCGTCTTCACGAATCTTGTCATAATCCGAAGAATTCCTGAAGGTCAGCGCCAGCATTCCCTGCTTTTTCAAATTCGTTTCGTGAATGCGGGCGAAGCTTTTCACAATGATTGCGCGTCCGCCGAGAAAACGCGGCTCCATCGCTGCATGTTCACGCGATGAGCCTTCGCCGTAATTTTCATCGCCGATTGCCACCCAGCCGATTCCGGCAGATTTGTAATCGCGCGCGACCGCAGAAAAATCTTTCGTCTCGCCGGTCAGCACATTTTTCCCTTTTCCCGATTCACCGCTGAACGCATTTTCTGCACCGATAAACATATTGTTCGAAATGTTGTCAAGATGGCCGCGAAATTTCAGCCACTTGCCGGCCGGCGAAATGTGATCCGTCGTGCATTTTCCTTTTACTTTGACAAGCACGCGGAGATTTTCCAAATCTTTTCCTTCCCACGGCTTGAACGGTTCAAGTAATTGAAGGCGACTGCTCTTCGGAGCAACGTTCACTTTTACCGAAGATCCGTCGCGTGCGGGTTGAACATAACCGCTTTCCCCCGGCGTGAACCCGCGCTGCGGAAGCTCATCGCCTGTCGGCGGATCAAGCTTTACCAATTCGCCTTTCTCGTTAACGAGCGTGTCGGTCAACGGATTGAATGTGAGCTTGCCCGCAAGCGCAAATGCTGTGACGATTTCAGGAGACGCGACAAATGCATGCGTCGCCGGATTTGCGTCGTTGCGTCCGGTGAAATTTCTATTGTATGAAGTGATGATGGAATTTTTTTCCCCCATCGCAACATCGTGGCGTTTCCATTGACCGATGCAGGGACCACAAGCGTTCGCAAGCACCATCCCGCCGATGTCCGTCAACGATTTCAATTGACCATCGCGCTCAATCGTTGCACGGATCTGTTCGCTTCCCGGCGTGATGACGAATTCGGATTTCGCTTTCAATCCCTTCTGCATTGCTTGCTCGGCGACAGATGTCGCGCGTTCAATATCTTCATAGGAAGAATTTGTGCAGCTTCCGATGAGCGCAACTTTCAGTTGTTCGGGATATCCTTTTTCGCGGACAGCATCGGCGAATTTGGAAACGGGCCACGCTAAATCCGGAGTGAACGGTCCGTTCACATGCGGCTCGAGCTCGCTCAGATTAATTTCGACGATGCGGTCGTAATATTTTTCTGGCGAGAGAAGAACTTCGTTATCAGGCTTCAAATAATCCGTAATGCGTTCAGCCATCTTCGCAATGTCAACCCGTTCTGTCGCGCGCAGATACTCTGCCATCCGCGAATCGAACGGAAAAACCGACGTCGTTGCGCCGATTTCCGCGCCCATGTTGCAGATCGTTCCTTTGCCCGTCGCAGAAATTGACTGCGCACCTTCGCCGAAGTATTCAACAATCGCGCCGGTGCCTCCTTTCACCGTAAGAATTCCGGCAACTTTCAAAATGACATCTTTCGCAGAAGTCCAGCCGTTGAGTTTTCCCGTAAGATGAACACCGATGACTTTTGGAAATTTCAATTCCCACGCCATGCCGGACATGACATCAACTGCATCCGCGCCGCCAACACCAATGGCGATCATGCCGAGTCCGCCGGCATTCGGCGTGTGCGAATCCGTGCCGATCATCATGCCGCCGGGGAAAGCATAATTTTCCAGTACAACCTGATGAATAATTCCGGCGCCGGGTTTCCAGAAACCGATTCCGTATTTATTCGAAACGCTAGCAAGAAAATCATACACTTCTTTATTGTCTTCGCTTGCGCGCAATAAATCGCTCTTCGCGCCGACTTCGGCCTGAATCAGATGGTCGCAGTGCACCGTTGAAGGCACGGCAACTTTTTTTCTCCCTGCCGACATAAATTGCAGCAGCGCCATCTGCGCAGTCGCGTCCTGCATTGCCACTCTGTCCGGTGCAAAATCAACGTACGATTTTCCCCGTTCAGGCGATTGCTTTGGCGCATCAAAGTAATGTGCGAGAAGAATTTTCTCGCTGTATGTCAACGGACGTCCGACAAGCTTACGCGCCGCATCAACTTTTGAAGGAAGTCCTGCATACACTTTCTTTATCATTTCCAAATCGAAAACCATTGGTCAGTTCCTTTCCGCCAAAGACGGATCAGCCCTTGGCTGAATGTAGAGAGTAGAAAAGTACTATCACTGTTTGAAGTGATAGAATATAAAAATAGTTTACTTCGACTGCAATACTGCACGCATTTAACGCTTTTCGCCAAAGCGATTTCTTGCAAGCGACTCGTTTTTTCATTATTTTTCAACGAGAAATTGAATTTTTGGGTTCAACAATGAGCGAAACAGAATTTGAAGTTCTCACCGATGTTGAGAACGAGGAAGAAATAAAAACATCCGAGCCGGCAAAAGCAGTGCTTTTCAACGACGAAGTGCATACATTTGACGAGGTCATCAGCCAGCTTATTAAGGCATTGAAATGTGACCGCTTGAAAGCCGAATCACTGACATGGGAAGTTCATAACTTGGGCAAAGCCATTGTCTATACCGGCGAACTTGCGCGGTGTTTGGAAATAACGCACGTGCTTGAAGAAATTCAATTGATGACGCAAGTAGAGATATAGATATGATTGTTAAAGAAGCGCAAGTTTTATACGATGCTCGTGGTAAAAAAAGTCACGTGCTACTCCCATACAAAAAGTATGAAAAAATGCTGGAACTGTTAGAAAATGCGTTGGATGCAAAGGCGATGGATGAAGTCAAAGACGAAAAGACAATTCCATGGGAAGAGGT
>JAGWND010000225.1 GCA_028873075.1 Bacteroidota bacterium
TCGCCGGATAGTCGCGTTTGTGGGTCGCTTCCCAGCCTTTTTGAGTATAGGTTATTGAACTGATTCCCAAAGCCAATTCAAAAAAAATTTAGATAAAAATTGAGTAGGGCTATGTAAACCGAAGGAGAATTGTTCAGTTTACAATTGCTCTGGGTTGCTAAAAATCGCGCTTTTCTACACATCCCTTAAATCTTTCAAAATTCACAAATTTTGCTTGACTCTATTGTAAAAAAAGCTATATTTCTACTATTTAGAAGTAGTTCAATTTATTTTCTTCAAGGATAAAATCAGCAGTGGCTGTTAAGTCGAAATTTCTCAATGGAAAGCAAATAAATCCAAAACCTATAGAGCCGGATGCTTCCGTTGTGGAATTAGTTGAATCGTATTTTCAGGCGTACAATGCTGGAAGGCTTGGTGAGGCATGCCGCTTGTTTGCCTCAAAATATCTGGAAAACAGCGTCACAATAGGAATGTCAATCACCGGAGCATTGACTCCGGCAGGATTAGGTGGATCTTGCATTGTTCCGCTTATGAAAGCCGGATTTGTTGATTGGATTGTGAGCACCGGCGCAAACCTTTACCACGACACACATTTTGCTATCGGACATAAATTGCACAAAGGAAGTCCATTTATTGACGACCGGCTTTTGAGAAAAGAAGGGGTTATTCGGATTTATGACATCCTTTTTGACTATGACGTGTTGCTTTCAACGGATGCATTTTATAGAAAAGTAATTACTCTTCCCGAATTTCAAAAAACGATGAGCACGGCAGAATTTCACAATTTGGTAGGGAAATATGTCTTAGAACGTGAAAAGGCACTCGGAATTAAGAATACGAGTGTGTTGTCGGCGGCATATCAATTTGGTGTTCCGATTTATACTTCTTCGCCAGGCGATAGCTCCATCGGAATGAATGTAGCAGAAAAGCAAATTGCAGGAAATCAGCTAAATTTTGATCCGCTTTTAGATGTGAATGAAACCTCATCGATTGTGCTAAGTGGGAAGCGCTCCGGCGGCAAAAGCGGGGTGCTGATTTTCGGGGGCGGTTCCCCGAAGAACTTTATGCTTCAAACGGAACCGCAAATTCAGGAAGTTCTTGGAATTCCTGAAAAAGGACACGATTATTTCATTCAAATTACCGATGCACGTCCGGATACCGGCGGGCTTTCCGGTGCTACGCCTTCGGAAGCGGTTAGCTGGGGAAAAATAGACCCGGATCAATTGCCCGACACCGTTGTGGCATATCTCGATTCTACGGTTGCAATGCCGATTTTGACTTCATACGCATTGGCAAAGCGAAGACCGAGAAAATTGAAACGCCTGATAGATAAACGCGAGGAGAACATGGAATTGCTGAAACGAGAGTATTTCAAAGTAAGAAGTAAACGAAAATATGCTGTTTAAAATACGTTCCTCGTCCGCCTTGCCGGCGGCGGGAAGATAAAAACCATAAACAACAAAAGGAGGATACAATGAGCAGATTCAGCGAGCTGACGGAGCTTGTGCAGAGCTTTGAGAAGGATTTTATCAAATTCTATGAGAAAGGTAACAAATCGGCAGGAACGCGCGTGCGAAAAGCAATGAATGACCTGAAGCGCAAGGCGCAGGAAATCCGAAAAGAAGTTCAGGAAATTAAGGCAAAGGACAAGAGCGAGGACACAGGAACGCCCTCTGCTCCCGCCGCTCCGGCGATGTAATTCGATTGAGACTCCCGAAATCTTAAGGATTTCGGCGGTCTATTTATTTTTGCCCTGGGATTGGCTCTTCAAAAAAAATTGTCGAAGGTATTCCTTCGGAAGAAGAGCCGATCCCTTTTTATTTCATAAGAAAAACAATATCTCTTTGAGATGTCATCTTTTTGAAGAAAAATCGGTAAATTTCAAAGTCCGTGTTATTCCAACAAGGAACATCCGAAATATCAACTCGTCTAAATGAATGACTCAACAAAAACACCGCGGCAGATGATTAGCGCAGCAAGTGTGCACAACGAAGCCTCCCGATATGCTCGGGATGGAGAACGAAAAAATGACGAAGTTCTTATCACGCTTTTTCAGAGCGGGGATGAGGATGCGTTCCGTATTTTAGTCGAGCGATATCAGGAGCGCGTCAGAAATCTCATTTACTCGATTTTAAACCGCAGCGATGTTGTTGACGATTTAGCGCAGGAAATTTTTATCCGTGTGTACGAAGCGCTGCCGAAATTTCGCTTCGAGTCGTCATTTTACACATGGCTTTATCGTGTTGCTGTCAACAAGGTGCGCGATGAGATGCGCAGGAAAAAGGTGAAAAGATTTTTTTCTCTTCAGAAATTGATGGACGATGCCGATGCGGAATTGACGGCGAAAATGTCGGTAGCACCGGAAGATCATTCGATGGCTGAAATCATGAACGATGCGCTGAACGCGCTGCCGGAAAAATTCCGAATGCCGGTTGTTTTGAAAGACGTTGACGGACTTTCGTACGATGAAATTGCGGAAGTGTTGGAGTGTGGAATCGGAACAGTGAAGTCACGGCTTTCCCGCGGACGCGCTATGCTGCGTAAAAGATTGAAGCCTTTGCTTGTTTAGTAAGAGCCGTGTTAAACGATGGTGAACGCAATGTCACGGAAAAAATTGGCAAACGCGCTGTCTTTGTATCTTGATGATGCTCTGAGCGCTGCGGAGAAAAGCGAGATCGAAGCGTATCTTGCCGCTCACCCTGAAGCGCAAAAAGAGCTTGACGAGCTTCGTCTCATCAAAACTCATCTTATGCAGAAGCCGCGCCTGATGCACAACGATTGGTTTTGGACGTCGCTTTCCCGAAAGCTTGTACAAAAGAATTCTCCAGGAGGACAAAGCGGTCAGGAACGGGAGAATTTTTTTCCGTTTCGCCGAAAACTCCTGCCGCTCGCAGCACCGCTCAGTCTTACCCTTGCGGTGATGATCGGTGTCGGAATTTTTCTGCAGCGCGATTCGCTCTTCAGGTTTTACTCGGAAAAGAAAAAGCAGATACAGAATGCCTACAGTGCAGGGATTCTTCAGGGGAAAATTCTTCCGCTGTTCACAAACTTGAATAAAGATCAAGTGCTTCGGTTTGCGTTGTTCGGCACGCTCCCTCTGGATACGGAGGCAAAAACTGCGCTCCGCTTCGACGCGAGCAGCGATTCCGGTTACCGTATCGAAATTGCAAAGAACAATGCAAACTCGGTTCCCACGGTTACCGCCTCCGAATTTTACAGCGCTCTGAACATGACACCGAATCAACATCAGATTGTTGATTCTATTCTCGGCAGTGCGAAAGAAAAAATTCAGTCGTCGGTATTTGTCGGAGAAAACAGTTCGCTCGCTATTCATTCGGAGCTCGTCAACCTCAACAGGATGGTGATGTCGAATATCGCGGCAACGCTGCAGCCGCGGCAGCGCGTGCGGTTCAAAAAATATCTTGAGGAACGTCACGCGCCGTTTACCTTTGTGGCGAATGTGGCCCCGTCTGTTCCGCCGCAAAAGCTTTTCCGCGCAATCAATGCGACGCCGGTGAACGATACCTATCTTGTGCTTACACCCGATACGATTTGCTTTTCGGAAATTCCGTTCAATATGGACAGCATTCGGAAGAATTTTGAGCAAGCCCTGTCTTCGCTGACGGCAATTCAGGTTCGCACGCATGCCATTGTTCGTCGGTTTAGGGAAAGGAGCTTCACTCCGCCTTCGGGGGGCGAGCGATTCGATGTTCGTTCCGGCGAAGATTATTTTGCAGTGGAATTACACAAAAATCTCGGTGACTTTCCGGACATGCCGATGCTCTTCAAAGTCGTTCCGCGCCTTCCGCAGGGAATGACGGCATCAGACAGCCTTGTTATGCGGTTTTTCCGAGCTCCTCTTCCGCCCGGTGGAACACCCTTTAAGGGTACTGCTCAGATGCCTCAGCGTGCTGATCGCTCGTTGAAAAATTCAGAACGCCGCGGCATTGATTTGGATTCGGTGATTGAAAACATGTCGAAGCCGAAGCCGGAAGAGAAGAAATACCGCAACCCGTACGAATTGTAGCCGCAGACCTGCCTGCCGCTTCGCTGTGGGAGGCGGGCTTTATGTCTGCGGCGATGAGAGAATTTTTGTCCGCTTCTTTCTCTCTCCTGCAAAGTTATCTTTTTTGGGTTGACTTTCATCTATTCCCTCTCTACTTTGTTTCATTCTAACTCATTACAGCATTTTCTCATTCTTCTCCGAGAGCTTCATCATGATAAAAAATTTGATTACTGCTCTTTTTTTAATTGTCCCTTTTTTTCTCGCGATTGCATGTGCTCAGACGAAAGCGCAGCAAGCCGCACCGGAGGACTCTTCGAGCTGGCGCGCGCTTCATTTCAACGCGCTTGTTGCCGACGGACATAACGATGTGCTGACGCGTGTCATGCACGGGGCGGATATTTCGGTGCGGACATCGGACGGGCAGTCGGATTTGGTTCGAATGAAAGAGGGGGGCGTTGATGTTCAGGTGTTCTCCGTGTGGATGGGTCCGGAGTACGGCGAAGGAAAAGCATTCAAGTACGCAAATGAAATGATTGATTCGCTCGAGAGTATCGTTCGCCGCAACCCCGACAAGATTGCAATTGCTAAAACGGCTGAAGAGGCGCGCTCGATCGTGAAACAGAAAAAAATTGCCGCTGTCATCGGCGTGGAAGGCGGACACATCATCGAAAATAATTTGCATTATCTCGAAGCGCTCGCGAAACGCGGCATGAGATATTTGACGCTGACATGGAACAACAGCACGCCATGGTCAACATCGGGCGAGGATGAAGCGCTTCATTCTTCGTCGCTCACACACAAAGGGTTGACCGGGTTCGGAAGGGAAGTGGTGCGGAAACTCAACCAACTCGGTGTGATGGTTGACCTTGCCCATGTCGGCGAGCAGACGTTTTACGACGCGCTTGCCGTGACGTCGAAGCCAGTGATCGTTTCTCATTCATCGGTGTACGCGCTTGCACCGCATTACCGGAATCTGAAAGACGATCAAATCCGCGCGTTAGCGAAGAACGGCGGAGTGATGTGTATAAATTTTTATCCTGAATTTTTGGACAGCACATATGCCGGAAAGGAAAAAGCGGTCCGCGAGAAAAACAAAGCGCTTGAAGATTCCGTGAGAAGCGTGTATCACGATCCGGATCGTGCCGGCGATGTTATTGATTCGTTGCTTGCCAAACAACTGAACGCTATTCGCCCGCCGCTCTCGCTGCTGATTGATCACATAGATTATGTTGTGAAATTGGTCGG
>JAGWND010000226.1 GCA_028873075.1 Bacteroidota bacterium
AAAAAAGATTCTTTTTCAATTACTGAAGAATGGATTCCCGGTTTTTCCCGAAGAGATCCCTTTGGAACGCGGGAATGACTCTCCCCTCATTTTCGCAATCAATTATTCTCTTCGTGCCTTTGTGCCTTTGTGGCTTAACAAAAACCTCACATCGCTTTACATCGAAAGGAACTATCACACCATGAAACCGCTCTCATCGAAAGTTGCAAAAGCAGAAGCGTCGCAAACACTTGCGCTCACTGCGCTTGCAAAAAAACTCCGCGCTGAAGGAAAAGATGTCGTCTCGTTAACAGCCGGTGAACCCGATTTTCCCACGCCGGTGCATATCAAACGCGCCGCAATGAATGCTATCGAAGCGAACCACACGAAGTACACCGTCAACGCGGGTATTCCCGAATTGCGGAAAGCTATTGCAGAGAAACTTCAGCGCGATAACAATCTCACCTTCGAACCACCGCAGATTCTCGTCTCGAACGGCGCGAAGCATTCCATTTTCAACACGCTCGCTGCAATCTGCAATAAAGGAGATGAAGTCATCATTCCTGCGCCGTACTGGGTCAGCTATCCAGAAATGGTGAAGTTAGTTGATGCAAAGCCCGTCATTGTCAACACAACGGAGAAAAATGATTTCAAAATGACGGCGGCACAGCTTCGCCGCACCATTACGAAGAAAACGAAAGCGCTTATTTTCAACTCGCCGTCGAATCCCACCGGCTCGGTCTATTCGCGCGAAGAAATCGAAGAGCTTGCCCGCATTCTTCACAAATCCGAAGTGTACGTCATCGCCGATGAGATTTACGAAAAGGTAATTTACGACAACATGACGCATTTCAGCATTGGCTCGATTCCCGAAATGAAAGACCTCACGATCACCGTGAACGGCGTCTCGAAAGCGTACTCGATGACCGGCTGGCGCATCGGCTATTTAGGCGCATCGAAAGAAATTACCGCTGCGGCGGAGAAAGTACAAAGCCAGATGACATCGAACGCTTCTTCCATTTCGCAATACGCCGCCCTTGCCGCACTCACCGGACCGAATGATGATGTTACGGCAATGACGGAAGAATTTTGCCGGCGGCGCGAATTCATTTACAATGCCGTTACTTCAATCGAAGGAATCACGTGTGTGAAGCCGAAAGGTGCGTTCTATCTTTTCCCGAATGTCAGCGCGTATTTCGGAAAAAAATTTAATGGCACGGCAATAAAGTCTGCTAACGATCTTGCGCAGTTTCTCATTGCTGAAGAGCAGGTCGTTACCGTTCCCGGCGGAGGATTCGGCGCGAAGAATTGCCTCCGTATGTCGTACGCCTGCTCAATGCAGGAACTTGAAAAAGCCGCGGAGCGTTTAAGTCGAGGATTGAAGAAACTACTAAATACGAAACACTAAACCCTAAACAAATTCTAAATCCCAACGATCTAACAGTTTCTGCATCGTAGCTCAGGTTTTGAAATTAAGATTTTTGACATTTGAAATTGTTTAGAATTTAAGAATTCGAAATTAGAATTTAAGGAAAGTTATGCCGACGTACGAATATCAATGTAAGAACTGCAATCACCATTTTGAGGAATGGCAGGCGATTACCGCAAAGCCGCTTGTCGAATGCCCGAACTGTCACACGCCGAATCTTGTCCGCTTGATCGGCGGCGGCGGCGGAATGATTTTCAAAGGGAGCGGCTTTTATCTCACCGATTATAAAAAGAGCAGCGGCTCGTCATCTTCAACCAAACCTACAAACGGATTGAAAAAAGAAAGCGCAAAGACTGAAAAAGAAGCGGCGAAGAAAACCACGGAGACAAAATCTGAGGGAAAGGGGACGGGGGCGAAAAAAGAGTAAGAGATAACCTTGTGAATCCCCGCCTTTCGGGTTCACAAGGCTTTTTATTAAGAATCAAAACCACCTTCCTTTTACCTCACCTCATATAATTTCAGTCTGAATACGTTCTTTAGCGTACAAGCAAAAGTAGCTGACACAAACGCGAGTTTGTTTTTTTACCTTAATATTACCGTTTCTGTTTATAAAATCTTTACATGATGCTAAAGGGCAAAACATGGCGCATAACGCGCGCGGGAAGCACCCAGTGCGCGCGAACGGAGCGTTGTTCAGCGGACGCTTGCAAGCGCACGCATTGCCGTGCTTCCCGAAGATGTGCGACGTTCGCGAAGTGAACAAGCACATCAAGGGCGAAGCCCGCACAACGATGTTCGGACGCTTATGAGCGAAGCGTTCTTTGTTTCGCGAATGTCCGAACATCTATTGTAAAACCGCCTTATGACGTTTATTTCGTTTTTACCTGCTCAAAAGAAGTCTCCTATTGGCAGGTGCGTCCAATATCTCTTTCTTTTCTCAATTATCAAACTGTTGTATTGTTTTCAATGGAGAGCTATATTAACTCCATCTTTCATACTGCATCGGAATATCTTTATGAACTCAGAGCAGCTTCTCGAACTCATTGCTTCATCGCTCCGCGAACAAAATGTGTGGAAAAATTCGTTCGGAGTATTTGAAAGCGATGAAACCCTTCAGCTTGAACCGGAAAAAATTGGCGCAGCTTTCGCGGAACTAAACGAACGATTGAAAGAAAATTATCCCTTCTTTCATCCGCGGTACGCCGGACAAATGCTGAAGCCGCCCCACCCTGCCGCAATCGCGGCATACTTCATCGCCATGCAGATCAATCCGAACAACCACGCGCTCGATGGCGGTCCGGCAACGGCAAAAATGGAAATCGAGTCTGTCGCAGAAATTGCAGCAATGTTCGGTTACGAACAGCATCTTGGCCATCTCACGAGCAGCGGCACCATTGCAAATCTTGAAGCGCTGTTCGTCGCCCGCTCGCTTCATCCGGGAAAAAAGATCGCCTTCTCATCGCAAAGCCATTACACGCACAAGCGCATGTGCGAACTGCTTGGCGTTGATACGGTCGAAATTTCTACAGATAATTCAGGCAAGATTGATCTCAATCCTCTTGAAAATGAATTGAAGAAAGGCAACATCGGAACAGTTGTTGCAACAATCGGTACAACGTCGCTCGGCGCCGTGGATCCGCTGGACGAGATTATTCCGCTATGCAGGCGCTATGACGTGCGCGTTCACGCCGACGCAGCGTACGGCGGATTTTTCATTTTATTGGCAAAGCAAGAAAAGCCGATCATCAAAGCGGCGCCGTTCCTTCATCTTTCAGAATGCGACAGCATTGTTGTTGATCCGCACAAGCATGGCTTGCAGCCGTACGGATGCGGCTGTGTGCTTTTCCACGATCCGACTGTTGGCAGATTCTACAAGCACGATTCGCCGTACACGTATTTCACTTCCCGCGATTTACATTTAGGCGAAATCAGTCTTGAATGCTCGCGCGCAGGCGCTGCTGCCGCCGCTTTGTGGACGACGCTGAAGCTTTTGCCCCTCCAACCGAATTCCGGACTCGGCACTGTGTTAGAGAAAACACGCAAAGCCGGATCCCGTTTCGCGGGATTTCTTTCCAAAAGCGATCGCTGGCAGAATTTCGTCGAACCGGAATTGGACATCGTCACCTATTTCCCAAAGACGGCCCCTTTTTCTGCCTCAAGCATTTCGCAGCGCACGGAAAAAATTTTTAACGCGGCAATGATACATCCGACGCATCCATTATTTCTCGCTCTCTTGAAAATTGAATCTTCATATCTTAAAACGAAATTCAACTTCATCGCCGATCAGCCGACGGCAACCATCCTTCGCAGCGTGCTGATGAAGCCGGAACATTTGCGCTTCGTTCCGGCAATGTTTGAAGAATTGGAAAAATTAGCCGGGGAGAGTTAAAGTATGGTGATATGCAAAATTGGAGAATCATTATGATGCGGCGTCCCCCCTTAATTACCATCATAGGCTGGCTTTTCATTATCGCTGGTGCTATCGGTATTGTGTACCACGCAACGGAAATAAATTTTCACAATCTGCTTGAAATTGATTTACTGCTTGCTCTCGTCGTTCGGCTTCTTGCCGTGGCGGGAGGGATATTCTTGCTTCGCAGAGCCAGTTGGGCTCGTTGGCTGCTCGTTGCGTGGTTAATATTCCACACTGTCCTGAGTGCATTTCATCAGATCTCTGAACTCATCATGCATTCAGTGCTTCTAGCGGTGGTTGCGTTTTTCCTTTTCCGGCAAACAGCAAACTTATATTTTAGGGGTGATAAAGAAGAACTTCATCTTTAGAACCGTAATGAAAGTGTACACTACAAAAAAATTTTACCGACCGTTGTCCAATTCCGTCGCTCTTATTTGTTATTAGAGTGTAAGCCAATTATTCAATAACAATTCACATGAAAGGAAAAGCCATGGACGAGTATATGCTGATCTTCCGCCATCAGGATGGAAGTAAAATAGCATCGCCGGAACAAATGCAAATTTGGATGAAACAGACAATGGACTGGATTGCCAAGATTTCCGCTCAAAATAAGTATATCGGCGGGAACGGCCTGTTGTTTGATGATGCACGGGTTGTGACGGCAAAAGACTCAAAATCCGTCGTTACAGATGGACCCTTCGGAGAGATTAAAGAAACAATCGGCGGGTATATGATAGTACGAGCAGAGTCGCTGGAAGAAGCTGTAGAGTTCGCCAAGGGCTCTCCCGTTCTTCAGGGGGAGGGTAACAGCATGGAAGTGAGAAAAATTGCAAAGCGGGACGGCATTCACTAATCTCATTCCCTCAAAACACTCTAAAAGGAAAACAGCGATGAAAGAATTCATGTTCATCTTCAGATTTACCAACCCTGACGAAGCTTCCTGGCACAACACCAAAATGAGCGCTAAGCAATGGCAGGATTGGATTGGCGGCATTGCCGCACAAAATAAATTGTCAGCCACCGGCAAACGATTGGGAACTGATGGAAGCGTGGTCAAGCCGAACAACGTGATAACCGACGGGCCGTACACGGAAATAAAAGAAACGCTCGGCGGCTACATGTTTGTGAAAGCGGAATCGCTTGAGGAAGCAGTCGAAATGGCAAAGGGATGTCCGCTGATACAAACCAATTCAGGAACCGTGGAAGTGCGTCCCGTCATGGATGCTGGGAACAACAGTTAAATGAAGAGAAACTAATTCACTCAAACCAATGAAAGGAGTTCCTCCTATGACAAAGAGAAATAAAATTATCTACTGGATTTCCACTGCATGGCTTGCATTAGGATTGCTGTCAACCGGAGCAGGACAGATATTCAAAGCTAAAGCGGGGCAGGGTGGAGAAGATATGATTACACATTTGGGCTAT
>JAGWND010000227.1 GCA_028873075.1 Bacteroidota bacterium
TGTCGAATAAGCGTTGGCAGAAATAATGAACGAAACGAACGTTAACATTGGCAGCGTCATTCCCGCGAAAGCGGGAATCCAGAAAAATAGATTCCCGACAAAAGCATTCGGGAACGACGTGTTTCTGGCTTTGTCCGATCTCAATTCCTTCATAATTTTTCCAAAATGAAATTTGTAATAAGTGTAAAAAGGTTCCAGCGAGTATTGCCGCCGAAGATGCTGTGATTTTTATCGGGATAAATCATGAACGAGAATTGTTTGTTAGCGTTGTGTAACGCAGTGACAAAATCCGCGGAGTTCTGGAAATGAACATTGTCATCACTCGTGCCGTGGATGAGCAGAAAATTTCCTTTCAGCTCTGCCGCGTCGTTGAGTGGCGCACTTTCTTCATAGCCTTCAGGGTTTTCTTCAGGCGTTCCCATGTAGCGCTCGGTGTAGATCGTGTCGTAAAACTTCCAGTGTGTTACCGGTGCCACTGCAACTGCCGTTTTGAAATAATCCGCTCCGTGAAGAATGACCATGCTTGCCATATAACCGCCGTAGCTCCATCCCCAAATACCGATGCGGCCTTTGTCAACGTACGGCAATGCTGCCAAATACTTTGCTCCTTCTATCTGATCATGCACTTCCCATTTTCCTAAATGATGAAACACGACTTGCTCGAAATCTCTGCCTCTCGCCCCCGTTCCGCGATTATCAACTGTGAAAAGAATATAGCCGTGCTCTGTAAGGTACGTGTTCCACATCATATCACGATTCCACGAATCGGTAACTAATTGTGAGCCGGGTCCGCCGTACACGTAGAAGAGTACCGGATATTTCTTTGTGGAATCAAAATCCTCAGGCACCGTTATTGACGCATTCAACGAAACCCCGTCCGACGTCGTAAAACTGATAAGTTTCGTTGCGGGAAGCGCGTATTCTTTGAGCGCCGGAATTTCTCCGCTCACAACCTTATCAATTTCTTTTCCGTCGTCATTTCTCAGCACAATGCAGGGCGGCGTTGTGAGATTGGAATAGTGATCGAGAAAGAATTTATGATCGGCAGAAAATGTTGCGGTGTGCACTCCATCAATCTGAGTCAACTGCTCTTTATGCGTTCCATCCAAACGAATGCGGAATATTTGTCTTTCGAGCGGCGAAGTTTCCGTCGAAGAATAATAGAGCGTCTTTGAACGTTCATCAACTCCGTAATAACCGTCAATTTGCCACTGCCCTTTTGTAATTTGGTTGACGAGCTTTCCGTTTTTATCATACAAATAAAAATGAAGATACCCGTCGCGCTCCGATGACCAGATGAACTGATTATTTTTCAGGAAAGTAAGATCGTCGCGGATGTCAATCCATTTATCCGCATTCTCTGTCAGAATGAGCTTTGTCGAACCGGTGGATGCATCTGCAAAAAGAAGATCAAGTTTGTTCTGCGCACGATTTAGTTTTTCAATTGCGAGCATGTTGTTATCCTGCGTCCATTGAATTCGGGGGATGTAGATATCATCATCATTTCCACTGCCGCCTTTGGCGCCATGTTCCACATCTGCCCACACAACCTTTCCTGCCGCAACATCTGCAATGCCTATCTTCACGATAGAATTCGGATCGCCGGCTTTCGGATATCGTTGGTGAATCAATTTGAGGTGAAGAGAATCCCACTCTGTGATCGTATATTCCGGCACGCGATTCTCATCGAGGCGCCAGAACGCAATGCGTTTGCTGTCCGGCGACCAACGCCAGCCGCTGATGATTGCAAATTCTTCCTGATAGACCCAATCGAACTGCCCGTTGATGATATGCTCCGCGCCATCAAACGTGAGCTGTGTTTCTTTTTTCGTTGCAAGGTCCATGACAAAAAGGTTATTGGCGCGGACAAAGCCGATCATTGTTCCGTCCGGGGAAAAAGCGATATTCTTTTGTTCCTCGCTAGAATTGGTAAGTTGTGAGAATTTTTTCGTCGCAAGATCGTACATAGAGAAATTTCCCCCCGACTCAAGCGTGCGCGCCGGAACAATTCCTGTGAAAAGAATTTTATCCTCATTCGGAGACCAGATGTAATTTCTCATTGAAAATTCTGAGCTGTCTCCTCCTTTTTTAAGATCGCTCCCTTTCAAAAAAACTGAACGGGATTTCGTTTTCACTGAATAGATCCACATGCTTCTCGATTTTGAAACGGAGTCGTAGTCGAGATAGCTGAAACGCTTGCCGTCATGCATCCAATGAATCTCCGCAAGCGATTTTCCTCTGAATTTGCTTGATGCAAAAATATCCTGCAGCGTTAGTTTTTTCTCCGGCACACCGGCATGAAGATCTCCTTTCGGCGCAAGCGCCGCACCGGCAAGAAACAACACGATAAGAAAGCTCTTCACCTCACGCATATTTTTCTCCTTTGTTCATCAATGAAAGCTTGAATATCAGGGAACTGAAATTATGACGTGAAATATATCTAAAGAAACGCACTCGGTCAACAGGTCTATTCTTGCGAGAGGAAAAACGGGAAGGGACTAGAGAAGAACATTACAATTTCTGTGGGCTCTAGAGGATTCGAACCTCTGACCTCTACCGTGTCAAGGTAGCGCTCTAAACCAACTGAGCTAAGAGCCCGGAAAATTGAATAACGAGCGGGATATAAGATAAATTATTTCCCTGCGATTTGCAAGAATGAGCGCAAGGTACTCTACCCCACAACACAAATCCCACAGCAAACAAATCGAATGAGCGACTTACCCGCTTACGGCAGCGAATAATTTTCCACGCGGGGAACATGCCGCACGACCAATGAATGTCATCGAATACCATAACGGAGTGCTGTGAGATGTGAAAAAGAATTTTTTCAAAATAACGAAGTGTTGCGTGTTCCTCATGATGTCCGTTAATAAAAAAAATCGAGCGGCTCGTGAGAGTGCGGCACATCGTCGAGCAAGTCATCAAATCTGCTGACAATATTTTCAATGTCGAGCACGTTGAGAGAAAGAAACCAAAAACGACAGAATAGCCGCACCAAGTTCCGTACAAATATTGTCTGAATATTCATACCGCTTTCACCACAACCACAGTCTGATCATCGTGCTGGTAAGCGCCTGCCGCAAACTGCTTCACCTCTTTCATTACGCTGTCGCGGATCTCGTTCGCCGAAGCTGTGTGCGATTGTTTGAGCAAGCCTGTAAGACGCTCTTCCCCGAACTCTTCGTTCTTAACGTTCATCGCCTCTGTAATGCCATCGGTCACAAACAAGAAAACATCTCCGCGTGTGCAGCGAATTTTCTTTTCCTTCAATTCATACGAAAAGACCCCTTTGTCGTTCAATCCGAGTCCTAAGCCGCGCGGCGTAATTTTCTCTACACGTTTCTCTTTCGCGCTGTAGAAAAAAAGAGGAAGATGCCCGGCGCGTGCGATGACAAGCCGCTTCGTCAGCGTGTTGAACTCCGCGCCGAGCACGGTGATGAACGAGCTTTTCTCAAGATCGCGGCAGAGCAATCCGTTCGCACGAACCATCAGCTCGTGCGGCGAAAGCTTGAACGCGTGCAACGAGCGGAAAATTCCCTGCACTTTCGACATATAGAGCGCCGCCGACGTTCCCTTGCCGCTCACATCACCGACAATAACAGTTACTTTATGAGGGCTGCCGTTCAAGTAATCAAAAAAGTCACCGCCCACTTCGAGCGCCGGCAGGGAGTTCCCTGCAATATCGAGTCCTTTGATCCGAGGAACACTCTGCGGCAGCGATTCCAATTGAATACGGCGAGCAATTTCAAGCTCCTGCTTCATCCTCTCTTTTTCCGCAAGCTCTTCGTACAAAAAAGCATTTTCGATTGACACCGAAGCCTGGCGCGATGCGGTTGCAAGAAACGACAAATCTTCCTCGCTGAACGTCGTTTCGGAAAGCTTCTCGCCCACCAAAAAAGCGCCGATCAATTTTTCCTTGGAACGAACGGGCACGATATATTGGAATCCCTGCTGTAAAAAATTTTCTCTGATAACAGGCGGGAGATAATCAACGCGAAACTCCGCGCTGAACCCGCGAATGGCGTTTTGAAGCTCGTGCTCTTTCACAATGCAAAATTCCCTCCACTCCGAACCGTCGAATCCGTACGCTTCTTCACAACAGCACGTTTGTTCGCTACGGAAAAAAAGAACACCGGTACGTTTTAATTGCATAAGCTGCGCAAGCTTTTCAGCGATGCCTTGTGCAAGCTCTACGAGATCCAATTTCGTCGCGAGAACTTCGGCAAGCTCGCTGCTCGCACGGCGGTAATCGTAGCGTGTTCGGAAATATTTCCAGTCAATAAATTTCTGCCCTGCTCGGCGAACATAGACGAAGCCGTACGTAACGACAATCGCAAAAATCATGAGAAGAACTTTTTCCAGCGAAACGACCTGAAGCCCGCTGTTTTCGACATTGCCGATTTCGATCGATGCGCCGGTGAAAACGATATTCGTTGAGGGAAAATTGAGTGACGGCAGTTTGAAGAAAATCGAAACCAAAATATAATAGACAACAATCGCCCACACCGCAGTAAGAATTGAATACTGCACATTTCTTCGAACCCGCAAATTGAGATCGAGCAAACGATAACGCCCGATAACATAAAGATGCGAAACGGGAATTACAAACAACAAGAGACCGACGATGCCAACAATGTTTTGCTGTAACGTCGGGCTGTTGATGAATGAAAGAGCGGAAAGAAGGGTAAATGCAAGGGGCATTACATAGCCGGAAAGCCTAAGAATACGGCTTAATTTTTTGTAATCGGCAGTCGCATATCTTCTCAGCACGATAAAAAAGCCGACGATTAAAAGCAGGATCACGACAATCACTGCAATGACAAATCCGGTGTTTCGAAAAAGCGCCGCAAGAAGAGCGGCGAAAACAGCGGTACCGTATAAAATTCTCAGCAGCCACTTTTTCCCGGTTGCCGACGGCAATTCTTTCGGGAAATAAATCCGTGAATGAAGCCATAGAGCAAATCCGAAACACATGCCGTTGACTGTGAAAAATCCTCTCACAAATTGAAAAGCGTTAATAGAAGTAGCACGGTTATCAACAATCACGGACAAGAAAAAACCGACCAAGAAAAATGCATACCCCAGCAAGCGTGCCGCTTTGATCTTCGGCCGCTTCAGCGCAATGAATGCGCCAGTTGCCATGTAGAAAAACCCCGTTAGAACAAATATCAACGTACCGATCGTAATGCCGAAATTTGCAAGCGTAACATGCA
>JAGWND010000228.1 GCA_028873075.1 Bacteroidota bacterium
AGCGATGGGATAGGAAGTATGTGGCAAAACTTTTAGCGATATCGAGCCGGACAAGCAATATCGCCGTGATCGCGAAATTCATTCCTGAAGCAGACATTCCCCTTTTTTTAAATTCTGCCGATTATCTGCTATTCAACTTTTCCGACATTCTCACCTCAGCCGGAGTGGCATTGGCTCTGAGCTACAAAAAGAAAATTATTACCCCTTCCATGGGATGTTTACAAGAGCTATCAGGAAACGCTTGTATCAAATTTGAAACGGGAAACAACAAGGCGTTAAAAAATATTCTCCTGCGATTATGATATGTGTCAATAAAAAGGATTAAGAAAAGGCTTTTTTCTTGAACTTACAAGTCGGGATAACAAAACTCGAACCGGGGTGGGAAACGATTCTCAAGCAGATAGGCGTTCCGTATCGTGACATGAGTAATATACAAGGCACGGAACTTGCAGAGTTCGCTTCGATTATTGTCTCAAAGGCAACAGACCATAACGATAGGCTGGCTTTGTTGAACTATGTAAAGAGCGGCGGGACAATAATCACTGAAGCCGACCTTGCCCGAACGCTTTTTGGTATCCCGGTAAAACGGGTCTATCTGAAATACATTGTTCCTGATCAAGATGGAATTTTTAAGAGACTGCCTCCCGTCTTTATTGACAGACGATGCAATGTTCCGCTCGATGCCACCTATCTCGAAAGCAATACTGGTAGCCGTTCGTGTCTTGAACAGTTCTTGGGAAAAGGGAAAATGTTCGTTTTTCCCTCCCCGTTTTCTTCTCTTATGCTTGATCATGCAATCAAAAGAAAAGAATTTTATTCTGCGTTCGGAAAAAAGGAAACAACCGAACGAGTCTCCTCAATTTCCAAAGGAAGCATACGCTTCTACGTTCAAGCAGCCCTTGAGGATCTTTTCCATTTCAGAACTTTGCCCTTCGTTTCGCTCTGGCATTTTCCCGATGGCGAGCGAGCTATCTGCAGTTTCAGAATTGATACCGATTTTGCTTCGCAGGACGACATAAAAAATTTATTCACCGTATGCAGCCGGAACAGTATACCGGCGACATGGTTTGTCGAAACAGCATCATCCGAACAATGGCTCAACGTTTTTGCCGCGCTAAAAAATCAGGAAATAGGGTTACATTGCCACAGGCACAAAATATTTCAAAGAGAGAACGCTAATCGAGAAAATATCAATCGGGGATTGACTCTTCTGAGGGAGCGAGCCGGTATCGTTCCCGCAGGATTTGCCGCACCGTACGGCGAATGGCGTGCATCATTATCACGAGCACTTGATCATTCCCACTTTCTTTATTCATCGGAATTCGGCTACGCCTATGACTCACTCCCCTGCTATCCCTACGAGAACAACTCCTTTGCCACAGTACTTCAAGTTCCAATTCATCCGATCAGCGTGGGAAGGCTTGCCTGGGGAGGGCATTCCGATGAAGCAATGGTACGATATTTCGAGGATGTTATTTCCCAAAAGCTTCAACTTTTTGATCCGATTATTTTGTACACGCATCCGGGAGAAAATAGATTCCACGTGTTCAATGCAATTTTCAAAAGAATCCGCGAACTGAACATCCCGGTATATACGCTCAAAGAATATGCAGAGTGGTGGAAAAAAAAAGAAGCAGTGCATTTCTCAGCAATCGCTGAAAACGGAAACCTTGTCATTGCCGCTGACTCGTACGACACATCACTGTGGGTGCGAATCAGTTATCCCGAAAAAGAAATTTATGTATGCCGTTTACAACCGACAATGAATTTCACAGAAAAAAGAATCACCGAAGCACGATTGGAGAATGCCTCCTTCCTGAACGACGCAACGATGTTTGAAACGACAGTACGCATGAGGTGGCACGACATTATTTATCGCTGGAGGAAATACAAGCAATGAAAATCTGCTATGCAACGTACGAAGGGGTACCGATGGCGAAAGGCGGTCCCTATACAAAAATCATGGAAGTGAAGCGGCACCTTGAAAAGATGGGAAACACCGTCGTCATGTTCGATATGTGGCAATCGGCAGAACAATTGAACGGATTTGATTGCATCCATGTGGTTGGCACGAATTTATCAATCTTCGGCTTAGTGCGGAATCTGAGATTAAGAAACATCAAATATTTCGTTGAGCCGGTTTTGTATTCCCGGCACTCGCCGGCATTCTTAAAGACATTTTCGAAAGCTGCGGCGCTCGGTCAAAAAGCTTTTCCCGGGCTTTGGCATGAGTACGGTTTGCAGCGGGAAATCTGCGGCTCAGCAGAATTAATTCTTCCGAACACCGTTGCCGAACGAGATTTGCTCTCTGAAGGGTTTTCCATTCCAAAGGAAAAATTCAGAATCATACCGAACGGGGTCTCAGAAAAATTTCTCAAAGCAAAGCCTGATCTTTTTGTGAAAAAATTCGGGCTGAAAAATTTTATTCTCACGGTCGGGCATATCGGTCCCCGCAGGAAAAATATTCTGAGGCTTGTCCATGCGCTGAAGAACATCAATCGCCCCGCTGTTATCATCGGTACGATGCTGTACGGAGACGAAACAAAAAGAGTGAAAGAAGAACTTGCTCAAAACACAAACATTTTATGGATAGACGAACTGCCCAATCATTCTCCGCTTCTCGCCTCCGCGTATGCTGCGTGCGATGTATTTGTGCTTCCATCGCTGTTCGAAACTCCCGGCATCGCCGCTCTCGAGGCGGGGCTTGCGGGAGCAAAAATTGTTCTTACGCCACACGGCGGTACAAAAGAATATTTCCAGGACATGGCTGAATACGTTGAGCCGAAGTCAATTGATTCTATTCGAGATGGAATTTTTACCGCCCTGAAAAAACCGAAAGACGATAAACTTCAAAAACATATCAAAGCGAATTACCTATGGAAGCATGTCGCGAAGAGGACACTTGAGGTGTACAAATCGGTGTTAGAGCGTAGTTAAAAAATAATCCACGAAGGGCACGAAAAGACACAAAGAAATATGGAAGGAATAATACTCAAAGATGAGGTATATGCTATTATTGGAACCGCGATTGAAGTTCATAAAGAACTTGGCAGCGGTTTCCTTGAAGCGGTGTACCAAGAATCTTTGGAGATTGAATTGCGAAGCCGACACATTCCATTCGTGCCACAGAAAACTTTACAAATAACTTACAAGGAACAACAGCTCGAAAAAGAATATATTGCTGACCTTGTTTGTTATGATGCAATTATTGTCGAACTAAAAGCATTGGATCGTTTGTCTGGAAAAGAAGAAGCTCAAGTTCTGAACTATCTGAAGGCAACAGGCTTCCGCCTTGGACTTCTTATTAATTTTGGCAGCGTAGGAAAGTTAGAGTGGAACAGATACGTCAGATAATCCTTTTCTCTTTGTGCCTCTTCGTGTCCTTCGTGGATGATTAAAAAATGAACATTCTCTTTATCAGCTCAATCCAAATGTGGGGGGGCGGCGAAGTCTGGCTGCTGGACATTATGTCGGGATTGAAGGAACGCGGACACTCGGTTTCATTGATCTGCAGACCAAAAACCGAACTCGCGCAAAACGCGTTGGCTCAGGGATTCGATGTTCACACCATTCGCATCGGCGGCGATTTCGATCCGTTCGTAATCCGGAATGCCCGCCGCATTATGAAAGAAAAAAAAGTTGATGTCATCTGTACGAACATGGACAAAGATTTGCGCTTCGGCGGGATTGCCGCGAAGCTTGCCGGAGTGCGCGGCATTATTCCGAGCCGCGAAATAGACTATCCGCTGAAAAATACTCTCCGGTACCGTTTCGCATACAACGTGCTTGCGACAAAAATTGTCGTCAACTCAAAAGCGACACAGCAAACTATTCTTGCCAGCGCGCCGTGGCTCGACGCTAAACGCACAAAAATTATCTACAAAGGCATTGACCTTTCCCGTTATGATCACGGAATGACAAGCGACATCAGAAATGAATTTCATCTGCCTTCATCTTCCCCGCTCGTCACATTCGTCGGACAATTGGATGAGCGAAAAGGGTTGCATTATCTTTTAGAGGCATGGTGCTCTGTACATGATGAATTCCCGAAAGCGGTTCTTTTCATCGTTGGCAAAGGGAAAATGGAAAATGAAATCAGGCAGTTCATTGCTCAATACAATCTACAGGAAAGCGTTGTGCTGACCGGATTCCGCACTGATGTTCCAAATATTCTTCTTCAAAGTTCAATGCTTGTTCTTCCTTCCTTGTGGGAAGGATTCGGCTACGTGCTCGTCGAAGCGATGGCGGCGAAGCTTCCGACTGTGGCAACGGCGACAAGCAGCATTCCTGAAATTGTTGAACACGGCAAATCGGGGATTCTTGTGCCGCCGAAAAACTCCGATGCGCTGGCACGGGCGATTGGTTCCCTCCTGTCCGATTCTTCAAAATCGGCAGCAATGGGCGTGCGCGGAAGGCAGATCGTTGAAGAAAAATTCACGCGGCGGCGGATGATTGATGAATTTGAATCCGCCTTCGGAGGACTTGCTGAATCCGGAACGGTGTAGCCTGCATCTAATGTTTTAGGGATAGGAAAGACGAAATTATTATGTTGAGCGCAGCGAAACATCCAGTTTTTGGATTCTTCGTCGCTACGCTACTATGACATCGAGAAGAAAGAGGTTGTTCCGCCCTTCGACTTCGCTCAGGGCGGCTGTCGTGGTGAGTCCCGCTTCGCGGGATAAACTCCGTCGAACCACGACTACGAATGACAAAGGATGTCATTGCAGAAGAAGATTCCACGCCAAAGGCGTGGATGAGTACCTCAGCATGACCATATAGTGAAGTAAATGAAAATAAGGAGCACACAATGATCAAGATGAAACATTTAGCAATTCTTTTGGGAATTGCCGCGATTGCAACGGTGCTGTACGGCGTAACGGTTATGCGCGAAGCGAAAGAAGTGAAGTGGAATTCATTCGATTCCGGCATGCAGCAGGCAAGCAATGAAAATAAAAAAGTGCTGATTGACGTGTACACCGATTGGTGCACATGGTGCAAGAAGATGGATTCTGATGTGTATTCCGACGCTTCTGTCGCCGATTATCTGAAAAAGAATTTCGTCACAATCCGGCTGAATGCCGAAAGCAACGAATCGGTGCACT
>JAGWND010000229.1 GCA_028873075.1 Bacteroidota bacterium
AGATTTTCCATCGTCCCGTTGTTCACTTCATCGGTGTTCAGCAGAAGAAAAAGACGCCGCGCGAATTTTTCCCGCACCTTGTCCATGGGAACGATTTCTGTCGCAATGATCTTGATGACATCGCCGCTCACTTCACCGTTTCCTTCGACCAGCACCATCGCCTCCGGCTTGATGAGCGCTTCGCATTTCTTGAACACGCTCGAGAAGACGACACAGTCGGCTTTGCCGGTAAAATCTTCGATCGTGATGAACGCCATCGGCCGGTTGTTCTTATCGTTTTTCTTTTTAACCGAAGCGACGATGCCGGCGGCGCGGACAGCGCCGTTCTTCACCCCCTCGACATCGCCGAGGTGCACGGTGGCAAAAGCGGCGATTTCATCTTCGTATTTTAAGAGCGGATGCCCCGAAACGTAAAACCCCAACACGGATTTTTCATTCGAAAGCTTTTCCGATTCGCTCCACGGGGCAACATTCGGAAGCACCGGAACAAGGAACGGGTGTTCTTTCACGCTCGCGCCGTCGAAAAGATTCGACTGCCCCCGCTCGCGCTGGCTTTGCGCCTGCTGCCCTGCAGCAACATTCTGTTCGACTCCGGCGAGAAGCTGTGCGCGGTTCGCCGTGATGCTGTCGTACGCCCCTGCCATGATGAGGCTCTCGATTGTTTTTTTGTTCACCACGCGCAAGTCAACTTTCTTGCAGAAATCGAACAACGAGGTGAAACGGTTCCCGCCAGCGCGCGCGGAAATGATCGCTTCGACAGCGTTCGAGCCGACATTTTTAATTGCCGCAAGCCCGAACCGAATGCCGCCCGGCGTGACCGTGAACGTTGATTCGCTCTCGTTCACGTCGGGCGGAAGAACTTCGATCTCCAGCTTCCGGCATTCGTCAATGAAGAGAACAATTTTATCCGTATTGCCGATTTCCGATGTGAGCGTTGCCGCCATGTATTCGGCGGGATAGTGCGCTTTGAGATAGGCGGTTTGATACGCAACGACGGAATACGGTACGCTGTGCGATTTGTTAAATCCGTACGAGGAAAATTTTTCGATTCGCTCATAAATCTCTTCCGACAATTTCAGAGAAATATTGCTCGTCTTCGCAGCACCGGCGATGAATTTTGTTTTCTGAGCCGCCATCGCCGCTTTATCCTTCTTCCCCATCGCGCGGCGCATCAGGTCGGCTTCGGCGAGAGTGTAGCCCGCGATCTCGCTCGCAATCCTCATCACTTGTTCCTGATACACGATGACGCCGTACGTTTCTTTCAGCGCGGCTTCCAATTTCGGATGCACGTATTCTATCTTTTGCACTCCGTGCTTCCGTTGGATATAGTCGCCGATGCTCTCCATCGGACCCGGACGGTACAATGCATTCATCACAACAAGGTCGCTGATCGAAGTCGGTTTCAGCTTGCGAAGCCAGTCCTGCATTCCCGAGCTTTCAAATTGAAACACGGCGACCGTTTGCCCTTTGCCGAACAGCTCGAACGTTTTCGGATCGTTTTCAGGAAGCTCGTCGAGATTGATCGTTACGCCGCAATTTTTCTTGATCATCTCCAAAGCGTTCTCGATGACCGTCAGCGTGCGCAAGCCGAGAAAATCCATTTTCAGCAAGCCCGCATCCTCGAGATCCTTCATCGTGTACTGCGTCATCAACCCGGTGGACGGCGTCTTGTACATCGGCACCAAATTACTGATCGCCGACGGCGCGATGACAACACCCGCCGCGTGCATCGAAGCGTTGCGGTTCATTCCTTCCAATACCTTTGAAACGTCAATCAGCATCTTGATTTTCGGATCGCTGCTGTCGCGGAGCGATTTCAACTCAGGAACTTTTTCCAACGCCTCGGCAATCGGCATCACCTTCCCTTGATTGACGGGAATTTGCTTCGTCACAGACTCGATGAGAGAAAGGGGAACACCGAGCACGCGTCCGACATCTTTCAGAACTGCGCGCGAGGAGAGCGTGCCAAAAGTAATAATTTGTGAAACCGAATCTTCGCCGTATTTTTCCCTAACATATTGAATGACTCGTTCGCGCTTGCTGTCCGAAAAATCAACATCAATATCCGGCATGCTGACGCGGTCGGGATTGAGGAAGCGCTCGAATAACAAATCGTACTTGAGCGGGTCAACGTTGGTGATTCCCAATGCGTACGACACGATGCTTCCCGCCGCGCTTCCGCGTCCGGGTCCGACCATCACGCCCATTTCGCGCGCGGCGCGAATAAAATCTGACACGATTAAAAAATATCCGGCATATCCCATTGTCCGGATCACGGAAAGCTCGTGTTTCATTCGTGCATCAACTTCCGGCGTCACGTCCGGAACACGCGTTCGCAAACCATCCCACGCAAGCTTTTCAAGATAATCTTCCAGGGTTGAAACACCTGCCTCTTGCGGGATCGGAAACTTCGGCATGTGATTCGTCTTCAAATCAAGCTCGAGGTTGCACTTCTCCGCAACTTCGAGCGTGTGCTCGACCGCTTCGGGAAAGTCTTTGAACAGCTTCGCCATCTCATCGGCAGATTTGAAATAAATCTGATCCGTCCCATAGCGAAGCTTTGAGTAATCCGGCGTGTTCGTGCTGCTCGCATCCGGAATGAGCAGCATAATGTTATGCGCGACGGCATGCTCCGGCTTGATATAATGCACATCGTTCGTCGCGATCAACTTGATGCCGAGTTCCTGCGACAAGCGCGGCATTCCGGCAAGCACATTTTTCTCGACATCGTAATGATGATTCTGCATTTCGAGATAAAAATCGTCGCCGAACAGCCCGCGGTACATCAGCGCAATTTCCTTTGCATCGTCATAACTTTCATTGACGAGGTGTGCCGACACAACCCCGCCGGCGCACGCCGAAAGGGCAACTAACCCTTCGGAATACTTTGTCAACAGCTCGAAATCAATGCGGGGCTTGTAATAAAATCCTTCGAGATGTCCGAGGGTGGTAAGCTTGATGAGATTGCGGTAGCCCGTTTCATTTTTTGCGAGGAGAACAAGATGATGGTACACACCGCGTCCTTTTTTCGCAACGGGACGCAGCGAATCGTTCGTCTGCGCAATACTTTTATCGAAGCGGCTTCCTTTTGTAACGATGTAGACTTCGCAGCCGATAATCGGCTTGATCCCTTTCTTCTTCGCCTTCTTGTAAAACTCAACCGCCCCGAACATCACACCGTGATCGGTGAGTGCCACCGCAGGCATTTTGTTTTCAAGCGCAGCGCCGAGAAGAGAATCTACCGTGGTTGCTCCGTCGAGCAGGCTGTAATGAGTATGATTGTGAAGATGGATAAATTCAGGCATGATCAACTTAGGAAAAATTTCTTCATGTATTCCGCGTTTATGGTTCGAGTTTTGCGGTTCAAGATTAGGGATTCAGGATTCAGGTCAGATGCGATCATTTCAAAAAAACAATATGAATCTTGAAACATGAAACCTGAATCACTAAAATTCTATAGCCAACAGCCGTGGCTCTGTCATTTCCTCAATCGCGTACTTAATTCCTTCTCTGCCGAAGCCGGAATCTTTCACGCCGCCGTACGGCATGTTGTCAACGCGGAAGGTCGGATAGTCGTTCACAATCACGCCGCCGACTTCCAAATTTTTGTACGCGTAGAAGATCGCTTTCATATCGGCGGAAAAAATTCCCGCTTGCAAACCGTAACGGGAATCGTTCACCTCTTCGACAGCGTCTTCAACAGAATCAACGTTGTGCAGCGTTGTTACCGGACCGAAGATTTCTTCGCGGCACACTTTCATCTCGGGATTTACCGAACCGAGCACCGTCGGCTCGATCATCGAGCCGCGCCGTTTTCCACCCCATAAAAGTGTTGCACCGTCGCTCACAGCTTCTTTCACCCAACTCTCAACCCGCTCCGCTTCCGCAAGACTGATCATCGGTCCGACAATTGTATCTTCTTCGAGCGGGTTGCCGACTTTCACAGCCGCTGCGGCTTCAAGAAATTTCATTTCAAACTGTTTGAAGACGCTCTTGTGCACGTACATGCGCTGAACTTTGATGCACACCTGTCCGGCTTGTGCAAACGATCCCGTTACACATCGTTCAACAGCGTAATCGAGATCGGCATTGCGGTCAACAATCACCGCAGCGTTTCCGCCAAGCTCCAACAATATTTTTTTCTTTCCCGCTTTTTGCTTTAACGTCCAGCCGACGCGGGCGCTTCCGGTAAAACTGAGCATCTTCACGCGATCATCCGTTGCCAACTTTTCAGCAACATCATTCGAGCATGGAACAATGTTCACCGCTTGTTTCGGCAGACCGGATTTCAACAGCGTTTCACCGAGAAGCAGGGACGTCAGCGGCGCTTGCGGCGGAGGCTTGACGATGAACGGATTTCCACACGCAATTGCCGGCGCAATTTTATGAGCAATTAAATTAAGGGGAAAATTAAACGGCGTGATACACACAATTGGACCGATCGGAAACCGCGTCGTGATGCCTTTACGGTTCTTCATCCCGCCAAATGCGGGACTCACATCGAGCGAAATCACTTCCCCTTCAATGCGCGTCGCCTCTTCAGAAGCGATGTGAAATGTAGAAACTGCGCGGTCAACTTCCCCTTTTGCAAACCGGATCGGCTTGCCCGATTCATTTGCTATCATCTCCGCAAATTCATCCCGGCGGCGTTCGAGGTCATCGGAAATTGCGCTGAGGATTTTCGACCGCTCGTAGCTCGAAAGATTTTTCAGCGTGGAGAAAATCTCGGCAGAATTTCGAATCGCCTCATCGGCGTCTTCTTCTTGGGCAAGAGAAAGAAGCCCCACCGCAGTTCCGTTGAACGGGTTTGCAATGTACATCTTCTCACCGGATTCTCTCCATTCGCCGCCGACCAGAAATCTGAATTCTTTTGTCACAGTCCGTGCTCCCGTCAACCCTTCACGAACGTACTGACTTCATCAACCACAGAATGAAAATCTACCGTCCAACGCTTTCCTGTTGCCCGCTCTTTCAATTCCACTTTGTGATTTTTCATATTTCTCTCTCCTACAAGAACCTGAAGCGGCATTCCGAGCAGGTCTGCATCTTTGAATTTGAATCCCGCCGATACTGAAGTCCTATCATCAAA
>JAGWND010000015.1 GCA_028873075.1 Bacteroidota bacterium
TTGAGTGTTGAAAATTGAATAATGACCATTGAGCGTCTGATTGTTGAACGCAAAAAATCTTCAATGATCAATGTGCAACTACAACGTGTACGCCACACCGAGCGTGTACGTAATGCCGTTGACGTTCACGCGCGTCGTCTCGGGCGAAGTAGAGAGAGGAATTACAGCGCCATTTACAATTGCCGAGGCGTGCTGAAATTTATTGACTGAATCGAATTGCGGGTCGCGGAACTTCAGCTCGCCTTGCAGCATGACGTTCGGAAAAAGCCTGTACTCGAGCCCTGTCAACACATGAATGCCGAACCCCGACGGGGAATTTTCCGCCGCCATGTTCTCCGTACCGACGGAATACGTACGCTCGCCGAAATAAGCGCCGACCCCGCCTCCCAAATACACCCGCACATACTCTGTGCTGAACGGAAGAAAAAAATAACCGCTCACTTCCAGCGGATACACAACGAATCCTTCGCTCACCGGCGCCAACACTTCGTTCCCGCCGATGACATATTGAACCAATGACTGCTCTGAAAATTTCATCTTCTCGGTTGAAATGCCGACGGCAAAATCTTCGCTGAAATTTGCACGCACGCTTCCGCCGAATCCGAAAATCGAAGAGAAATAGTTGCTGTTTAAAAACTGATCCGGCTCATTCACATTGTACAGAAACCGCGCACTGGTTGTGTAGCTTCCTTTGAAAACAACGGTCCAATGAACTCCTTTCGGGGGAAACGCTTGGGCAAAGGAACACGGGCTTCCCGCAAGCAAGCAGAGAACGATGCCTCTACTAAACAACGATGGACTCCACTTCCAAGACGGAGTCCATCTTCGTGTGTCCTTAGAAAAACACATATCTCACTTACCTGTAAAACTGATCGCGGTTGTCTTCGATCGTCGCTTTGTCTTTCAGTGAAGCAAGCCACTCGTTCACGACGCGCTGTTTTTTTCCCTGAAGAATCTGCGTTTCAAGCACGCCCCTCTGCATGTTGAAGCTTGTCGAATCGAACGGAGTGCGGCTCAAGACTTTCAAAAGATAATAGCCGCGCACACCTTTGACAGGGCCGGAAATTTTCTGCACGGGATCGGTGAGCGCTATGCCGACGAATGCAGGCTCGCGTCCGACGGTCGGAATGCCTCCGTTGGGAGCAAATTCTCCGGTAGTTTGCACCGAAACATTGGGATCGCTCGTTTGAAGAGCCGACAAATCTGCCGTGTCGCCGAGCGTCGCCCGGTCTTTTGCAACGATCGCTTTGAGTATCTCCATTTTTTTCTCCCGCTGTGCGCGAGGCTTCAACAATTCTTTCACCTCGCCAAATGGACGGACACCCTCATTCCTCACTTCCGAAATTGTAAATACCGCGTAGCCGTTGTTGACCGGCATTGCATCACTGACGTCGTTGAGGTCCTTCGAGAAAGCAAAATCCATGGCAGCATTGTTGAAACCGATGCCGGGAATCATCCCTTCTTTTTGAAATGCCGGAGTCTCGCGCACACTCAAGCCGAGGCTTTGGGCATCCTTTTCGAACTTTCCGTCCTTTGCAACGTATGCGAAGTCCTGAGCGCGCTGGAACGCATCGTCTTTCGTCTGCGAGCTTGCTTTCACGGAGATCACGATGTCCGCCAATTTCACTTCGCGGTTGTCTTTTCCTTCGATTTTGATGATGTGAATACCGTACTGCGTTTTCACCGGCCCTACAATTTCCCCCGGCTTTCCTTTCATCGCCGCGTCCTCGAACGGCTTCACCATGCGCCCCTTGCCGAACCAGCCAAGCTCGCCTCCGGTAGAAGCGGCGCCCGGTTCCTGTGAATATTTCTTCGCCAGCTCGGTAAAGTCCTCCCCTTTGTGTGCGCGCGCGATCAGCGCGCGGGCTTTTTTCATCACAGCCTCTTCATTGTTGCCGGCCGAAGACCCCGCCGGGGGAGTGGTGAGAAGAATGTGGCGCGCTTTCACAAACGTTTCGTTCCCGTGCCGTTCATCCAAAATTTTTGTCAGATGAAAACCGTCGTAATCGCCGTACGGTCCCACCACATCGCCGACTTTTGCAGAAAAGATTTTTTCTTCTTTTGTCTGGCTCAGTTGTCCATGTTTGAAGTACGCATCTGACGCTTTGCTTTCGGAATATTCTTTTTGCAGTTCCGTAAAATCCGCGCCGGTTTTGATTTGTTGAAGGACACTGTTCAATTCCGAAAGCACATCCTGCGAATCGCGCGCCGACGGCTGATCGCTGAAGAGAACATATTTCAGTTTTCGTGTCGCTTTCATTTTGAATTCGAACTGATGCTCGTTGTAAAATTTCCGCAGATCGTCGTCGCTTACCGTCGCGGCGCTGTCGGCAACACAGCGGTTCGGATCGAACAACGCGTACTGCACATTGACTTTCGTATTCTGATCTATGAACCTCTCGCGAATTTCTCCCGGCGTTGCACGAACAGACGCCATAATCAGACTCTGCACTTTGTCAACGAGACGCTGCTGGCGGAGCGCCTGTTCAACCTGAATCCAGATTTCTTTATTGCGCGGATCGGCGATGGCGCTTTCATATGCTTCGCGGTTGAACCTTCCGGTAGAATCTTTGAACTGCTGAACGAGAAACGCCGGCGGATTATCGCCGCGCACCCAATCCACTATTTCCTGCCCTGATACTGTGATGCCGGAATTCTTCGCAGCGTTCTCCACCACTACCTGCGTTACCAAGCTGTTCCAGACCTGATCGCGGATTTGCCGAAGCATATCGTCATCCGGGTCCTGCCCTGTTTGCTGCTTTTGACTGTCGGAGGCACGCTTCACCAAATCGGAAAATTCCTGATACGAAATTTTCTTTCCATCAATGATACCGACATAATCGCGACGGCCGCCGCCTTTGATGCCGAGATAATTCATGCCCCATTCAAACACGATGGTAACGAGAAACGCCAACACTAAGCCGATAAGAATGGCAGGCATGTTGTCGCGCATTTTGTTCATTATAGCCATGCTGACAAAAACTCCTTAAAACTGTTTCAAAGCAAAACGTTTAACAGCTTGCCGCGAAGTTATCCCGCTTTTAGCGGGATAAACTCCGGCACGAAAGAAAATGGATTACCGGATTGTTGGATTATTGGATTATCGGTCATAAAACAATGAACCCATCAATCCATCTATCCTTCTTTTTTGTGTCTTTGAGTCTTCGTGGTACAAGGTATCTTTTCCAAGATTTTGAACAGAAAATATACTTGAAAATGCTCAGAAAAGCAAAGAAAATTGTGAGGGGGGGTATGTCGCAGATCAGCTTGCAACGATACAAAGTGTAGGGCAAGATTCCATCTCGCCCAGTCGAATTGCTTTCAATAAATTCCAAAAATATTTTTTCTCGCAAAGCCGCAAAACTCATCCCGAAGGGGTTTCCTTGGGACAACGGGATTTATTTGACGTTTTTCTTTGCATTCTCAACGACTTTGCGTGGGACAAAGATTGGTTTCTGAAGATCAATCTTTGTCGAACTCAACTGTTGTGTTTCCAAGATAATCGCCGATTCTTTTATGCTCTCTGGTATATTTTACAAGCAATATTGCTACCAAACCAAAAAAAATGAAATCCATAAAATCTAATACGTGACGCTTGAGCGAAGAAGCGAAAACCTTTTTTGTCATGATAAACTACTTTTAGATCAAGTAATCCTTTACCCATAGTGTAACCAAATATTGATTCCATCAAAGGAAAAAGAAATAGCGAAATCGAACCTATGATTAGTAACTGCCAAAAGCCGTTTACTTGTAAACTTCCATCTAGCTGAAATTCTCCGAACAAATATAAATAAGCATAGTATAGTGCAAAAAATATTGCATAATCAATCAGTGCGGCAAAACATCGCCGAGAAAGTATTTTGTCAATTGATTGTGCTCCTTTTAAATATTCCTGATAATCCACATTTAATGCTTGTTTTATCCAATGAACTGGTTTGTTTTCTAACCCTAACTTCTCAGTTTTTGACTGTCCTTGAACTGCGCTTGAACAGATTAAACAACTGATGAGGGCACACCCTATGAGCCTACCCTATACGGGAAAAAGCATTTGTTCGTGTTACTGGCGTACCGTCAACGGCAGTCGTTTGCAATTGGACGATGAGTTCATTTCCCGTTACACGGACATCTCTAACATACGTACTGCCGATGTTGGCGGGGGAAATAGATCCTTCAAGATGTGTCGTGAGAGTGCCTGCGATCTCGTCTACACTGTAGGTGCCAAAGTACGCGTCGTACCCGTTAACAGCGGCAGTGTTGTTCCTGGTTTGAATTCGCCCCGCCTCCTCATCTTGGCCGGAGCGGTCTCGTTTCATAAACTGGGCTGCAAAATGTTTCGGTGCAAAGCAAAGTATGCCAAGCGGATCTTTGCCGAGAAACGGATCGAGATGAATTTGTCCCGCGGCGTCCACATCTTCCCGTGATGTAAGCTTCCAGACGCCGAGAATCGCGGTCGCGATACCGGCGGTTGGCGGCGGAAGAGAAACTTTCTTCATAGAACCTCCTCAGAAATTGAAAACATGCAAATGTACTTTCCAAAATAAGCTTATCCACTTCCCTTTTCAGTGCGAATCTGTTTGAAGAAACGAATCACTCCTAACAGAGGCACCAATCCGATGCATAGTGCGATCAAAGAGAACACACAAACCGGGGCAGATTCTCCTCCTGATTTTGCTCAATCATCGTCAGATCGGGAATAATCTCAAGACCTCGAAGGATATATACTGCAGGAACCGCAATCAACACCGTTCGCAACAAGGGCAGACGGCAAAACTTGCCTGCGTCTGACAGCGCATAAAGACCGCACACTGCGACAACGATTCCAAGTTGAGATAATGAGACAACAGCTCTTTGTCCGTCACATGTCCAAAAAGTGTTGTGTAAATGACGCCGTCCTTGATAAAATGTTTAGTCGGCATAGCAGAGCATGTGAAAAATTAGTCTTTGTAAAATGAACCGGAAACTGCCGCACACAGAGCTACAGAAAATATCCTTTTTCTCCTGCGTTAAGTCAAGAAAAAAGACGACGGCTCTTCGGGAGGTTTCATCTCTACGTCAAACCAAAAAACACAAAGGCGCTCCGGAAAAACGGAACGCCTTTTTGAAATCAACCCTTGAAGCGATATGAATGCTTCAAGAGTTCTACTGTACTCGAACATCAATCCCGCAAAAAATTTCGGAACTTCTGTCGAAATGACACTCGTCATTTGATCAGCAACATCTTTTTCAACAGCACGTTGTCTCCGAACGTTAACCGCGCGAAATAGACGCCGCTTGCGAGACGCGATGCGTCGAATTGCACGCGATGGTATTTCCCTGCGTCCGCAATTTCATCAAACAACGTCGCAACCTTTTGACCGATAATGTTGTAGATCATCAACGTTACGCGGCCGTTTTTGGGAACAGTAAACCGGAGAGCTGTTGTGGGATTGAACGGGTTCGGATAGTTCTGCGACAATGAAAAAATTGTTGGGACCGGTCCGTCAGAATTCTTAACTGCAGAAATTAACTCCTGCCCTTGAACGAACGCTGAAAGACCGCTGTTTAAAAACACCTTCCCTCCGGAAGCGGAACCGGAAAGCGGGTCCCCTAACACAGACATCACCGTCACTTTATCACCGCTGCTTTCCGCAAAACCTGAGCTGGAGGAAATCAGTATGATCCGTGTTTGCGCAACGCTCTCCGGCTGAAGCCAGAAAAGAAAGATACCAATGCTTACTAAAAAGAGAAAACAGGGATGTGCACGCTTCATTGCCTGCTCCGTCTGTTTTGTTATAAGTGCACTCACAGCTCTCTCCATACAGTTTCAGTGATTACTTCAATAGGTAAAGCCATACCATTGATTGTCAGTTGCAGCCGTCCGAAAAAGCTCTGCCTTCCCCCAATTGTTGCTGATCTTCATCATTACTGAAAAATAAAGAGCGTTTCCGACATTGATTGTTTGAAAATTATTGTAACTCACGCTTCCATTTCCAACATTTACCGTACCGCTGCTTGCAGAAGGCCACCAAGCTACGAATGAGCCCGTAAGAGTTTGATTCGTTGGTATCGCAATTCGGAACGTACTTGCATCTCCCGTTCTTTCAAGGACAATATTGTCAGTTGACAATCCGGTTTCAGCAATAACAGAAGTGACAATTGTTTTATCCGTTGGGTCGGTTGACGAAATTTCTGTATAAGCCGGTGCTCCTTTATCCCCTTTTACTCCTTGTGAACCGGAATCTCCTTTCGGTCCCGTCGGACCCGCAGCGCCTGTATCGCCTTTCGGTCCTTGTGAACCTTGGGAACCTGTTGCGCCAGTGTCACCTTTTGGTCCCTGCGGTCCTTGTGGACCTGTTGCACCCGTGTCGCCTTTCGCTCCCTGGGGACCGATTGTTCCCGGATCACCTTTGTCTCCTTTCAGTCCTTGAATTCCCTGTAAGCCTTGAGAGCCAGGCGGACCTTGTGGACCTGTTACACCTGTGTCACCTTTCGGACCCTGTGAGCCCCGCGGACCTTGAGGACCAATCGCCCCGGTATCGCCTTTTGGTCCTTGAAGCCCCCGCAAACCTTGAGGACCAGTTGCACCTGTATCGCCTTTCGGTCCCTGCGGACCTATCGGTCCCTGATCACCTTTATCGCCTTTAGGTCCGGAATTTCTTGCAGAATCAGCAATCAAAGCATGTTTCGATTGCAAGCTGTACGCGACTGCTGTCAGCGCCATTCGAGGAGACAGCTCTGTGCCTTCAAACGTAACACCAAGCGAATCAATGCCATTGAATTGAACAGAATCCGGAAACGGTCCCAACACAGTATTCAAAAGCCCTTTATTAACATGAAGGGATACCGGCTGGCTTATCCATGCAGCCTGACTTCCACGATAAAGTGTAAAAACAAACACTGCGTCGCCGCTGAACGGCGTTCCGTCTTTTTGAACATAACCCTCATATGAAATTACACGGGGCATTTGTGAAATCAATTGATGCGGCAAGACGGCAATAAACAACACAAAAAGAAACAAATATTTCTTCATGGATGCCCTTTCAATTCTTATGAAGAACTCTGGAGAAATTTATTGAGATAGAAGCTAACGTTAACGTAATTAAATGTCAATGGTGCAGATGTGGGCTGTGCCAAGCATCACCTTGTAGTAGTGATACCCATTGACAACGGCACTAAACTAAGCTCGCAAAAAACAAAAAGCGCTCCGGTTCTTCGGAGCGCCCTTTTGCTCACTAACAACTTAAAGCTATTTCATCATCAATCCCGCTATCCCGTTAAAAAAACAGCGGGATTACTTGAGAAGCATTAGCTTCTTCACCGCCACAAAACCACTGCTGCTGAGTTGGTAAAAATATATTCCTGAAGTGAGACGTGATGCATCGAACGTTATCTCGTACGTTCCGGGAGATTTTTGTTCGTTCACGAGCGTTGCAATTTCTCTTCCGAGAATATCATACACCTTCAGCGACACAAATCCGGATTTCGCAATCGAAAATTGAAAATGCGTTGTCGGGTTGAACGGGTTCGGATAGTTCTGCATAAGCGCAAACTGAACAGGGACTGGCTTCGCCGGAGCTTGAACGCCCGTAACTATCGTTCTTGCCTTCGCAATCGCATCGGTGAGCAGTGCAACGCTGTATTTGTAATTGTGGAAACCGCCGCTTTCGTCAGACTCGGCGTAGGTCATGTTTGCCAGAGCCTCTGCCGCATTCACACTATCCCGATGTGTAACGTTCGAATCTGCCAAGACGGTGTCGACTATCGAATATAACGCTTCGGCTGTCGAATCCAATTCTGCAAATCCTGCTTGCCATGAGGCGATAACCGAGCAAGCAGAGTCGGCCGTCATTGCGGTATGGCAGTTCGTGCAGCTTGCCAATCTTGTGCCGTCAGACTCTTCAACAAAAACCTGCCACGAATGCCCGGCATAATTTTTCGCGTTGCTTCCGTCAACGTCATTTTTAAACATGTGACAATCAATGCACTTCGCGCCGGGCATCGTAACTTGATCGGGAACATTCACGCCCCCTGTTCCTTGACCGATGTTATACGACAAGTGATCGGTGCCGGAGAATCGCAAATTGCCGTGGCATTGACCGCACAACTCATCCGACGAGCTCATCACATGATACGACTTCGTTGCAGAATTGAAATATGAAAGCGTGTCGGGATTGTGCGGGTCGTGGCAGGTATTGCACGCTACGTTCGTCCATTGCATCGTATCAACCGGTGCCGTGCTGGCGCTGAACTTGCCGTTGCCGTCCGTCGAAAAGAACGTTCCGAGCGCCTGCGCCTCAGAAATGCCTCCGTTCAATTGAACGGAAGTCGGCGCATGGCAGCCGATGCAATCTTCGTCGGCAGTAACATCTGCGGGAGTTGCTCCAACATCATTTGTGGAAAGCTCACCCGCAACATCTGCCTGACCGCCGCGCCCGTGCTTGCTATAGCTCCAGGCGTTGTAAAGCTGGTGATCGGTATCGGCAAAATGAAGATTGCCGTGGCAGTTCCCACACAGGGCGGAAACATTTTGTACGGAATCGTACTTTGCCGTTTGCGAGTTGAAGATCATCTGTGTCGGCATTGTCGTCGGATGGTCGGATGGAACATTGTGGCATGTCGTGCAAGAGACGCTGGGCCACTGAGCAGAATGAACGGTGTCGGTAGCAGCGGTGTACTTCCCCGACACGGTGGTGAAAAATGTTGACATCACTTGTGTTTCTGTCCTTCCGCCGTTGACCGCAACCGCAGTCGGCGCGTGGCAACCGACGCAGTCTTCAGCCTGGCTTCCGCTGATCACCGAATCTGGTGTTTGTCCAGCCCAATTTGTCGAAAGCTCGCCGGCAACATCTTTTTGAGTGTTGGCATGACGGGCCGTCATCCAACTGTTTTTCTGCGCTGAATGACAAAGCTGACAATTCAATGACGATTGGGAATATACGGTGTTAGTGAGAAGTGGAAAGAAAAACAAAGCAAGAAAAGCAGGCACAACTTTTTTTATTCTTATCATAATAGTAGAACCTCCTATCCGTTGATCAATAGTTACTTCATACTACATTTCCTTTAACGATATTGTGAATTATATTTTGAAAACTGATTCGCAGAGATAAAGCCTGCGGCTACCGAAACATCATTCACCACATAAAAAAAGCGGCGCCATTCGGCGCCGCACACAAAATAGATGAAATGTGAGTTGCAGAACATCTCCAAGAGCTGTCATGCAACTGCACCGATTTCTTGAAATAAGATGTAGAACACCTTTAAGGTGTTCTACATCTTATCGTAAGACTTGCGAAATCTTCAAGATTTCGGAAGCCTCTTGTTCTTACTTCACCATCAACATCTTCTTCACGGCAACAAAATCGCCGGCTTGGATGCGGTAGAGATACACGCCGCTGCTCACCGCTTGTCCGGCTTGGTTGCGCCCGTTCCATGGAATCGAATAATTACCCGCAGACATCGTTTCATTCACGAGCGTTGCAACAACTTCGCCCGTCATCGTGTAAATGGCGATGCGAACAAAGCTTTGCTTCGGAAGCGAGAAGCTGATCTCTGTTGACGGGTTGAACGGGTTCGGATGGTTCTGATCGAGCGCATACTCCGTCGGCACACCGCCGAGCTCTGCCACGCTGGTAACAATAACATTTGCCTCAGCGGAATACGGGCTTTGGTTGCCGGAGAAATCGAGCGCTGCAATCTTGTAATAGTAATGAACACCGTTCTGCACATCGGCATCCGTGTACGCCGTTCCTTTCACTTTCGCAAGAGGCGATCCTGTCGGCGTGAAGTTCGCCGTGGTTGCGCGGTACACCGCAAAGTAATCCACGTCGGTATCAACCGGCTTGTTCCATGTCAGATTAACTTTCGGACTGGCCAACGTTGCCGCCAAACCGGTCGGCTGAACAGGAGCTAAATTATCAACTGAATAACCTGTGTCGGGCAGCGTGGAATACACAGTGTTCGGATCATTTGTCAATCCGGAAACATAGAAGACCGATATCTTTAATCCGGCAGTTTTTGTCGAATCGTACAGCGTCGGAACAATCAAAGAATACGTTGGAAGCTTCGCTGCAGGAGCCGAACCTACAAATGTGAAGGTGTTTCCGCCGAGCGTGTACTGCGCTCCCGGCGTTGCGCTTGCCAACACTTGCGTTAACGATTTGCCTTGCGGCACTTGATTCGCGGAAGACGATGCCGTCCCGAGAATCGGGTCCAGACGCCAAACCGCATAGCTCACAACAGGATTCACTCCGGACTTTTCTGCCGGGAATTGATTCCACACAACCTGAACTTTCTTTCCTTGATCGTTCGGAACATCGGCAACAGAAACGATCGTGGATGCACCCGCGGCAAGCTTCAACTGTTCAATAGAAGAAACGAGAAGCTCTTCCGCATACTTGTGGTTGTGAACGCCGAAGCTTCCGTCGTTATTCACGAAGTAATAGTTGAACGATACCATTGACTGCACTTTCGTGAGCGATGGATCGAAATAGAACTTCGGCTGACCATTAAACGGATTGGTGGTGCGAAGCGGAAGCATTGATTTTAATGTATCAAGCAGAACATGGATTGACGCCTGACTCTCTTCAACAAAGTTCATCGAGACTTCGCCATGGCAATCGCGGCATCCGACAGAATTGAGAATCTCTGTCGAATCTGCAGGATTCATCCACACAACACGGAACGTATGTCCGCCTAATTTGTTATCAAGCGTATCGCTTGCTGTTCCGTACGTCGGCGACGGCGCCATGTGGCATTTCACGCAGCGTTCAGGAATATTCGTGTGCGAAGAATTTGAATATTGGTATCCGGCAAATTCCATTCCGCTCTTGCCAAGAAGCATATCGCCTTGATGCGAACTGTGCAGACCCGAGTAGCTGCTGAGACGAAGCGTATGGCATGACGTGCATGCGTCGGCAACAGGTATGCGAAGCTGTGAAGCTTTCGAGCCGTCATGCGGGTCGTGGCAGGTTGAGCAGCCGATTGGTTGAACATCGTCGTACGGCGCGGCGGAGGGTTGTCCGTTGAACGTTTCCTTCACGAAGCCCTGAGCGGTGTGGCAATGCGCGCACTCGGTGCGGTTCATATACTGGAAGCTCGCTCCTTCTCCAGGCGAATGAGCATGTGCAGAAGTATTCCACTCATAATTTTTCGTGTGATGCGTGGTTGCTCCATGACAGCTTCCGCACACTTCGGAGTTGTACGATACAACCATTCGGCTGTTGCTTGTATTCCCGGAATGATTGCCTCCCGGTCCGTGGCAATTTTCACATTGAATGTTTGCCAACTTCGCGACATCGGGATAGTGAACTTTCATTGAATCCCAATTGCCGACTTGAAGTGTCGTCGGGAAAGTCCAACCTTTTGCCAACGCAACATCGTCAAAGCCGTTGTTGACGGCGTTGGGATCGGTGTTGTAACCGACAGTGTGGCATGTCGCACATGCCGAGTTGTAATGACTGTAAATGAGACCATCTATGCCCTTGGAAAATATGCTGGCGTGAGCGGTAGCCTGCCATCCGGTATTTTCGTCGGTGTGGCATGCGGCGCATTCGCCTTTGCCGCCATCCGCTGTACCGACAATGCCGCCGACGCCGACAAAGTTTGCAGAGTTGACATAGAGCACTGTTTGTGCGCTCGTTCCGTTCGTAGAAGTCACGGTCAATCCTATTTGGTACTGCCCGATCGTATCCGGTACAAACAACGCCGTGAAACCTTTGAAGCCGTTTGCAGTATCAGTCGCGACAATTTTCGATGTATCGCCCGTTGGCTTGGCAACTATTTGCCACGTAACGGAAACCAGTGTGTCGTAGTAACTACTGGTGCCTGTTCCAAATACGGAAGCAGCTTCCAACCACACTTTCGTTCCTCTCCCGACATTGGAAAGTCCCGTTGTGGTTGAATTGAATTCCTTCGGGAAAAATTTCACCATGTCCGGTGAAGCCCCTTTAATAACTATCTTCGCCGTTGGCGCTGCGAAGGCGGCGCCAAAACATCCGAAGATAATTAGGAGAGAAAGGGAAACTCGTACGATTGTTCTCATATTGCTTCTCCTGTTCTTTCGGTTCATTGACCCCGATTTACCGGAATCAATCCTTTGAGTTGATTTGACTCAAGCAATGCGTTGATTATTTCAGCATTGTTTGCTGCGCAGGAAAGGGCAAGTATTGTGCCATTGTTCCGAATTCTCTGTGCTAAATTTCCGCAAGAAAACTAGACCTGTAACGAATTTTCCGTGAGACGCATTGTTCGCTTACTCGCTTTTCCCACAAATAGAATGTTTTCTTTCCGCAAATCAATAAAAGAGGGTTTGGTATGAATTTATTTCTTGAACTTATATATCCCTCCAACCACAAAGCCTTAAAGACGCGAAAGATTTTTTACAATTCAATTTGAATCTGCAGCGCTTTTGCAGTTCTGTGGCAAAGATCATACGTCTCGCTTAATTGATTGACAAATCAATGATTTATGATTAAATTGGTTCACATTTGCAGTTGAAAAAATTAAATTTTGTCGAATCCCCTTGGGATTGAAGATAGCTGTTTTTGCGTCGGGGCGCGGCTCGAATTTTCAGTCATTGTATAACGCACTGCGAGAGGATGCTGAGAAGGCGCGCATCGTTGTGGTCATCAGCAATAACTCGGATGCCGGAGCGTTAGCTGTTGCCCGTTCACTTCATCTCCCGGCAATTCATCTCAGCCAAAAACAATATTCATCACATGCAGAATTTGTCGAAGCGGTTCTTCAGACACTCGAATCGTTTCAGGTCAATCTCATCGTGCTTGCCGGGTATATGAAAAAAATTGACGCTGCGATCATCGGCAAATACAGAAACCGCATCATCAACATTCACCCTGCCTTGCTTCCCGCATTCGGCGGACAAGGAATGTACGGTATTCATGTTCACGAAGCGGTCATCGCATCGGGCGCGAGAGCTTCAGGCGCAACCGTTCACATTGTAGATGAAGAATTCGATCACGGAAAAATTATTCTTCAGGAAACAGTCCCAGTCGAGCCCAACGACACACCGGAAATTTTGGCGGAGCGCGTGTTGAAGGCGGAACACAAACTGCTGCCGCGAGTCGTTCGTTTGTTTGCAGAAAATAAAATTGAAATCATCAATGGCGAAGTGCATATCAGGAAACCGGATTGATGGATTTCCGGATGAATGGAATAATCGAGAAGATCCAACATTCCAATAATCCATCAATCCGGTTCTTTGCCAGATGTCTTTGTGTCTTCGGGATAAAATAATTGTAGCTCAGCTTTTAAATTTTCTTCGAGGAATTTCCGTTGCTGTATATTAAGCGCGCGCTGATCAGCGTTTCGAATAAAGAAGGTATTGTCGAGCTTGCCGCAGAGCTACAGCGCTTCGGCGTCGAAATCATTTCCACCGGCGGAACGCACGTTCTTCTCTCGCAGCACAATATTCCTGTCAAACAAGTTTCCGAAGTCACCGGCTTCCCGGAAATCCTTGACGGTAGAGTGAAGACGCTTCATCCGGCAATTTATGCCGGACTTCTTGCTGTGCGCGATAACCCGGTCCACCGGAAGCAACTGGAAGAGCTGCACGCGCAGCCGATTGATCTTGTCGTTGTCAACCTGTATCCGTTTGAAAGAACTATTTCACAGAACGACGTCCCGCTGCCGGAAGCAATAGAACAAATTGACATCGGCGGACCGACAATGCTGCGCGCGGCGGCAAAAAATTACTTGTTCACTGCTGTGGTTGTCAATCCACAGCGGTACCAAACGCTCCTTGCCGAGCTTCGCGAACGCAACGGCGCTATCAGCGAAGAAACCCGTTTCGCGCTGGCGCAGGAAGTCTTTCGGCACACGGCACATTACGACGCCGTCATCGCACGCTATTTGACTGAAAAAAATGAACATCGCGGCGACGCATTTCCCGAAACGATCACAGTGTCGCACAGAAAATCATTCGATCTCCGCTACGGTGAAAATCCGCACCAGCGCGCGGCACTCTACGGAAATTTTGAAGACTATCTGAAGAAACTTCACGGTAAAGAGCTTTCGTATAATAATATTCTCGATGCAACAGCCGCCGTGCGTCTCGTGGCGGAATTCGACGAGCCGACTGTTGCCATCATCAAGCACACGAATCCATGCGGGGTCGGCATCGGCAATTCGCTTGAAGAAGCGTACGTGAAAGCCGTAGCCACAGATTCAACATCGGCGTTCGGCGGTATCATCGCCGCCAATCGGCCGATTGAGATAAATGCAGCGCAGAAGATGGATGCACTGTTCACGGAAATCATCATCGCGCCAGCATTTTCAAACGATGCGCTCGACTTTTTGATGAAGAAAAAAAACAGACGCCTGCTTCTGCAAGCAGAAACAGCCCCGCAAAATGAAAACGATCTCCGTTCTGTCTTAGGCGGCGTATTGGTGCAAAGTCCGGATCATCAAATTCTTTCGGAAGAGACCATGCGCGTTGTGACACAGCGCCAGCCGACGGAGGAGGAGCGCCGCGCGGCGATGTTCGCATGGAAAGTTGCAAAACATGTGAAGTCGAATGCGATTGTGTACGCCGCACACGACCGAACGCTCGGCATCGGCGCGGGACAAATGTCGCGCGTAGATTCTTCCCGCATCGCCGCGGAAAAAGCGCGCAATGCCGGACTTTCGCTTGCGGGAAGCGTTGTCGCTTCCGATGCCTACTTCCCTTTTGCCGACGGATTGTTGGAAGCAGTCCGCGCCGGCGCAACAGCAGTGATTGAACCGGGCGGCTCCGTCCGCGACGAAGAAGTCATCAAAGCGGCAAATGACAATAACATTGCAATGATCTTTACAGGAATAAGGCATTTTAGACATTGAACCGTGCCCAAAAGGCAACACCATTTTCCATGTTTAATTTTTCATTTTTAATTTCACGCACATGAGCTTCTTCTCCGTTTTTTCCGCCGACCTCGCCATTGATTTGGGAACGGCAAACACTCTCATTTACATGAGAGGTAAGGGAATCGTACTTAACGAACCTTCCATCGTTGCGTTCGACCGCAACACGAAAAAAATTGTCGCCATCGGCAACGAGGCGCGCGAAATGTTAGGACGCACGCACCGCGACATCCGCACCATCCGCCCGATGAAAGACGGCGTGATCGCCGATTTCGAAATTGCGGAAGGCATGCTGCGCGAGTTCATCAGAAAAATTCATGCGAACTGGTCGCCGAGCCGGCGCATCGTCATCTGCGTGCCGAGCGGCGTGACGGAGGTCGAGAAACGCGCCGTGCGCGACTCTGCCGAACACGCCGGCGCAAAAGAAGTTCACCTCATCGCCGAACCGATGGCCGCCGCTGTCGGCATCGGCTTGGATGTTGACGCGCCCGTCGGCAACATGGTGGTTGACATCGGCGGGGGCACAACGGAGATTGCCGTCATTGCCCTCTCGGGAATTGTGAACGAAGAGTCCATTCGTATTGCCGGCGACGAGATGAATTCCGCAATCATCCAATTTTTCAAAAAGAATCACAACATTCTCATCGGCGAGCGGACAGCGGAAGCGATCAAATGCGAAGTAGGCTCCGTCATGCCGCTGAAGGAAGAAGTAACGATTCAGGTGAAGGGACGCGACCTTGTCAACGGCATCCCGAAAACGACGGAAGCAAGCTCGGTGGAAATCCGCGATTCTCTCAACGAACCGGTGCAGTCCATTATTGATGCGGTGAAGCTTACGCTCGAACGAACGCCGCCGGAGCTTTCCTCCGACATTCTCGACCGCGGCATTATGCTCAGCGGCGGCGGCGCATTGTTAAAAGGATTGGATGAACGTCTGCGCCTCGAAACAAATCTTCCCGTGCACGTCGCGGAAGACCCGCTTACCGCCGTTGTGCGCGGCACCGGAAAAGTATTGGAGAATCTTAATCAGTTTACTAAAGTGTTGATCAAGAGCAGACGGTACTAATTCAATGAACAATCATCAATTAACAATTGCCAATATTGGCTGCTCATCATTAATTGTCTCAGTGAGCAGAATTATTGGTAATGGGTTGTTGGTTACCGGCAATTGTTCATTGTTAATTTCTCATTATTAATTGTCCATTGTTGATTGTTCATGCAGCGACTGTACCAATTTTTTCAGCTCTTCAAAGAATACATCATTGTCGCGGCGCTTCTTATTGTTTCCCTCATCCTTCTCTCGCAGAACGACAATCCGCAGGTGCGGCACATTCGCGCGTTCACTGTCGGAATGATCGGCGCAGTTCAAAGCGCATTGTCGTTCATTCCCAATATCGTTTCACTGCAAAAAGAAAACGAGGTGCTGCGACAGCTCAACGTCAATCTTGCGGACGAAGTCAACCAGTTGCGCGAAGCAAAATTGGAAACCATGCGCCTCCGCTCGATGATTGCGCTGAAGGAAACCTCTTCGACACAATTGATCGCTGCAACTATCGTTGGAAAAAATCTCAACCTCCTCCGCAACACGCTCACCCTGAACGCCGGTTCAGACGATGGCGTTCGGGCAATGATGCCGGTGATTTCCGGAGAAGGGTTGGTCGGACGGATCATTGCGGTAAGCGCTCATTATGCCGTCGCGCAAATGGTGTTAAATGTTGATTTCCGTGCGAGCGCAAAAGATCAGCGCAGCCGCGTTGACGGCATTATCGCGTGGGATGGAAATATTCTCCGATTTCAGAACGTGGCAAAAACGCTCGACGTCCGCATCGGCGATGCGATCATCACATCCGAGTACAGCGACGCATTTCCGGAAGGAATCAAGATCGGCGTGGTGAGCGCGGTAGAAGAGGCACAGGGGAGTTTATTCAAGACAATTCTTGTTGCGCCTGCAGTAAATTTCGTGATGACAGAAGAAGTGTTCGTTCTCAATTTTGTTCCTGATGTGGAACGGATGCAGCTCGAGGAAAAGGTGCAGCGGCAGTAACTGATGAAAAGTTAACGGGGTAAGTCAAGCAGGCAACATTTTCTTCATTGGTATGAATTCAATAATGACTCTTGAAGGAAGTTCATATCGAATTCGTTTTGATCCCGCAAAACCACACGCAGAATAAAACCGCTCTCCGGGCAATGTTGCCATCAGCTCCAATGAATGAAATCCACATAACGCCGCCTCAGACTCACACTTCTCGAGGATTGCTCTTCCAATTCCTTTCCTCGCCCAGTCTGGATGAACAAAAAAGGCACGGATTTTAGCAGAATCTTTTTTAGGATCAAGTTCAGAGGAATCGCGTTTCTCTTGTCCGTCACCTCCGAAGAGTGTTTTTCTTCTGCTCCAGCCTCCACAACCAATTATTCCCTTGCTCACTTCGACCACAAAATATGTCCCGTCTTTGATAAGCTGTGTATCAACGCCAAACGCTCCCTGAAGCGCGCCTTCGATTTGCTCGTGGGTATAATCTTGAGCACTTAATTCGCGCGCGGACAATGCAATGAGCTTTCGAATTTTTTTGCAATCGTCGAGATTTGCTTTACGAATCAAATATTCCAAGTTACACCTTGTCTTACAGACACAACCTTAACTTCAATTACAATGACAGAAGAAGTATTCGTTCTCAATTTTGTTCCGAACGTGGAGAGAATGCAGCTTGAAAAAATAGTGTAGCGTCAGAAAGAATTTACTATCTCGTGATATATCGTAACGCCGTGATTTCTTGATATCCAGTCATAACTCTAACGTTCGACGTAATCTCAGTCATCCGCTAAGTCGAAAAGAATACCTTGACATCCTTTCTCCATCGGGTCATATCGAGTAATCCATTCTAATCGACTTCAAGTGATAGTAGTCCGCTTTTCCAAAAGTCTTCTCCAACGCATGAACGCCTTTGTCTCGCTTAGCTGCGATAATCCTACTTCACTTATCGGTTACGCATCACTTTATCTCTTGTTCCAATTTTACACAACACCTTCATCACTTTCAAAACACTTTTTCAAACAACCTCACTCATTTCTTTTTCTCATCAATCCCTTCAAAAAATCCAGCACCGCTCGCATATCCTCCGGCAATTCGGAATCGAATCCCATCATTTCATTTTTCACCGGGTGCATAAATCCCAATTTCTTTGCATGAAGTGCCTGGCGCGAAATTTTTGCCAGCAAATTTTCTACTTCTGCTTTTTTCTTCCCGCCCATTTCACCCGCAACAATTTTTCTTCCGCCGTACGCCGGGTCGCCGAATACCGGATGATGAATGTGCGCAAGGTGAACACGAATCTGATGAGTGCGCCCGGTTCGCAAATGCAGTCGTACAAGCGCGAGATAATCGAATTGCTGCAGTACTTCAAATTCCGTCACTGCATGTTTTCCATCTGTAACAACAGCAACTTTTTTTCTGTCGCTCTTGCTCCGGCCCAGCGATGCCTCGATGACACCGTTCGGCTTTGTGAAAACGCCCCACACAATCGCCCAGTATTCCCGCTCGGTAATCTTCTGCGCAAATTGCTTTGCAAGCTTCTGATGAACGGTTTCGTCCTTCGCAACGACAAGCAAGCCGGACGTGTCTTTATCCAAGCGATGCACGATACCCGGACGCAGCGGATGAGGCCGGGAGAGCACGCGCGTATGATACATCAGTGCATTGACGAGTGTGCCGGAATAATTTTTGTACGCAGGATGCGTAACCATGCCCGCAGGTTTATTCACCACGAGGAGTGAATCATCCTCATAGACAATGTCGAGCGGAATGTTTTCGGGAAGGACATCAGGCGGAGCGGGGCGGGACAACTGAACGTGAATCGTATCTCCCGGTGCAATGAGCGTGCTTGCTTTCACGTACTTGCCGTTGAGTAGAACCTCGCCGTCACGAATCGCCTGCTGAACTTTGGAACGTGTTGCGTTTTCCACGTGCGCGGCGAGGTACGCATCAATCCTCTGGCGCTGCTGCCCCGCCGGAATAACAATGTCATATTCGCGTTTCATGGAAACAGAATGCTCAGCCACAACGACACGAGGTCACAAGGAATCACAAAAAATGAGCAGAAGAATTATTTGCCGAGGCTGAGCGGATTTTTCGAGGACGCTTCGGATGACGGTGCCGTCTCGCCGGTCGTTTGTTCTTCCTCAAGCGTGTTTTCGACAGGCTCTTCTGCACGGGAAAAGCTTCGATAAAAAATCAATAGCAGTAATACCCCGATCGTTACGGACGAATCGGCGATATTGAAAATAGGCCAGCGTGAAAGGTGATAGCCGAAAACATTCACATTGAAGAAATCAACATCAATAAAATCCACCACCCTGCCGTAGAAAAGCGGCGCGTCGCCGTACAGCACGCCGTAAAAAACGCGGTCAATGAGATTGCCGACTGCACCTCCCAAAATCAGTGCGAGCGAAAACCGGAAGAGAAATTTTTCGTCTCGCATTTGATACAGATACATCAGAATGCCGATGCTGGCGGCAATAGAAAAGAGGGAGAAAAATAATTTGCCGCCGACATCAATGCCGAATGCCATGCCCGGATTTTCAATATACGTGAAGCGCAGGAAATCTCCCAGCACCGGCACCGATGAGCCTAACGACACGCCGCCGGCATGAATGCCAAGGAACGGAACCGAAAATCCTTTGACGAACAGTTTCGTGATTTGATCGGACAGAACCACGAACAAACTGATGTAAAGAACCCTCATTACCGTCCGCCTCGTTTCACTTTACACCGAATGCACAACTGTGCGTGGGGTACTGCTTCGAGCCGCTCTCTTTCGATGAGTTTGCCGCAGTCGGTGCAGAATCCATAGCTTCCTTTCTCGATACGCTTCAGCGCATCTTCGAGATAATTCAAAAATTTTCCTTCGCGCGACGCGAAAAGAAATGTCTTCTCACGCTCCATCGCATCGGTGCCCTGTTCCATATGCATCGAGTATGTGGAGTTTTCCGTAACGTACTCTCCCGTCGTCACGTCCATCATGTTCTCCTTGAGGATTTGCAATTCGTCAAGAATCTCTTTCCGCTTTTCGAGAATGATATTCCTGAAATGTTCGAGATCCTTCTGACTGTAGCCTTTGACCGACTTCGCCTGAACTTTATCAGCCGCTTTATGCGCGGTCTTCTTTTTCACGATTCTTCGTGTCACGGTTTTGACTCCTTTTTTTGCTGCTTTCCTCTTCACTGCGATCTTTGACATAGCCTGCTCCATCAAAATGATGATGTTATGAAAAAAAAATTAGTGCAGGCGCTCAATGCTGATTGCACAATGCGCGCCGTTGATATTTTCTTCTTGTGTGAATGCCGCTTCCGCTCGGGCACCGTCGGTCTTCAACTCGACCGCGAGCGTTTCATTCATGACGTACTCTTTCATCTGCTGCAGCGCCGTAACAAGATCGCTGTCGGCATCCGCAAAGATACGGATACGATCGGTTACTTCAAAGCCCGCATCTTTGCGCATGTTTTGTACGCGGTTGACAAACTCGCGCGCGATGCCTTCCATGCGAAGCTCCGGCGTGATTTCCGTATCGAGCGCAACGGTGACTGCCCCGTCCGCTTCCACCATCCAGCCGTGCAAATCTTCGTGAAGGATTTCCACATCTTCCATAGAAACGGTAAACACGGTGCCGTTTGCAGAAATTTCAATCGTGCCCTCGCGTTGCAGCCTCGTAATATCTGCAGCCGGAAGCTCCCGGATTTTTGCCGCGACGAGTTGCACCTGTTTACCGTACTTTTGTCCGAGCGTGCGAAAGTTCGGCTTCGCCTTTTTGAGAACAATGTCCGATTCGTCATGAACGAATTCTATCGCTTTGACATTGATTTCATCGAGAATGACATCCTGCATGTTCACGACGGAACGCTTCTGTTCTTCGTTTGATACCGGAAGAATGATTTTTTTCAGAGGCTGCCGCACTTTTAAATTCGATTTCATCCGCATCGCGCGGACAATGCCGACAATCCGCATTGCACGCTCCATCCGCTCTTCAAGCTCTCTCTCTATTGCTGATGCTTCCGCATCGGGAAGAAACGAAAGATGCACCGATGCATCTCGTTCCTTCTTCGAAACAGAATTCAAATTGCGGTACACTTCATCTGCGAGAAACGGCGCGACCGGCGCGATCAGCTTCGACACGGCAATGAGACATTCGTACAGTGTCTGATACGCCGCTGTTTTATCTTTTCCTTTTTCACTCTTCCAAAATCTCCGGCGGTTACGACGAACATACCAATTCGAAAGCTGATCTATTGTGAAATCGCTCACAGCACGCGCCGCTTTCGTGATGTCGTACGCATCCATGTATTCTTTGTATTTTCTGATAAGCGTGTTGAGCGACGAGAGGATCCAGCGGTCAATCTCTGCGCGCCCGGCAACAGGAATGCGCTCTTCAGAATAATCGAACGCATCAATGTTCGCATAGAGCGCAAAGAACGAATACGTGTTCAACAGTGTGCTGAAAAACTTCCGCTGTACTTCGCCGATGCCTTCTTCATCAAACAGCGTCGGGCGCCAGACGGGGCTGTTCGAGACGAGATACCAGCGCGTTGCATCGGCGCCGTACTTGTGCATGAGCGTGAAGGGGTCAACAGTATTCTTTTTCGACTTCGACATTTTCTGCCCGGTCTTATCGAGAATCAATTCATTCACGAGCACGTTCTTGTATGCCGGAACGTTGTTCAGCATTTTCCCGAACGAACCGTTCGTCGCCAAAAAAGTGCCGATGGAATGAAGCGTATAGAACCATCCGCGCGTTTGATCAATGCCTTCGGAAATAAAATCCGCCGGATACGAGCGCTCGAAAATTTCTTTGTTCTCAAACGGATAATGCCACTGCGCAAACGGCATTGCACCCGAATCGAACCAGACGTCTATCAGCTCCGGCGTTCGTCTCTTTATTCCGCCGCAATCGCATTTCCATGTAATGTCATCAACGTTCGGTTTGTGAAGATCCAAAGGCTTCAGTTTCAAGCTCAAAGTTTCAGGTTCAAAGTCTTTAGAACTTTGAACCTTGAACTTGAAGCCTGAAGCTTGTTCTAATTCTTCGACACTTCCGATACACTGCTGTTTTCCGCACTTGTCGCAGACCCAGATCGGCAGCGGCGTTCCCCAGTACCGGTCGCGAGAGAGCGCCCAATCCTTGTTTTCTTCGAGCCAGTTTCCGAAGCGTCCTTCGCCGACTTCTTTCGGAATCCAGTTGATCTGCCTGTTCAGCTCGATCATCTTCTGCACGTACTTCGTTGTACTGATGTACCACGACTCGCGCGCGTAATACAAGAGCGGCGACGAGCAGCGCCAGCAATGCGGATAGCTGTGAAGATGCATTTCCTTTTTATACAGGATGCCACGCTCTTTCAGATTGTGAATGATGTCGGCGTCGGCGTCTTTCACAAATTTTCCTGTGAAGTCCGGAACAGTTTCATCGAACTCGCCCGACTTGTTGACAGGATGAATCGTCGGCAGATTATACTTGCGTCCGGTTTGATAATCGTCTTCGCCGTACGCAGGCGCCATATGAACGATTCCGGAGCCGTCTTCCGTCGTCACAAAACCGGCTTCAACAACATACCAGCCTTTTTCTTTCGTTTGATGATAATTGAAAATGCGCTCGTATTCTTTTCCCACAAGATCGTGTCCGCGAAATTCCGACGCGATGCGATATTTCTCTTTCAACACACCGAGACGCGCTTTGGCAAGAATCAAAAACTCTCCGGCCGGCGCTGCATGTTCGTCAGCGCCTGTAAACAATTCAACCTTTACATATTCGACATCAGGATGCACTGCAAGCGCGACGTTTGAAATCAGTGTCCACGGCGTTGTCGTCCAGACGAGAAATGATGTGTGCGGCTCGCCTTTCACTATCATTTTCACATAGACGCTCGGGTCTTTTACATCTTTGTAGCCAAGCGCAACTTCGTGGGACGACAACGGCGTTTCGCACCGCGGGCAGTACGGCTGAATTTTGTAGCCCTTGTAAATCATCCCCGCATCGAAATACTGCTTCAGCGCCCACCAGACGGATTCCATGTACTCGCTGGTGAACGTGACGTAGGGATGTTCGAGGTCAACCCAGTACCCCATTTCGCGCGTCATCGTTTCCCATTCGGTCTTGTATTTCCAGACCGATCTCTTACATTCCTCATTAAATTTTTCCACGCCGAACGCAACGATGTCGTCTTTATGTTTGAAACCCAGCATTCGCTCGACTTCAATTTCGACGGGAAGTCCGTGCGTATCCCATCCCGCTTTGCGATGCACCTGAAATCCGGACATGGTTTTGTAGCGGCAGATGGCATCCTTCAACGTACGCGCCATGACGTGATGGATTCCCGGACGTCCGTTTGCCGTCGGCGGTCCTTCAAAAAACGTGAATGCCGGTTTCCCTTCACGTTCGGAAACGCTTTTGTTGAAAATCTTTTCCGCTTCCCAGAAGGCAAGAATTTCTTTTTCGACTTCGGAATAATGTATTTTGTCTGTGAGCTCTCTGAACATCTTACATTCTCTTCACAATTTCTTTCATCAGTGCCGTCAGTTTCGGCTCGGTCCCCATTGCTGTCGCGACAATTTCTTCCAATTTTGCCGGCTTCAACGCATCGGGGAAACATTCATCGGTGATAATCGAAAAGCCGAGCACGCGGATTCCCATGTGCACCGCAACGATACATTCCGGCACGGTTGACATCCCGACAACATCGCCGCCGATGGTGCGGAGAAAGCGGTACTCGGCGCGGGTTTCGAGCGTCGGTCCGGTCATCGCAATGAAAACGCCTTTTTGAACTTTGATCTTCAGATCAAGCGCAACTTTCTCTCCTAACGAAATCAGCTCACGGTTGTACGGTTCAGACATATCCGGAAACCGCGGACCAAGCTCGTCGTCGTTCGGACCGGCAAGCGGATTGTCGCCGAGCAAATTGATATGATCGGTGATCAGCATAATATCGCCCCGCGCAAACATCGGATTCATGCCGCCGGCAGCGTTGGAAACTAAGAGTGTTCTCACGCCTAAAAATTTCATCACGCGCACGGGGAACGTAATCTGCTGCATCGTGTAGCCTTCATAGTAATGAAAGCGCCCCTGCATGGCGACGACCGATTTCTCCCCGAGCGTTCCGAAGATCAATTTGCCTTTGTGCGATTCGACGGTGGACAGCGGAAAATGCGGAATATCGGCGTAATCAATCACCGCTTCGGCATTGATTTCTTTCGCCAAGCCGCCGAGACCGGTGCCGAGAATAATTCCGATTGCCGGCTGAGCGGAAACTTTCGTGCGAAGAAAGGTCAGCGTGTCATCAATGTGTTGCCGGAGAGGAGACATAAAATATTGTCAACACTTTTTAACCCCGCGAAGGTTCAAAACTCTCGCAAGGTTTACATTCACAACTTTTTCACAATCTCATCAACATCAATCGTGCTTTTTGCGGAAACATCGGGCGACGATTCTGAAGTCGCGTCATCTATTTCCAGTGCTTTGATCAACTCGAGTTCGGAGTTTAACAGCACTCTCAAGCGGCTTGCAATCGTTTCGCGTTTCGATTTCAGTGTGGCAATTTCTTCTTTCATGCGGAGAAGATCGGCACGCGCCTGATCGAGCAACTGGTTCGCTTTCAACTCCGCTTCCTGGACAACCAACTGCCCCTCCTTCCGCGCATTTTCGATTGTTTTGCCGCTTGCTTCCTGCGCCTGCACCAATGTCTGCTGAAGTGTCTTCTCCATCTGACGGAAGTCGCGAATCTGCACTTCGTTCTGGATGAGCTGTTCTTTAATATCCTTGTTTTCCTTTAACAGCTCGGTGAACTCGGTCGCTATCATCTCCATAAAGGCGTTCACTTCCACGGGATCGTACCCGCGCATCACTTTTTTGAATTCCTGTTTTTTTATGTCGAGCGGAGTCAGTTTCATTCATGCCTCCTAATTTTTTTTACCGCAAAGTCGCCAGGACACAATGAAAATTCCCGAGTATCGTCCATGAAAAAATTTCTTCGAAGGAATACTGGAATGTTGGGAGCATAGGATAAACATTTGATTCTTTATTACTGAAAATCATCCGTGTCGTTGTGTTTTCGTGGCTAAGTTGTTGCTTTTTCTCGCGCACCAAAAATTGCCGTGCCGATGCGCACCATTGTGGCGCCTTCCTGAATTGCTACTGCATAATCGTGTGTCATTCCCATGGAAAGCTCCCGCATCGGCTCGCGTAAATATCCTCCGGCGTTCGCTTCATCGAAAATATTTCTCAACAGGCGAAACGCCTGCCTCGACTGTTCTGCCGCCGGTAAAAAAGGACCGATGGTCATCAATCCACGCAGGCGAACGTTGGAAAATCGTGAAATGCGCTTCAAGAGGTCGGACGTCTGCCCCGGTTTCACGCCGAATTTTGAGAATTCATCGGACGTGTTTATTTCAACGAGAATGTCGACGGTTCGGTTTAATCGCAATGCCCGTTTTTGAATTTCCATTGCGACTCCTTCGTTATCTACAGAATGGATGAGATAAATCCATTCCACAATGCGTTTTACTTTGTTCGATTGCAAATGACCGATAAAATGCCAGCGAATCCTGTCATCAGCCAAAGCACTTCTCTTTTCAGTCAGCTCCTGCACGTAATTTTCACCAACGTCAAAAACTCCTGCCTGCACAGCTTCTTTTATTTTATCGCCTCCAAAAGTCTTTGACACTACAATCAGCCGGACGGATTGCGGGTCGCGTCCGCATTCAATACACACATCCCGTATATTTTGCTCAATTTTCCTGAGATTTTCAGCAATTCCCAACGAAATTCTCCCAACGGGACTCCTTCTTTGCCGAAGCTCTTTCTTCGGGAAGAGCCTTGAAATGTCAAAATTTTGAATAGGCAATATACCTCTTTAGCGGCTGAAAAACAATAACGAAGCGCTCTTGACTTCAACAGCAGTTTTTACTTAATTGATTCGTACAAAAAGCCGAGCTCTTCCGGTCGAACCAGGGAAGAGTTGTTTTAATCATTTCATCCATGCTCTCAGATGTCACATTTTGATTCCGACAATTTTGACGATGAATTAGAGAATCCGGCAGCACACAGCCGCAAGCGGCAGGACGACATTGAGCGCTACAAGGACATCCTCAAAAAAGGCGGGAATGGTATCCACACGATTGAGGCGCTCGAAGAAATTGTTGATTTCTATTTTGAGCAGGAAAAGTTTGACGAAGCGCTTCAGTTTGCCAATCAGCTCATCGAGTTCATTCCGTACAGTGCCGACGCATGGGTTCGCAAAGGAATGATTCTGAACAATATGTTCAAGTACGATGAAGCGATTGAATGCTATGACCACGCGCTGAGCTTGAATCCGATTGATGGGGAAATTTACATCAACCGCGGTATCACGCTCGACAATGCAAACCGTACGGAAGAAGCGCTCGAAAATTTCGACAAAGCATTAGAAATTGATCCCGCTAACGGGGAGGCGTTGTTCAACAAGGCAATCTCCCTGGAAAAAATCGAGAAATACGAAGAAGCGGTTGAAATTTTTGAATTCCTTGTCAAAGAAGATCCGCAGAACAAAGATGCGTTGTTCGAGCTTGGATTCTGTTACGATTTCTTAGACCGGCTCGAAGAATCGCTGGGATGCTACGACGCGCACATCAATCTTGATCCGTACAATTACAATGCGTGGTACAATCGCGGCATTGTCCTCAATAGGATTGGGAACTACGAGCGCGCTATTGATTCGTACGACATGTGCATTGCCATCAAAGAAGATTTCGGTGCGGCGTGGTATAACAAGGGAAACGCATACGCAAACGTCGGAAAATATGAGAAGGCGATTGAATGCTACAGCCAAACGCTCCGGTACGATTCAAAAGACGTCCCCGCGTGGCACAACATGGGTAATGCGTACGAAGAGTTAGGAAATTATCAGGAAGCAATCAAATGCTTCGGGCAAGCGATCAAGCACGATCACACACATTACGAATCGTTTTTCGGACGCGGAAGCTGCTACGATCTGCTCGAGCAATACAAAAAAGCCTTGAACGATTACGATCGCGCGTTGGAGTACTGCAAAGACTACGCGGAATTGTGGTACGCAAAAGCCGACGCGGAATACAACCTCGGCAGATACAAAGATTCTATTTCAAGCTACAAAATGGTCGTTCAGCTCGATGCTGTCAACGCAGAAGCATGGTTCGATTACGGCGATACATTGTTCGAGCTTGGGTATGTCAAAGAATCGCTCAAAGCATTGAACCGCTGTATTGAACTGAATCAAAATTTTGCCGACGCACATTATACTCGTGCAAAAGTGTTATTCGTAATGAGGAAGATGCTCGATGCCGTTGACGCCCTGAAAACAGCATTTGCACTCAACCGTGATTTACGAAAACGATTCAATGAAGATTTTCTGGGAATAAAATCGATCAAGGAGTTTGCATCACTGCTTCAGCGGTGAGACGACGCCGCGGAAAAACGTCTGCACAAATGGCGGTACGCCGCGGCGTACCGCCATTTTTTATTTCTCTGAATACATGACGAACACACAATCGCCGATTCTTTGCGGCATCATCGGTCAGCCGCTGGCGTATACACTTTCGCCGGCAATGCACACCGCAGCAGCAAAAGAACTGCGTCTGCCGCTCGTGTACGGTACACTACGGGTGGACGATGATGTTCTCCCTGCGCTCATCGCCTCGCTCCGCGCTCAAAGATTCAAAGGCGTCAACGTTACTATCCCGTATAAGGAAGCGGTGCTGCCGTTGCTCGACGAAATCAAAGATGAAGCCGCGGCAGTCGGTGCGGTGAATACGATTGTCAATGACCATGGAACGCTCATCGGATATAATACCGATATCACGGGAATTGAACGCTCGCTGAATTCAAAACGAGACACCATGCGGCAGCAATCGGTCTTGATCCTTGGCGCAGGAGGAGCAGCGCGTGCAGCGGCGTACGCTGTTGCAGAGTTCTGTTCACCGCAGGCAATTACGATCTTCAATCGAACCCGAAGCCGCGCAGAACATCTTGTTCAACATTTTCTAAAACTT
>JAGWND010000230.1 GCA_028873075.1 Bacteroidota bacterium
TCCGTTGATTTTACAAAGTTCATTGCACCTCTTTGTAAAAAAAAGTATATTCAGTTGCACCACGTTTGAATGATGACAGCTGTAACGAGGAACGTGATGTATGTTATATCGAGGACAGCCCGGTTTGTTACGATCGTAATGACGTGGAACTTCCTGGTTACGGAAAGCAGTTTATCTTCGTGGCAATGGTGGTTATTACCTTGAGTTGAGTTCTGATGGGAAAAATTATTGCTATAGCGAATCAGAAAGGAGGCGTAGGCAAGACTACGACTGCGGTGAACCTTGCGGCGTCGCTCGCGGCGGCTGAGCATCAGACGCTGCTCGTTGATACCGATCCGCAGGCGAATGCGACGAGCGGCTTGGGTTTCGATAGCTCGAAAAATCCATTGGATAAGGCACAAAATAAAACGACGTACGAAGTTCTCATCGGAAGCATCAGCGCAACCGAAACCGTGCTTGCTTCTTCGATGCCCTTTCTGTCGCTGATTCCTTCACACATCAATCTTGTCGGTGCAGAGATCGAGATGGTGAATGAACCCGACCGCGAACAGCGCATGCGTTCCGCTCTCTCGTCAGTCCGTTCTTCCTTCGACTATGTAATTATTGATTGCCCGCCGTCGCTCGGATTGCTGACGCTGAATGCACTCACGGCGGCTGATTCCGTGTTGATTCCGGTACAGTGCGAGTATTATGCGTTGGAAGGCCTCGGAAAGCTCTTGAACACCATTAACATGGTGAAGAAAAATCTCAATCCGCAGTTGGATATTGAAGGCGTGCTCATGACGATGTATGATTCCCGTCTGCGGCTTTCAAATCAAATTGTTGATGAAGTGAAAAAATATTTTCAGGAAAAAGTATTTTCTACGATCATCGCGCGGAACGTTCGCCTCAGTGAAGCGCCGAGTTTCGGCAAGCCGATTCTGTTGTACGATGCGCTGTCTTCCGGAACGCGCAATTATATGGAGTTGGCGCGGGAGGTGTTGAAACGCAATCAACAGAGTGTTCCTTCGCAGAAGCCTCAGCCGTTGCAAGCACCCTCTCCGGTCTCTTCTCCGCCGATGCCGCAGACCCCTTTGGGGCAATCATCTGAATCTGGAGAGACCATATAATGGCTGATTCATCCCGATCAAAATCGGTTTTAGGGAAAGGTCTCAGCGCTCTGATTCCCCGTACGAATGTTTCCGAGGAAGCTGTTGCGGCCGTCTCGCTTCCGCAGGGTACGGGGGACGATAATGTTATCGTGGCAATTGAAGTTTCGAAGATTCGCCCCAACCCATTTCAGCCGCGCACCGATTTCGATGCGCAGACATTGGATGAGCTGAAGCGTTCGATCGTTGAAAAGGGTGTGATTCAGCCGATCACTGTCCGGCGAACGCTCGACCGCAACTACGAATTGATTTCCGGCGAGCGCCGCGTTCGTGCATCGCAGGAAGCGGGATTGAAAACTATTCCTGCCTACATCATCCGCGTTGAATCCGACGCGGAAATGTTAGAACTTGCGCTGATCGAAAACCTTCAACGTGAGCATCTGAATCCGATTGAGGTTGCGCAATCGTACAAACGCCTCATCGAGGAATGCCGATTGACGCAGGAAGAAGTTGCGCAGAAGATCGGCAAAGACCGCTCGACGGTAACGAATTTTCTCCGGCTTTTGAAGCTTCCGGAAAAAATTCAACATGCGCTTCGGAAAGATGAGATCACGATGGGGCATGCTCGCGCGCTGATTACACTTCCGGACGAGAAAACGCAAATGCGCGTCTTCGCGAAAATTGTGAAGAACGGATTGTCGGTGCGCAAAGTTGAAGAGGCGGTCAAGGTATTTGGCGAAGCGCAGAAGAAAAAAAAGGTGGTGTCGTTTTCTTCTCCGCGCGTCGAAAGCGGAATCCAAAGCATCGAATCGCGGCTGCGGCACGCGCTTGGAACGAAAGTAAGCATTCGTCACAAGTCGAGCGGCGCCGGCGAGATCGTGATCGAGTATTACAATGCCGATGATCTTGAACGGCTGCGTGAGTTGCTGGAGAGGTGAGAAAATATTTATGACCATGAAAATCATCATTAACACCGAGAATGCCCCGGCGCCAATCGGACCGTATAACCAGGCGATTGCGGTGCAGGGGCAGCTCGTCTTCACTGCCGGTCAAATTGCCGCCGATCCTGCTTCGGGAAAAATTGTCGGTACAACGATCGGCGAGCAAACAGCACAAGTGTGCGAAAATCTGAAAGCGATTCTCCATGCCAGCCACACCGACTTTGCGCATGTGGTGAAAACGACTGTCTTCCTGCAAAGCATGAACGATTTCCCCGCGATGAACGAGGTGTACGCGCGCTATTTCGGCGAAGCATCTCCGGCACGAAGCACAGTGGAAGTTGCGCGGCTGCCGAAAGATGTGTTGGTTGAGATCGAGGCTGTTGCTCTTGTGGTGTAATGCACTTACTGTGAGTTCGTGAAATTTCCGCTGACGTATATTATCATCTTTTTTTTTCACGCATTGACGATTCCCTTGGAACAAACTGTGCAGGGGCAAACCATTCCCCAAGGGAATTTCGGTAAAAAATTTTCTACACCGATTTTTATTCCGCTGCGTATTGTTGATCATCCCTTCGAAACGGCGTCGTCCGATTCGTCAGTGAAAGTTAACGCTGATTCAATTATGAAAACAATGACAGCAACAGCCGACACTGTGCGGCGCCCGGGAAAGTCAACGACGATTGCGTGGGTTTCGTCTGCAATTCTTCCCGGCGCGGGACAGATTTACAACGGCTCGTACTGGAAAGCCCCGCTGATTTGGGGACTGGAATATTATTTTTTCTCGGTGTACGTAAATCAAAATAATCTTTACAAGCAAAATCGCAAGCTGTACGAAGCCTATCTTGACAGCTCGGCTGCCGGGAAGTCATATACTTTTGATTACATCGGCACATACAAGGGATACCGCGATTTTTACAAGAATCAGCGGGACACATTCGGCTGGTACATCGCCATCACATATTTGGTGAACGTTCTCGATGCGTATGTTGATGCAAGTTTGTATAATTTTGAAGTCGCCCCGGTTGCGAGCGATCGGAATGAGCTTCGTTTGACAATGAAAGTGAAATTCTAATAAGCAGCAATGATGTCTGACGCCTGACATTTTCATTCGCAAAATGTCAGAGGCTGTACATCGGACATGATAATTGTTCACATCGAAAATATTTTTCTACTTTTAAGCACACCCGACTATACTCGCCTGCGATGCTTCGTTGAGAAACGACAGGCGCATTCAGATTGAAAGGAAGAAACTCATCATGATACGAAAACAAGATGCTTTAGATTATCATTCGCAAGGGCGAAGGGGGAAAATTGAAGTTACGCCGACGAAACCATGCCAAACCCAGCGCGACTTGTCGCTTGCATATACTCCGGGCGTTGCCGAACCATGCCTCGACATCGCTGCGAATCCCGACGACGCTTATCTCTACACTGCGAAAGGAAATCTTGTCGCTGTTGTTTCCAACGGAAGCGCGGTGCTCGGTCTCGGCAACATCGGAGCGCTTGCAGGAAAGCCGGTGATGGAAGGGAAAGGGATTCTCTTCAAGCGCTTCGCCGACATTGACGTCTTCGATATTGAATTGGATGCACAGAATGCAGACGACATCATCAGAACGGTGAAATTGCTCGAGCCGACATTCGGCGGAATAAATCTTGAAGACATCAAAGCGCCGGAATGTTTCTACATTGAGGAAGCATTGAAAAAAATAATGAACATTCCTGTGTTTCATGATGATCAGCATGGCACGGCAATCATCAGCGGCGCGGCTCTTCTGAACGCGTTGGAAATTGTGGGAAAGAAGATCAGCGATGCGAAGGTTGTTTTTGCCGGTGCGGGTGCAGCGGGAATGGGATGCGCACGGCTGTACGAAAAGATGGGCGTTCGGCATGAAAATATTCTTTTCGTTGACACGAAAGGCGTAATTTATAAAGGGCGAAAAGAAGGGATGAATGAATACAAAGAATATTTTGCCGCGGAGACACATGCGCGCTCGCTTGCCGATGCGATGAAGGGTGCCGATGTTTTTTGCGGTGTTTCCGTGAAAGGGATCATCAGCAAAGAAATGGTGAAATCAATGGCAGATAACCCCATTGTCCTTGCAATGGCGAATCCCGATCCCGAAATCACGTACGAAGATGCAACGAGCGTTCGCCGCGATATTATCATGGCAACGGGCAGATCCGATTTTCCGAATCAGGTGAACAACGTGCTCGGATTTCCGTTCATCTTCCGCGGGGCGCTCGACGTGCGCGCGCGAGCGATCAACGACGAGATGAAAATTGCGGCATCGAAAGCACTGGCGGCGCTTGCGAAGGAAGATGTGCCTGATTCGGTGATGCGCGCGTACGACGTGAAACGCCTCGAATTCGGACGCGACTACATCATTCCGAAGCCGTTCGATCCGCGCGTGCTCATGTGGGTTGCGACTGCTGTTGCGAAAGCGGCGGTGGATTCGGGCGTCGCGCGAAACCCGATCAAAGATTTTGAAGCATACAGAGATTCGCTCGAAGCCCGGCTCGGCAAAACGCGCGAGATCATGCGGTTCTACATTCACAAGGCGCAGCGCGATCCGAAACGCATTGTCTTCCCGGAAGGGGAGGAAGAGAAAATTCTCCGCGCCGCAAACATTATTGTCGAAGAAAAAATTGCGAAGCCGATTTTATTGGGAAGCCGCACAAGAATTCATCAGAAAATTTCTGAGCTTGGTTTAGATCTCGAAGGCGTCGAAGTCATTCATCCGTCGAAATCCCCGAAGTTTCAGGAATATATCGCCGCTTATCACGAGCTTCGCCGGCGGAAGGGGATGACCCGTTCCGTGGCGGAGCGCCACATGAAGTCACATAATATTTTCGGCATGATGATGGTGCGCAACGGCGATGCCGACGGATTGATTTCCGGTATCGTTCAAAATTATCCTGAGACGGTGAGACCCGCACTGCAGATCATCGGCACGAAAGACGGCGTCAACAGAAT
>JAGWND010000231.1 GCA_028873075.1 Bacteroidota bacterium
AACAGAGAAGCGATTCTTTCAGGGAAGGTGAAGCTGCAGTTGTTCTCTATTTCAGAATGCCCGCAATTTGAGCAACGTCTTGATAAAATACTGGACGTGAATTCATTCCAATTCTGGCCCGATCCGGTTGCCACGCTGACAAGGCTACGGGGTTTTATGAATCACTCCGGTACGATTGTGCTCGTTCATCAGCCGCGAAAACCGGGAGCAACGGATAATGACGCGATGAATGCCGGACAGAACTTCTGCATGCAGTTGGAGAAGGCAGGTTTTACAAACCTGAGAATTGAAATGAAGATGATGAAACCTGTTTCTACAATTGCCGCGGTAGGAACAAACCCCGACTGAAAGCCGAATTCAGTTTCTAGATACTTCGCCAACGCTACTAATGACATCGAGAAGAAAGAGGTTTTTCCGCCCTTCGACTTCGCTCAGGCGGCTGTCGTGGTGAGTCCCGCTTCGCGGGATAAACTCCGCCGAACCACGACTACCGTGGCAGGAGTTAACGAAAAGAAGAGCATTCCTATTTCCATTTAGGGGAAAATATGCTCAATAAATCCACTCTTTTGGAAAAAATCATAGCTGTTTCTTGATTTTGGGAATACATTTCCGTAATCTCATGTGTGCAGTGAAATTCCAGAACGATTTAGCGTTCTTAAATCTGAGGTGATGGCATAAAAGTTGAGCATATGAAGGAAAAATCCAATACGCCAAGGACGCATGAGCCTTTGGCTCACATAAAATCAGGGCGAATGCCGGTACAATATTCAAAAGTTGGACGCGTGTTCGATCTTTTGCCGGAAGCGATTTTCGTTTTGGATAAGGACGGCAAAGTGATTGACAACAACATTGCGGCGGCGCGGTTGCTTTCCGGCGACGGCGGCGAAGTTCAGCTCGAGACGATTTTTGAAATTATGGAGGAACCGTCCCGCACTGAACTGTTGAAAGCAATGCACGACTCAAAAGCAGCCCATGAATTGAAAACGCAATTTTTTCTTCCCCCGCGAAAAGGTTTCCAGAAAGGACGGATTGCCGATGTCGAGTTGACGCTGAAAAAGTTCGATACGGTCGCGCCCGACTATTACGTTCTCATCACAAAAGATATTACCGAGCAGCAGAAGCGAGAGCTTGATCTGCTTCGTTTTTCCGAAGTGATTCACCACACCGTCAACCCGATTGAGATCACGGATGCGAAAGGGAAAATTATTTATGTCAATCCGGCGTTCGAGCGTGTAACCGGATATTCCCGAGAAGAGATCATCGGAAAAAATCCCAATATGCTGAGCAGCGGGATACACGGAAAAGATTTTTGGTACGGCGTGTGGGACCGCATTCTGTCAGGGAAAGAATGGGTCGGGCAAATTCAGAATCGCCGGAAGGACGGGCGGTTGTTTCACACTGAATTGGTGATCTCGCCGATCATAGATTCAAAAGGAGTCGTTGTCGGGTTTTTAGGCGCGCACCGCGACATCACCGAACAAAAAATGCTGGAGCAGCAGCTTGTGCGCTCGCAGAAGATGGAAACGTTCGGCACGCTTGCGGCTGGCATTGCGCACGAAGTCGGCAATCCCCTGACTTCGATCTCTTCGCTCGTCCAGGTGATCCAGCGTACGACGAAAGATAAATTTGCGCAGGACAAATTGGAGTTAGTGAAGAACCAGGTGAACCGCATAGCGAAAATCATCCGCGAGCTTGTGGATTTTTCCCGCCCGTCGGCGTACGAGATCAAACACGCCGATGCCAACGCCATTCTCCGCGACGCGCTCAACATCGTGCAGTACGGCAAGAAGGTACACGACATTACGTTCGCGACGCATTTCGATGACGATCTGCCGTTGGCGTATGTCGTTCCCGATCAGCTTGTGCAGGTGTACCTCAATATCTTGATGAACGCCGTAGATGCGTGCGAAGGGAGAGCGGGAACGATCAGCGTTTTTTCGCAGGCGAGAAAAAATATGATCGAAGTGAGAATCACCGATACGGGAAAAGGAATCGCCGAGCACAACATGGATAAAATTTTCGATCCCTTTTTCACGACGAAGGAAGTCGGAAAAGGGACCGGTCTCGGGTTGTGGGTGAGTTACGGAATTATGAAAAATTTCGGCGGCGATATCGTCGTCGAAAGCAAAGAAGGCGAAGGGAGCACCTTCACGGTCGTTTTGCCTTTGTCCCGTTCCAAAGGAATCCCTTCGGGTACGGGCTTTTCTGAGAAAGGAACACACAATGTCTGAACGAATACTTATTGTTGACGATGAAGAATTGATCCGCGAATCGCTTTCGTACGTTCTTCAGAAAGAAGGCTACGAAATTGACGAAGCCGAAAACGGAAAGCAGGCGTTCGATAAGGTCACGCGCGCGCCGTACGATATCGTCATCACCGATATCGAAATGCCGGAAATGCGCGGCACGGAGCTGCTGGAAAAAATAGCGCAGCGCTCGCCGCAGACGTTTGTCATTATCATTACAGCGTACGCATCAATCGAAACCGCAGTTGATGCGCTGCGCAAAGGGGCGTACGACTACATTCTCAAGCCGATCGAGTTCGATGATCTCATCTTCCGGATCAAGAAGCTTCTTGTACACCGGGACCTCGCGCTTGAGAACACGCTGCTTCGCCAGGAACTGAACCGCCATTATGACTTCGGCAATATTATCGGCCAAAGTGCGGCGATGCAAAAAGTGTTTCAGACGATTAAAAAAGTCGCCACGAGCGACGGCACGGTGCTCATCACCGGAAAGAGCGGGACGGGAAAGGAGCTTGTCGCACGCGCAATTCACTACAACAGCAAGCGCCAGCACAAGAGGTTTGCGGCGATCAACTGCGGCGCGATCGTGGAAACGCTGTTCGAGAGCGAGCTGTTCGGACACAAGAAAGGCTCGTTCACCGGTGCTGTGGCGGACAAGGAGGGGATTTTCAAAGTGGCGGAAGGAGGCACGCTGCTGCTCGATGAAGTGAGTGAAATCCCGTATCACCTTCAGGTGAAATTGCTCCGCGCGCTGGAACAGCGCGAAATCTTTCCGGTCGGGTCGAACGATCCGATCAACATTGATGTGCGCATCATCGCCGCGACGAACCGCAACTTGCGGGAGGAAGTTGCCGGCAATAAATTCCGTGAAGATTTGTTCTACCGCCTGGACGTTGTCGAAATCCATTTGCCCTCGCTGGTAGAGCGCGTAGACGATATTCCTCTTTTGGTGAATCATTTTCTTGAAGATTACCGGAAAGAAATGGGGCGCAACGTGAAAGGAATCACGAACCAGGCGATGAATCTTCTCATGCGCTATCACTGGAAAGGCGAAGTGCGCGAGCTGCAAAACGTCATCGAGCGGGCAATGATCTTTTGCGAAGGGGAATATATTGACACGACACATCTTCCCGAATACATGCAAAAGTTAGGAACGCCGAATGCTTTTGGCGGCGAGTCAACATCGGGGAGCGTGTCGCTTAAAGATGCGACGAAGAATTTCGAGAGGCATTACATCGAGCAAACGCTGCAGCGCCATAACAGCAACAAAGAAACTGCGGCGCACGAGCTGGGTATCAGCCTGTCGTCGCTGTACAGGAAAATGGAAGAGTTGAACATTCCCGTGAAGCAATCGTCTGTTCCGCAGAGCGTAGGCGAATGAGAAAAGAAAATCAGCCACGAAGGCACCAAGGCACAAAAAATAGGATTGATGGATGAATGGATAAATGGATTGATATTTGACTGATCATTACTATCAATAATCCAGAAATCCAATACTCCAGTAACCTATCTTTCGTGTCTTTGAGACTTAGTGGCAATTTTTTTAAGGTGATAACTGAGTGAAATACATCGCATTTTTTGAAACGACAAAGCAGGAAGAACATTTTCTCCGGAAGAAATTCGGGAAGGGGGTTTCCGTTCAATTCTTCCCGGAAAAAATTCAGGATGTGCCGGTGCAGAAATTTGCGAAGACGGATGCGATTTCCGTTTTTATTTATTCCGTCGTGACGAAAGAGCTTTTTGCAAAGCTGAAGAATCTGAAGCTCATCGCGACGCGCAGCACCGGTTTCAATCACATTGACGTGAAGAATGCCGCGAAGCGGGGCATCACCGTGATGAATGTTCCGTATTACGGCGAGAACACCGTTGCCGAACATACCTTTGCACTGATCCTTTCCTTGTCGCGCAACATTCACAAGGCATACGTGCGAACGCTGCGGAACGATTTTTCTCTTGCAGGATTGCAGGGATTCGATCTGAAAGGAAAAACGCTCGGCGTCATCGGGGGAGGAAGCATCGGCTTGCATGTTATCAAAATGGCACGCGGCTTCGGATTGAAAGTGCTCGTGTACGACGTGAGGCAAAATCATTTTCTCGCCGAAACGCTTGACTTCAGCTACGTTCCGCTGACGGATCTGTTGCAGCATTCCGATATTATTTCGCTTCACTGTCCGTTGAACGAGCAGACGCATCATCTTTTGAACATAGAGAACATTAAGCAGGTGAAGAAGGGGGCGCTCTTCATCAATACTGCCCGCGGCGATCTGATCGAGGCCCGCGCTTTGCATTACGCGCTCAACAACGGAATTTTTGCCGGCGCCGGACTCGATGTGTTCGAGGGGGAAGAATTGGTGAAGGAAGAAAACCAGATGCTGACGCGCAACGTGCCGGTGGAAAAATTACAGGCGCTTCTCCAGAAAAGCATTCTGCTGAGAATGGAAAATGTGATCATCACGCCGCACATGGCGTTCGACAGTGTTGAAGCGGTCGAGCGCATTCTTCAAACCACGGTGGATAATATTGTTGCCTTCGAGCATGGCGCGCCGAAGTACGTGGTGAAGGGGTAACTTATCTCGTTTCCACGCTGGAGGCGTGGGAACAAAATGCGAGTTGATGTTTCATAGTTTGTCAGTGGATATTGCAAATTCATAAGTCTGTGGGGGGTAGAGCGGAAAGCGGTACCATCAATTCTTACCGTCACTGCATTACCAGTTCCAAAGTCTCCCATGCCAGG
>JAGWND010000232.1 GCA_028873075.1 Bacteroidota bacterium
CATTCGATAACGAATTTTGGAGCACGCTTCTTCAAACAACAAGGAATGCACGATGAAAAGCAATTTAATTTTTTTCAAAAGGCTGACAACGTTTATTATATTTACCGGTATAGTGTTGTATATCTACGGCTGTCAATCTGAACCGACGTCGAGCCTGTACAAAGGCAATCAGCAATACCTGCCGGCGCCAGTCGTAGACAGCATCTCTCCTTCCGGTAGCGCGCTTGCAGGTATTGATACAGTGATCATCTATGGAAAAAATTTTTCTTCGCTACCCGATGCAAATCATGAGACAGTTTTTTTTAATGGTACATCTGTTCCCATTATTGGTGGGACGCCTACCACTATTAGAATAATCGCTCCTGCTATCCAGGGAACCATAACGGTTCAAGTCTCTGTCACAGGTGCTTTACCTTACAGTACGGTTGTCTACAAATTGATTGCGGCAATCTCTGCGTTTGGTAATCTCGACACCACCTATGCAGTATACGCCCTTGGCTCAGCGTCGGATTCAAGCCTTTACGCTGCAATGACAGAGAAAAATATCGACAGGGGAGTTCTCAAAGTAACATCGGACGGCATCAGCTCGTACGCTTCTGCTACAAGTGTAGTGATGACTGGGATCAAATTTGGACTGGGCGGTTATCTTTACGCTGTTAGAGGAAATAGGGTGGTGTATAGATATGCGCCCGGCGGTGGCAGTTCACAAAACTGGGCGGTGACTCCGTCCGGTTCGTTCTTTGATTTAGATTTTGATCCTAGCGGCAATCTTTGGGTCGGCGGAAGCGGCACTAAGACCGGCTCGGATACAACAAATATCATCCGAGTAAAACAAGACGCAACCACAAAAGCCTTTCATTTCACGGGAACCATTAATTCAGTGCGATATTACGACGGCTATCTCTATTTTGTATCGAAAACTGGTCCGACTCCAAGCAAAGTATACAGGGCACCGATCATCAATGATACGCTCGGCACGCCTGAAGTGTATTTCGACATCTCCAGCGACCCCGCTGACGGGAGCAATATTTATGCAATAACATTTTCCTCGGACGGCAACATGTACGCTGGAGTCGACTCGAGTTACCTGATGATCGTTCACCCCGGCGGATTCATTGAAAAGCCTTACTCACTTTTCATTGTAAGCGGCGTATTGAATTCACCGTGCCGGTCCTTTGCTTGGATAGGAGACGACCTTTATGCTTCTACTGCATCAGGTAAACTTTTGAAAATTGTGGTACGAAAACCAGGCGCACCCTATTACGGATTACAATAACAACACAATAACTTCCCATCTTTGGCGCCGTTTCAAAAAATCCCGCTCCCTGAACCCGAGCGGGATTTTTTTGAATACACTGTGGCGTCATTAAAAATCTTTCGTTTCCTCTTGACATTCCCCTCTCGTCTTTCTATTTTCCAAAGTAAATCACAACGCCGTCCAGGCAACCACCACTAACTCATTTCGAGGAGGTTTACATGAAGCGATTTTATGTTACTACTCTCGCGCTTTTCATCATTGCAACAATTGGCTCGTCGCAAACTGCAAAGGTCACCCGCTCATACAGCTACCCCGTGGACGATACTGTGCTTGCCGGCTTAAAAAGCATCCGAGGTGTAGCGTATGATCCAAATCCTGAAAAGAATGGGAAACCTGAAATCGCCGCCACAAATTATTATGACTTAGGACATGTCAATGTCTTCACACCGGTTGGAACCGACTCCTTGGAACTGGTATGGACCTCGCCACGAGTGGGAAAAAACGGCGGCGGGTCAACACCGCGTTATGTCATATTCGGAGATTTAGATAACGACGGAAAGAAAGAGATTATCTACCAAAGCCAAGGCAACGGCATCTATATTTTCGAGTGGGACGGCGTACCGGGAAGTCATAACTACGGAACAGCACCTTCTCAGGTCATTACAACACCCGATCTTCTCGACGCTACCGGTTATGTTGAATATATGGAAGTAACCGATGTTGACGGCGACGGCCAAAATGAACTCCTTGTCGCGTACAATGCAAACGGTACTTCTAACGATGCGTACTATATCATCAGCGCTGTAGGAAATTGGTCTACAAACGATCCGGGCTTTTCTTCCTTTAATGTCGAATACACAGGAAAACGCAGCGACTTGGTCAATTACGGTCTTGATGGAAGCCCGTATGCAATGATCTCCGCAAATCTGGACGGTACAGGCAACAAGGAAATTCTTCTTCACGGTTGGAACCATAAAGATGTTACCATCATGACTGTGCCATCGCCAAATACCTATCAATTAGCGAACACTGCGAATGGAAAACAGAATATCATGCTCGGCGGAGATGATGACGATGTCGCTTTGTTCGGCGGAATGGCGTACGATATTGATAAAGACGGTAGGGACGAGATATACCTTCCTACGTACCCGGCTGTGCCGGCGCATCACGGCGGACTTGTTCACATGATTTCATATAACCAGGGACAAGACCTTTCTCAAATTGACAGCACGAACGTTACTACCCTTGATCTTTCCAGCGTTGCCGGAAGGCAATCAATTTTCGGCTACGGCTACGGCGACATTGACGGCAATGGAAAACCAAACTTATATTTCAGCACCTCGCTGGGCGCAAATATTATCTCTCTCGAGTACGAAGGGGGTGATAAACGTGACACGAGCAACTGGAAAGCCAGCGTACTGTACGCGGGAGATTCCACGGCCTATACCGCAATGACAATACGAGATTCAGCCGGTAGTATCGACACCGTAAGCAGAAAAAGCAACCCGGCGTTCGTATCGAAATTCTACGGCCATAACACCGATATTGACGGCGACCATCACGAGGATATTATTTTGCCGTACCAGGCTCTCAATGACAGCATCGCAATTACCAAAGCGACATGGAACTCCTCATCATCACACTATGACACGACAAAATACAACGTGCTTAATCCAAACCGTTCTTGTCTACGGGTTTTGACCGGCAGTGCAACGACAACAGGTGTACGAGCAAAAGATCTGACGCTTGTTACACCGAACGACTATAAACTTGACCAGAATTATCCGAACCCGTTCAATCCGTCTACAAAAATCTCCTTCACACTTCCATTGAACAAACAGATAACGCTTGCAGTATACGATATTTTAGGAAGAGAAGTACGCACGCTGATCAACAACGAGGGATACTCTAAAGGAATACACAGCGTTGTATGGGACGGGAAAAATGATCAGGGAAGTGCCGTTGCATCAGGCACGTACATTTATCGCCTCAAATTCGGAAACTTCGAGAAATCGAAGAAGATGTTACTGCTTAAATAATCTCGCTGAAAATGTAGGGCGGAGCGGCGCTCCGCCCTACGCTCGACGTAATCGTCAAAACCGCCGTTCTTCGGCAAGGCGGGCTTTTTTTATTTAAACCTTAGGCATCGTACGTTCGGATAAAACGCCGGCAACGGATGTCAACAGATCGTTTCAGTACGTCACCGTCAACGAAACATACTGCACGTTCTCCAATCGTCCGTAACTTGCAAACGCATAATCAACTTTGATCATCGTTGAAGAAGAAACAGCTGCATTTACTCCGGCGCCCCACGTTAAGCCCTCCTCTGAATTCGGCATGAAGAGAGATTTGTAGCCGACACGCGCAAAAAAAGTTTCCCGAAAACCGAATTCAATTCCGGAATTGATATACTCAGAATTGTCATTCGGGTGTGTAGCATCAACTGCGACAGTCGTCCGCATCAGCTCGGATTTCACAATGTCCATTGACAATCCCAGACGAAATGACAGCGGAAGATCGTACGAATCTGTCGCATATTCCGCAGGAATGTTTTGCGGACCCTGCCCTAGCTCTCCTTCCGGAGTATTATTGAACGTCAAGTCGGGTCCCTGCAAACGCATCTTCGTTCCGAAATTGGAAATGCTTGCACCGATTTTCAGATCATTGAATTGCGTCGTATAAATCGTGCCGATGTCAACTGCAACACCCTGTGCACTTTCGTTCCAAATTCCCTGACGTATATATTTGAATGACGCACCGATGGAAAAGCGGTCGGTCAACGCACGTGCATACGTTACACCCAATGCAAAATCGCTTGCATCCCATACTCTCCCGTCTCCGTACGGATGGTCTTCGGTGCGGACGATGTCTTGAGGAACTCCTAACGATGTAACCGAAATTCCCACTACTCCGAAATCTCCGATGGACAACGCCGCCGCCGCGTAATCAAAATTGATATCTGCAAGCCATGCCGCATGGGTAAACGAAGCGGCACCGTCACCTTCAACGCGCGCCAACGCCCCGGGATTCCAGTACATCGAATACACGTCGCCTTCAATTGCTGCTGCAGTTCCGCCCATACCAAGAGACCGCGCACCGGCTCCGATTTTCAAAAACTGCGCTACGGTCGTTCCAACCTTCGTTGTGCCTTGGGTGAGTTGCGCATTGGCAGCAGAAACAGTCAACAGGAATATTGGAAACAGAAAAAAGTAAAAGTATTTTCTCATCATGTGAAATGCTCCAAAGATTCGTCACTTGATAATAGCGAGTCGCCCGATGCGTGTTCCGCCGGTCGGCGTTTCAATCTGATAAATGTATACCCCATAACCGATGCGGGCGCTTTCTGAAGACAACACATCCCAATCCAAGGAGCCGGTTGTGTCGTTTTTATGAAGCGTTCGAACAAGCTCGCCGGTAAGCGTGTAGATTCTAATTGTGCATTCGGTCGGCAAGTTCCGAAACTGAATCACTCTGTTTCCACGCGATATCGGCGTCGTGCCCGGCTGCTCTAATTTGCTGACTTCGACGTACGGGTTCGGGACCACAATGACTTTATCCAACTCGCTGTTGGCAAGCTGCTGGTCGTAAGAAATTTTTTGAGTTTTGAACGTAAGCGTATCATTTGCGGTGAACGGCTTTTTCATTCTTGCAATATAGGTTTCACCACCGTGAATGACGGGTTGTTTCGTTGCATCTGTAGATTTGGTAAAATCA
>JAGWND010000016.1 GCA_028873075.1 Bacteroidota bacterium
ATGAAAAAATGACTGTTCCTGCAATACATTTAGCCGCAGAGAATGGGACAACGGCGTTGCATACAATTACCAAGGGACTCCGAAAAATTCCTCAAGTGAGGAAGGTTGTTATATTCGGCTCCCGCGTGCGCGGTGATTTTCATGGGTCGTCCGATTTAGACGTCATGATCATCATTGACCAAATGGACATTGAGGTAAAGGACAAAGTTATCCACATTCTTCATGAAGCTGAGTTAGAATATGATGTGCCGCTTTCTCCTGTTCTTTATACCGCACATGAATATGAAATGAACAAAAAATTAGGAAGCCCTTTTTTTGAGCGCGTTGAAAAAGAAGGAATAGTGCTCTATGACTTTGAGCGCACAAGAAAAAATTGATCTCTCACAGTATCGTTTTGAAAAAGCGAGAAAGCTTCTCGACGATTCCCGCAGTTTGCTTGACGCCGGATCGTTTGAATCATCGGTGAACAGAAGCTATTATGCAATTTTGGCAGCCTCAAGGGCGGTACTCATTCTTCGCGGCATTGATGCAGAAACTCATGAAGGAGTTAAGACAATGCTGTCCAAAGAATTCATTAAAACAGGAAAGCTCCCGAAACATTTCGGTGAAATTTTCAGAACAGTACAAGCGAGAAGAGTTGATTCTGATTACGGCGATTATACCGAAATTGGACACCATGAGGCATTGGATTCATTGAACCGTGCAGAAGAATTTCTCGGGAAGATTGGAGAAGTGCTTGAGACGATGATCAAGAGTTGAAGTTTTTTTCCCGCTGGTGAGCGAATGAGTACTTCGCGTCTTTTGTGGTTTTTCAATATCAACTTTCTGTTGACCATAATTTTCTAACTCTATGAAACTTTCTATTGTCGGAACCGGCTATGTCGGATTAGTGCAGGGAACGGTGTTTGCCGATACGGGCAACGACGTGACCTGCATGGATGTGGATGAAAAGAAGATCAAGAATCTGCAGAAAGGGGTTATTCCCATTTATGAACCGGGGCTGGAAGAAATGGTAAAACGAAACATGGCGGAAGGGCGGCTTCGTTTTACAACCTCCCTGAAACATGCCGTGGAAACAGGCGAGGTTATTTTTTTATGCCTGCCTACACCGCAGTCGGACGACGGCTCTGCCGATCTTTCGCGGGTCATGACAGTCGCAGAACAGATCGGCGATATGATCACCGGACAAAAAATGATCGTCAGCAAGAGCACGGTGCCGGTGGGGACGGTGGATAAGATAAGACAAATCATACGCCAAAAGGGAAAAAGCGGCGTTGATGTGGTTTCAAATCCCGAGTTCCTGAAGGAAGGAACCGCCATTCAGGATTCGTTAAAGCCGGACCGGATCGTTGTCGGGACATCAGGCAAACGGGCGATGGAAATGATGAGCGAGCTGTACGTTCCTTTCGTGCGGACGGGGAATCCGATTTTGTTTATGGATGAGCGAAGTGCCGAGATGACGAAGTATGCCGCGAATTCTTTTCTTGCAACGAAGATTTCCTTCATGAACGAACTGGCGAATCTGTGCGAGAAAACCGGCGCCGATGTTGATCTCGTGCGGAAAGGCCTTGGCAGCGATCCGCGCATCGGCCAGCAATTTTTGTTTCCGGGGGCCGGCTACGGCGGTTCGTGTTTCCCAAAAGATGTGAAAGCGCTGATCAAGACTGCACAGGAGCATGAGTATGAATTCAGGGTGCTGCGTGCAGTTGACGATGTGAACGAGCGGCAGAAAAGACTGCTTGTAAAGAAAATCAGGCGTCATTTCGGAGATCAGGTGAAGGATAAAGTGATTGCAGTCTGGGGGCTGGCATTCAAACCGCAAACCGACGATATGCGCGAAGCACCGTCTGTGGCAATCATCAATGGCTTGCTGGAGCTGTCGGCGAAAGTGCGGGCGCACGATCCGGTCGCGCTTTCCAATGCAAAACTGCTTCTCAGTAAAGAAGTCAGCTTCTATGAGAATAATTATGAGGTGTTGAAAGGAGCTGATGCTCTTGTTGTTGTAACGGAGTGGAATGAATTCCGCCGCCCCGATTTTGAGAGGATGAAATCGCTCATGAAAAAGCCGGTAATTTTTGACGGCAGGAATATTTACTATCAGAAGGTGATGAAAGAAAAAGGGTTTGTGTATTATGGAATGGGAAGGTGAAGAGAGAGGTTAAGACATTGAGAAAATGAGAAACTGAGAAGGTAAGAAAATAAGAAAATGCAAAGATAAGAATACCAGATGATAGGGGAGATAGAACCTTGGAAAGAAAGAGGGACATAAAACATTTTAGGGATTTGGAAGTCTACCAGCGTGCTTTTGTCGCAGCTATGAAGGTCTTTGAAATCACAAAAGCATTTCCCGCTGATGAAAAATATTCAATGGTTGATCAAATACGCCGTTCTTCAAGATCGGTTTGTTCCAATCTTGCTGAAGGGTGGAGGAAAAGAAAGTATGGGGCTGTATTTATCAATAAGATGACTGATGCAATGCAGGAGGCGTCGGAAACACAAAGCTGGTTGGAGTTTTCTCTCGCATGTAAATATATCTCAAACGATATGTTTAAAGAACTTGACCAAGAATACGAGGAAATAATTTTAATGCTGAACTCTATGGAGAGAAATGCTGAAAAATTTTGCTTCTGAATTTCTTATCTTCTCAACTTCTTATTTTCTTAGAAAATCTGTGTTTGTTAAAATGTTTTTTGTAAGACGAAAGGAAATCCGATGATAAGCAGCGTGGTAACCGGCGGTGCCGGCTTCCTTGGTTCTCATTTGTGCGAGCGTCTACTGGATGAGGGACATGCCGTCGTCTGCATTGACAATCTCGTCACCGGGTCGCTGGACAATATTGAGCACTTGTTCGGAAAGAAGAATTTCCGCTTTGTTCAGTACGATGTGACAAATTTTGTCCATGTGCCGGAAGAGGTGCAGTATGTTTTCCATTTCGCGTCGCCTGCAAGCCCGATTGATTATCTCAAGCTGCCGATTCAAACATTGAAGGTCGGTTCATTGGGGACGCATAAGGCGTTAGGATTTTCGAAAGCGAAGAAAGCGTGCTTCCTTCTCGCTTCAACATCGGAAGTGTACGGCGACCCGGAAATTCATCCGCAAGTCGAGGAATATTGGGGAAACGTGAATCCGGTCGGACCGCGCGGTGTGTACGACGAAGCTAAGCGCTTCGCAGAAGCGATAACGATGGCGTATCACCGGTTCCACGGCGTGGAAACGCGCATTGTGAGAATCTTCAACACCTACGGCGAGCGGATGCGAATCGAAGACGGGCGGGCAATTCCCGCGTTTGTGTCGCAGGCATTGAGGGACGAAGATGTGACGGTTTTCGGCGACGGGAGCCAGACGCGAAGTGTCTGCTATGTTTCCGATTTGATCGAGGGAATTTATCGCCTGATGATGTCGGATTATACCATGCCGATGAATATCGGAAATCCGGAGGAGCTTTCGATGCTTGACCTTGCGAAGGGAATTATTGCATTGACAAAAAGCAAAAGTAGAATTGTTTTCAAAGAATTGCCGCAGGATGATCCGAAAGTACGCCAGCCGGATATTACAAAAGCGAAAAAGATTTTAGGGTGGGAACCGAAGGTTGCACGCAAAGAGGGGTTAACGAGGACGATAGAATATTTTCGGGAAAAGCTGGGTAAAACTAATGCTTGAAGCGTTTTATGCTGTATGGCATTTTGGAAACATATGCAGCCGCAGACTTTATGTCTGCGGCTTTATTTTGCGGGCGTTCTTTGCAAACGCGATCTAAAGATTGCGGCTACTGCAGCAACAAATAATACGTCAGCGCGCCGAAACTCACTTCTGTTACAAACAAGCTCACACCTGCAATAACATCATATCGTTTTGCCGAAGCGCGTGCTGAAGCCTCGCCCGTAGCACTGTACGTATCGCTGAATCCGTCGGCGCGGCGTTTAGCGATTGCGGAAATTGTTCCGGCAACTACGGCGGCGGTAAGACTTACGTACACCGCTGTTCCTTCATCACGAATATATGTATTGGGGAGAATAAGGGGCGGGGCAAGCTCGCCTTCCTCTCTAAGATGCACCACATTTATTGATTGTAACGGTGCTTCAAGCGTCAGCGGCTCATATCCCATGGCACTAATTGTTACCGGCGCGGACATCGTTCGTGTCGTCGTAAATTGAAAAGGGGTCTCACCTGTTTTTGTTCTTCCGATTGTAATTGCCGCTTCCGGCGGTGAAGAGAGAATTGTGTACTCATATTTTTCCGGAACATCGAGAATAACAGCTTGTCTCGGTTCCAGTGTTACTGTTGTGTCTGCGAGCATGCCATTCCATTCTCTTTCGCGCATGACAATGATGTGATGATTTCCTTCGGGCAATGAAAGCGAATCGAGCGGAAGCACCCTCGTAATGTTTGAATCAATCACAGCGATGATGTTGGAATCATGGGCGTGGAGCGAGAGGAATCCACGGCCAAGCGCAGAACCCGTTGTTTGTGCTTCAAAAGTTTGGATGGCAGTGAACAAAAGAAAAAGCAGTCCTAATATTTTTTTCATGGTTCTACGTTTTTTTTTGCAGAAATGATCCTTGTAGGGCGAAGCGCCGCTTCGCCCTACATTTTGCGCTTTAGTGCCTTGATGGTGGAATACTTTCGTCAGACGAAATGAAGCAGTACACGCTCTTATCTTCAGCAGCAACGAACAACATTCCCCGCCATGCGACTGGAGTAGTTTTGATCCTGCTGCCGATGTCATATTTCCACAATACCGAACCGTCGGTAGGCGAAAGCGCGTAAAGATAATCATCCAATGCGCCGACAAAGATTGCCGAAGGCGTTACTACCGGTGTTGTGTTGATAACGCTGTGATTGGCGAATCTCCATTGTAAGACGCCGTCACGTATGCGGAGTGCGCAAACAGTTCCGTTGAGCGATGAAACAAACACGAGCGAATCATCTGCCGAAGGGCAGGACATAACACGGTCGCCCGTATCGAATTTCCATTGCACTGCGCCTGTCCCGGCATCGAACGCGTACAGAAAATGATCGCGTGAGCCGATGAATACCATTCCGCCAGAAACGCACGGCGAGCCGAATACTGCTGCGCCGGTTTTATATTTCCATTCCAAATTTCCCGACATGGCGCTGACAGCAAAAACGAAGCCTTCATCGTTCCCGAAAAAGAGAAGAGAATCCGATGCTGCCGGCGACGAACGAATTGCATCGTTCGTTGTGAATTTCCATTCCGTTTTTCCCGACGAAGTATCGAGGCAATACAATGATCCGTTCAGAGCTGCAACGAATAATTTTCCACCGGATAGCAATGGAGAGGCTTCCACTCCGCCGACATTCGCCGTCCAGCGTTTTTCTCCTTCCACAACATCAAACGCAATCACGGAATTCCTTCCCGAAGCAACCGCGAAGTACATGCGATTGCCGCTGACAGCCGGCGCACCGTACATTGCGCTTCCTGTTTTGAGATGCCCGATGCGCTTTCCGTTCGCGATATTCACAGCGTGTAATTCTCCCTGGAGTGTTCCAATGAAAAGGACGCTGTCGGCGACGGAGAGTGCTCCGTCTGCAAATCCTGCCGAAGCGTCGTAATTCCACAAAATGCGAAGAGGGAACGTAAACGATGACTTCGTGTCTCGAAACGAATGGTGCTTTTCTTTTCCGTACATCGCCCAATCGGCAGGCGAAACTTTCAGAGGCGCGGATACTTCAATTGAGGCGCAGCCGGAGAACAGGAAGAGAAAGAGAGCCAATATGCCCGAAAACATTCGGTGAAAAAGAGCAGATCTCTGAAGGTTTTCTTGTGATTTTATGACCACCTCTTTTTCTCCCCCTTGCAGAGGGAGAGGATTAATTCCTTCGCCTGCAAGGGGAGAGTTAGGGTGAGGTCGGTTTTTTATTAGAAATCCCATCCGAAAAAGAATTGGTAAAATAATCCGTGCTGAAGCGTTGTGAAATTATCCTGAATCTGTTTTCCAACATCGTACCGGAGAACGAGAACCCCGCCGATATTGATGCGAACGCCGCCGCCGATCGAGCCGAGCGTTGTGGTGTACCGGTCGTCCCATGCATTGCCTGCATCGAAAAAGACTGCGCCGCGCACCGCACCGAGGCCGATGCCCCCGAAGGGAAACCGCACGCCGACCTGATCAATGAACGGAAAGCGAAGCTCCTGGCTTGTCAGCCACATTTTCTTTCCGCGAATAGACCAGCGCGGATAGCCGCGCAAATCCCAGCTTCCACCCATGATGAAACGGCGCGCTTCCCTGCCGTCGTTCAACAGCGCTTCAAAACGGGAAGCGAACGCGCTCCGCTGGCTGAGGCGAAAGTATTTCCTATAGTCAACGATCACGGTGTAATAGTTCACATTGGAATATTGAATGTCGGTTGTGTAGCCGAGCGTGGCAATGAAGCGCGAGCCGTCCAACGGTCCTGTCGGTCCCCACAGCGAATTGTCGTGAACGAACGAAACCGTGTTGCTGACCAGAAGCGCTTTGAGCGGGCGAATGGAGGTGAAGAGCTCCTTGTCGGAATTGGCGAGCGAAACGGAGGCTTCCAATCGCTCGAACGTTGAAAGCGGATAGCTCAGCGCAAAGTAGCCGCCGAACGCACGCTCGTAGTAATACAAATCAGGATCGGTCAAATCGTAGCGAAGTCCGGAGAGATGAAAAATTCCCGTCGCGTAATTTGTTCTTTGGCTCAGAGAAATTCTCGAGACCGCGACGTTAAAGCTTTCGAGAAATTGGTCCGATGTTTGCGCGGTGTTGTAGAGCAGGAAATAATACTGGTCGTTGCCGAGAATATCGCTCAGGGCAACAGCCGCACCGCCGCTCGTTCCGAATACGGGATCGTTGCCGACCTCGCTCTGTGCGACATCGAGCGAATAATCGCCCTTGTATGTTACCGAATGAACGCTCGTATCGGCTTCAAGTGAATGAGCGCTCCACGCTTCGGCCGCGTAGAGCGACGGCGTAAATTCATGCTGGACGTTGCTTGAATCAATTCGCTCTGTTACACTGTCAATCGAATAAATTCTGAAGCTGTAGTTTTCAAATCCTGCAAACACGAGCTTGTCATTGTCTGTCCACACCGGATCGAAAGCTGCGTTGGAGAATGACGTTACTTTGCGCATCGCGTAGAGCAATCCGCCGCCGGCGGACTGCTTCATGTCGGCTGTTCGAATCGCCCAAATATTTTGTGCGCCGTCTGCGTTAGAGGTAAAGGTGAGATATTTTCCGTCAGGTGAAAAGGAGGGAGAGTAGTAATTTTCTTTCCCGGCAGTTACGCAGAGAATTTTCCCGCTCGACAGGTCATATTCAAAAAGATTATAAACGTACTCCATTCCGTATGCGTCACGATCAGAACTGAAGACGATGAATTTCCCGTCGGGAGACCAGACCGGATCGCGGTCGTCGTACACATCGCGCGTCAACCGAACGAGGCTTTCTGTCTTCGGTGTGTAGATATAAAGATCACGCTTTCCGGCTTTATCCACTGATGCAAAGGCAAGCTGCGTTCCGTCCGGCGACCAGCTCGGCGATTCGAGCGCAACAAGATTGCGGAATTGATACGATGCAATTTCGGAATGTGACTTCACATTCCAAATGTGAAGCGCGTCCGCCTCTCCGCTTTTTGTTACAAAGGCAAGACGTCCATCGTGAGCAATCGAAAGCTTGCTTTGAAAAAGGTGGAACGCTTCATATTCTTCCGAATGTTCTCCGGCAACGACGAGCTCCGGCTCGTGTACGATGCCGGCCGAATCGAGAGGGATTTTATAGATTGATGTGTAGCCGGTGTAATTTCCAATGAAATAAACTTCCCGTTTTCCGTCATTGTTGTAAAATGCCGGCTTTGAATTGAATCCGTACTTCACGAGCAGCCGCGCGGAGTGCGCCGCATAATCGCTCGATGCGAGAAGAGGATAATATTGTTTCTTCAGTGCGTACAGCCATTCTTCGTCAAACCGCTCGTAATTCTTGCCGATGGTTGCCTGCATCACATCGTTGAACGAGCTGCTGCGCCAGAAATTTTCCATGAGCAGAAGAATCTTTTCGTCACCATAGCGCTGCTCGATAAAACGAATGATATTCTGTCCTTCTTTGTACATCAAGAACGTTCCGTAGATTTTATCCATCTCCGACAGCGGCACGATGTAATTGTTGAGGACCGCGTCGCGGATCACCATTTCCGCCTGATCGTCCCATTCCGTTGACCACGCTTCCGCCAATCCTTCGGTGAACCAGAGCGGCGCTGTCCGGTCGGAAGGAAGACGATGATCGGAGAGAACGCGGTTAAGCTTGCTTGTCATGAACACATGCACCAGCTCGTGGCGGATAACGTGGCGGAATTGTGCGAGCGAGCCGTCTGCGGGAATAACGACACGCCCTTTCAGAAATTCAAAAAATCCGCCGACGCCTTCGGGAATAAATCCGGGTGTCGTGTTCGTTTGTTCGAAATGAAGATGCGAACTGTAGAAGATGAGCGGAATGCGCCCTGCAATGGTTTGATTGAATTTGCTTTCGAGGAGGCGGTAACTTTGCTCGGCAAAGTACGCACCCTGCTCGGCGAGCTCTTTCATTTCAGGATAGTAGTACACGTTGAAATGTTCCGTGCGGAGAACATGCCAATCGAATTCGGTGTACTGAACTTTGTTGCGGCCGAAGTAATAGAACTGGGCGTCAAGCGAGGAAGCGCAGAACAGCAAGGAGAAAAGAAAGAAAAAATTCCTAAGCTTCATTATCTTCACACGCTGTTTTTGCCCAGAGATCAGAAGTCAGCTGTATGGAGTCGAGAGTAGGGGGTAAGGAGAATCTTGAACTTTAAACTTTGAACTTGGAACCAGTGTGTCGTGAATCCTGAATTTTCCATCTCCCATCTTCTATATGCCGTCTCCAGCCAACCCTTAAACCTTGCTCAGCTCGTTCTTTAAGAAATCAATTTTTTTCACCGGCGTCGGATCAACGTGATTGAGCATCGCAAGATAAAAACTGACCCAATCGCCTAAGTATAACAAAGAAAACATGCGCGCAAGAAGTGATGTTCCTTCACTCTGCACTTCAGTGATGCCGTCGGCAAAATCTCCGATGATATTCTTCGTGATCTCCATGCGAAGCTGGACCCGCGGATGATCGTCCCGGTCGCGCAGCATGACGACGTGAATCTTTTGCATGACATCCTTCTGTGCTTCCCATCCGACAATTTCATTGTGGTTCAGTTCGGGAAACAGGTTGCCGTAAGAAAGCATTTTGGCATTTTCCGCAAATTGTCCGCGCCACCGCAGATTTACCGTATCGAATCTGTCTGCGGAAGAATACATCACCGGCAGCTTGCCGTGTACTTTCTTCGCAAGCTCCAGCGCCGGATTGTTTTCCGACTCGTGATTCGAGTAGACGTCTGACTTCTTCTGTAACAATGCAATTGTCTCTTTGATTTCCTTTTTTTGAGTTCGAATCAGCCCTAATTTTGAAAGTGCAGTCAGCGTCGGAAAAAACGAGTAGCCAAGGGCCGCGCGCGGCGGGAGTCCGCCGGGAATTTCAATGAGCGGATGTTTTTTTTGTTGAGCGAACGCTTTCACCGTTCCGCCGGAAGTGATGCAGAGAATTTTCGCTTTTCTTTTTGCCGCGTCTTTGTGCGAAGAGATCGTTTCTTCGGTGTTGCCGGAATAGCTGGAAATGATGACGAGCGATTTTTCGTTCACATACCGCGGCAAAAAATAATGCCGGCTGACGGCTATCGGTACGTTGATTTCGCCGGCAAGATACGAGCGGAGCAAATCGCCGCCGATTGCCGATCCGCCGAGTCCGCTCACGACAATGTTGCGGATTGATGCCGCGGAGAGTTTTATACGTGCCGTTTCGCCGATGGCTGCCGCTCCTTCGACTTGTTTTGAAAAACCGGCAATAAGCTGCCGCATGTTCGATGGGTCGTACTGAGCGATAAGTTCTGAAATCATAATGGTTTCCTTTTATTTGATTCATGTTTCATGATGTACGATTCAACGGAAAAATTTGTATTACAAGCTTGAAACTTAAATCTTGAATCTTCTTTTTCACTCTGCTTCCGATAATGGCATATCAGGCGAGATGCGTTTCACGTGTGACTTGAGAAATTCTTTCGCTTCATCTTCGGTTGAAAACTTGAGCGCTTGCGCTGCGATCCGTTTCGCTTCTTTCAGTCGGACGGAGCGGATGATTTTTTTTATCTCCGGCAAAACGGCAGGAATAACGCTGAACTCGTCCATTTCCAATCCAAGCAAAAGCAGCGTCGCCACCGGATCGCCCGCCATTTCGCCGCACATGCTGACGGGTATATGATGCTCGTGCGCCTCCTCGATGATGTGGTGGATCGTGCGAATCACTGCCGGATCGAATTCCTGATACAGCTGCGACACGTTTTCGTTGCCGCGGTCAACGGCAAGAAGATATTGAATGAGGTCGTTCGTTCCGATACTGAGGAAGTCAACTTCGTTGGCAATTTCCCCCGCCATCACTGCTGCCGACGGGACCTCGATCATCACGCCGATTTTTATTTTTTCATCGAACGGAATATGCCGGTTGCGCAGACTTACCTTTGCCTGCTCGACAAGGACCTTCGCTTTTCGCACTTCTTTCACGTTTGCCACCATCGGAAACATGACCCAAAGATTCTTCTTCACGCTCGCGCGAAGCATCGCACGAAGCTGTGCAACGAATATTTCCGGACGATCCAAGCCGATGCGGATGCCGCGCCAGCCGAGAAACGGGTTCTCTTCTTCGCTTGCCTGTGAAACAACTTTGTCGCCGCCGATATCGAACGTTCGCATGATGACTTTGCGGGGAAAACATTTTTCTGCGATGAGGTTGTATTCCACATACTGTTCTTCTTCGGTGGGGAATGTGTCGCGCCCGATCAACAAACCTTCCGCGCGGTACAGACCGATGCCGTCCGAGCCTTGCGCATCTACGGCGTCTACTTCGCTGGCGAATTCTATATTGCACGATAGCTCAATGCGATGTCCGTCCAATGTTTTGGCAGGAAGGTCGCGCAGGTCGTTCAGGCGTTTTTCAAATTCGATGTACCGCTCGTTGCGGACTTCGTACTCTTTGATTGTTGTTTCGCTCGGATTGAACACGACTGTCCCGCCGTAGCCGTCAACGATCATAAAATCCCCCTCTTGAACATGCTTCGTTGCTTCCTTCAAACCGACAACGGCGGGAATTTTGAGCGAGCGGGAAAGGAGCGCGGCGTGCGATGTGACGCCCCCCATGTCGGTAACGTACGCGAGAATCTCGTTTCGGCTGAAGAGAATCGTGTCCGCCGGCGTGAGCGATTCTGAAACGATGATCGAGCGTCCCTCGAACCGCGAGATGAGTTTTTCCTGCTGGATGTTGCGGATGATGCGGTTCTTCACATCTTCGACGTCGTGAGCGCGCTCGCGCATGTACTCGTCATTCGATTCGAGCATGAGCCGCTGGTATTTCGTGATCTCGTCATGAACGACGAATTCCGCATTCTTCAATTCTTTCACGATACGGTTGTAGATTGCTTCGAGCAGGACCGCATCGTTGAGGATCATGATCTCCGCTTCGAAAATCTTTGCCTTGCTGTTGCCGATTTTCTGTTCAGCATACGAAAGAATTTTCGATAATTCTTTTTCCGAACGCTCGACGGCATGGCGCAAGCGCTCAACTTCTTTTTGGGCATCTTCTGCTACGATAATTTTTTCTTCGACCCGCGGAATATGTTTTGTGAAAATATGCGCGTGCCCCATCACAATTCCTGCCGAGGCGGGAATGCCGCGAAGAAGTATTTCTTTTTTGTCGTCCATGTTAACTTCAGTTATTGACCACAAAGTCGCAAAGAGTAAAAAAGTGATTCATGACGCAAGATTGAAGATTCAGGGTAATTTGCCTTGTGGAACTTGAGACCTGACTCTTGAATTTTTTTTTGTCTTCGTGTCTTTGTGGCGAGCCGGTCACGCTTCGTCAAAACCGCGTTCAAACAGACCTAAAATTGCCTCCGCCATTGCTTGCTCGTCTTCGCCGTCGAAGCGGAGCTTTAATGAAGAACCTTGTTCGGCGGCGAGCGTCATCACACCGATAATGCTTTTCCCGTTGATTTCAAGATCATCTTTTATAATATAGAAATCTGATTTGAATTGTGCTGCTACTTTGACTAACGCCGCCGCCGGACGCGTGTGCAGTCCCGCCCGGTTCTTAATGACGATTTCTTTTTCGATCATCGCTCAATCATTCACCGCAAAGAACGCAAAGAATCTCAGCGTTCTTAGCGAACTTTGCGGTAAGAAAAAATTAGTAATTCCTCTTCAGCAGCATGTCGGAAAAGCCGTAGAGCATTGCGCGCGCGTCGCTCGATCTCAGCACGTGCAAATGGCGGTTGGCGTTTTCAGTGTCGCGCGCGATGAGCTGCCGCGCTTCTTCAATAATTCCGTAGCGACGATAGATTTCCCGCACGTCGTCAACGCGGGCGGCACTTGTTCCGCGATTCACGATGATGCTGCGGAGAAGTTTTTTATCGGCGCCGCGCGAGCGGCGGAACGCTTCGATCATCAGCAATGTCTTTTTTCCCTCCACAATATCGCCGCCGATTGTTTTTCCGAACTCTTTTTCATCGGCAACGACATCCAGCAAGTCGTCTTGAACCTGAAACGCTCTGCCGACGAGCTCGCCATACGATTGTAACGCGCGAATTTCCGCGGCAGTGCCGCCGCCGACTACCGCCCCGATTTCCGATGCAACGGCGACGAGTTTTCCCGTTTTTTTCCCGATCATTAGAAGATAATCGTTAAGAGAAACATTTTTTTGCGTTTCAAATTCCTTATCGTATGCCTGCCCTTCGCACACTTCCACGACTCCTTCGGTAAAGATTTCGGCAACGCGCGCAATGGCAGGGGATTTCGTTTTCAGCAATTCCCGGTACGCGAGCGCAACGAGTTCATCTCCGACAAGGATTGCAACATTTTCATCCCATTGTGTGTGGACAGTCGGTCTGCCGCGGCGCGACGCAGCATGATCCATAATATCGTCATGCACAAGTGTGAAGTTATGGACGATCTCAATCGCAACGGCAGCATGGAGTGCGTCCCTCGCTTTTCCTCCGACCGCTTCACATGAAAGCAGAATCAACAGCGGACGGATTCGTTTTCCGCCGCCGGAAAGAATGTACTTCAGCGGTTTGTAGAGCGATGCCGGATCGTTTTTTGTGACGCAGCGGGCAAGCCGGCTGTCAATCAGAGATTTGTAGGCGCGATATTTTCTCTTGAAATTAGTCATAAATAAGTATGTGTGATTGACGATTTACGATTGCCAATTGACGATTGATTACTTCCGATGTTTTCAAAAATCGTCTATCGGCGTTCGTCGCTTGTCAATGCCTTCGTACCATCTGCACATGGTGCAAGTCTTCAGTCGTCTCCGCGCCGGTCAAGAACATGACGCCTTGCAATTCTTTTCTCCATTGATCAATGAGCCGAGAAAGCATCTTTTTTCCGCCGGCAAACAAGTGCTGCATCATTGGCCGCGCAGAGGCAACAATATCCGCGCCTAACGCAAGCGCCTTTGCCGCTTCGATGCCGTTCGTTATTCCCCCCGATGCGATCAACACGAGCGAAGGAAACGTACGCTTCAACGATGCAACCTCTAAGAGAGCATCGGCGGTCGGAATTCCCCAATCCCAAAAATCTTCGCTTCCATCTGCGTGCTGAAACATTAACTCGGCATTTTCGTTTTTATTTTTCTTACTTCGGCGTACATGCCCGCTATGCGCTATATTTTTTCTGCGAAGAATTTCAACGCCGGCCCAGCTTGTTCCTCCTGCACCGGCAACATCAATGATTGAAACGCCGACATTTAACAATCGCTGAGCAACACTTCTAGAAATTCCCGCGCCGATTTCTTTAACGATTACCGGAATCGAAAGTCCGCGCACGAGGCGCTCGATCCCCCCGAGCACGCCGCGAAAATTTGTGTTTCCTTCCGGCTGAAGGAATTCCTGTAGCGGGTTGAGATGAACGGCGAACGCATCGGCGCGGATCAGCTCTATCAGCTTCTGCGCGGGTGAAATATCGCTCATGCGCGCGACTTCGGCTGCGCCGATGTTGCCGATGATCGGGATTGACGGTGCGGCTTCGCGTACAACGCTGAAGGAAGAATGAAACGCCGAATTTTCCAGCGCCTGCCGCTGACTTCCGACGCCCATCGCGATGCGGTGTTCTTCGCACACCTCTGCCAAAATTTTATTGATGCGCCGCGCATCGGCATAGCCCCCCGTCATTGATGAAATGAGAAAGGGAAACGATAATTTTTTTGAAAGGAAAATCGCTTCAGTGGAAATCTCGTCAAAATTCAGTTCCGGCAGCGCGTTGTGAATGAATTCCCACTCTCCCAATCCGGTTCGCTTGGATTTGAATGCAACATTTTTGTGAACGGTGAGCAGCACGTGATCCTTTTTGCGAGAAGGCGTTTGGGTGTGAATGCGAGAATGTTTCATTCAATTCCACAAGTTCAAGGAGAAAAGTGTTGAAAAAGTATAGTGAAATTACGAAAGAGAATCAAGAAAACGGCGGGAACAGGCTAAAAGGGCATTGTAGGGTCAATATCAAAAAACTACAAATGAAGCGAGCAAAAAAACCTGTAAAAAGCCTTGACCGAAAAATAAAAATATCTCTTAAGAGCTATCAATCATCATATAGTTCTGGTAACCGAGGTGGCTTATCACATCCTTTCCTTGCTTCCCTTCCCTAATTTCGGTACATTAACAGAGAAAAATGGATGAGCGGAGTAAAGAAAAATCTCAACGGACTTCCGTTGCAGCAATTGGAAACCTTCGTTGCTTCGGTAGGTGAACCCACCTATCGTGCGAAGCAAATTTTTGCGTGGCTCTACAAGCACAAAGCAACACAGTTTGATGCGATGACAAATCTGCCGGAATCTCTTCGGCAGAAATTGAACGACATCGCTTTTCTTGAAAAACCGCACATCATTAAACAGCAGCAGTCGAAAGAAGACGGAACGATTAAGCTTTTGCTTGAGCTTTCGGATGGAAAGCGGATCGAAAGCGTTCTCATTCCACCGCGCAGAAGCGCCGTTGACTCGGAATCGCGGCTCACAGTCTGCATTTCCACGCAAGTCGGTTGCCCGCTCGATTGTAAATTTTGTGCCACCGGAACGATGGGATTCGAGCGGAATCTCTTGCCGGAAGAAATCATCGGACAGGTTTCGGCAGCGCAAACGCTGACGGAGAAGCCGATTACCAACATCGTCTTCATGGGCATGGGAGAACCGATGCTCAATTACGACAATGTGATGTCGGTTGTTGAAATTCTGACGTCGGAAAACGGTATGGGTTTCAGCCCGAGAAGGGTGACAATTTCGACGGCAGGATATGTCGAGCAAATCAAGCAGATGGCCGACGAGCAGCGAAAAGTGAAGCTTGCGCTGTCGCTCCACTCTCTCGATAATGAAACGCGCCGTACACTGATGCCGATCACAAAAAAATTCAGCGTTGACGATGTGCTCGAGGCGTTAGAATATTATTTCAAGAAAACGAAAAAAAGCGTGATGCTCGAGTATATTCTCTTTGACGGATTGAACGATAGCGACGCTGATGTGCAGCGGCTTGTGAAAGCAGTGCGCCGCTTCGAATGCCGCGTGAATCTCATTCCGTTTCACTCTATCGCGTTCACACACCCGCACGGGTTTTCTGCTTCGCTCAAAAGTGCGCCGCAGGAAAAAATTTTATCGTTTGCTTCAAAGCTTCGCCGGCATCATATTCCGGTGTTCGTCCGCAGCAGCTCAGGTGTAGATATTGACGCGGCTTGCGGACAGCTCGCTGCTTCGAGTGGATATTTATCATGCATCTAGTCGTGCGGGAATTCAACTCCTGCACAGCAACCTGTTCTGGAGTTGAACTCCGGAACGACAACATAGAAACGATTCCCCTACTCTCGCATTCTTATGATGAATCTCATTCTCTTCGGGCCTCCCGGCGTTGGAAAAGGAACGCAGGCAAAAATTCTTTCCCACGTTTATCATATTCCCCATATTTCCACCGGCGATATTCTTCGCGAAGCAATTAAAGAAAGCACGCCGCTCGGTTTGAAGGCGAAAAATTATATGGATGCAGGCACTCTTGTACCAGATGAGGTGATGATCGGTTTGATCAGAGATATTCTCACATCGGGGCAATGCCGCAACGGATTTATTCTCGACGGATTTCCGCGCACAGTTGCGCAAGCGGAAGCGTTGCAAAAACAATTTCACGAAATCAACCTCACACTGAACCACGTCATCAATTTTGTCGTATGTGAAAAAGAAATTGTAGAGCGCTTGAGCCAGCGCTACCTGTGCAGAAAGTGCGGGAAGATTTATAATTTTGATATTGATCATTTCAAGCCGGGCGATCCGTGCTTCAAATGCGGCGGAGAAATTTTCCAGCGCGACGACGACAAACCCGAAACGGTGAAGAAACGTCTCGAAGTGTATCACAAAGAAACCGAGCCGGTGAAGGCCTATTACGAACAATTAGGATTGCTGCGCAACATTGACGGCATCGGTGAGATCGAAGAAGTGACGCAGCGACTGTTAGCCGTGGTCAAAAAATGAGCGAGACGACGACACTGCTGTTGCATCTTGCGAGCGAAAAGCCGCTCGTCATTGCGCACCGGGGATTTTCCGATGAAGCCCCGGAAAATACCATAGCGGCATTTCACAAAGCGATCTCAGCCAGGGCGCACATGATTGAATTCGACGTGCGGCTTTCTGCCGATAATAAGTTTGTCGTTTTTCATGACAAAAAACTTGAGCGGACATCGGAAGGAAAAGGGCTTGTTAAAAAACACGACGCTGAAGCATTGGCGCGCATTGACAATGGCTCGTGGTTTTCTTCCCGGTTTTCCCGCGAACGTATTCCGCTACTGCGAGACGTTCTGCCATTGACAAAGCATAACGTTGCGCTGAATATCGAGATCAAACCGGATGTTGAAAGTTCGGACGGGACTCCGGTCGAAGAGTTGCTTGTCGAGATGCTTGCAAAAGCGCGCGTGCTTCATCACAGCATGATCACGTCGTTCAATCATAAGATGATCAAGCGGGTGAAACATCTTCGCCATGAAATTGCAGCCGGCATCATTTATAATCCGATCACAAATTTTCGCCGCTCGCCGTCGCAGTTAGCGGCTGCAGCGCACGCGGAAATTTTCATCTGCAGCAAATACCAGGTTAATCATGATGTGGTGAGCGACGTGCATGAAAGCGGCCTGAAGATTTTTGTGTACGGTGTCAGTTCCGAAAGAGATACAGGGCGGATGCTGCGTTTAGGCGTGGACGGAATTATTTGCAACAATCCCGCCATGGTGAGGCGAGCGATTGAAGTGTACCGCGGGGAGTAGAAATTTTTTTTCTCATTCCTTCTTTTCAATCACCGCAAACGCGACAACGGATGTATCCGAATGAGAAAGCGAGAGGAGCACGCGGCTGTGCCGTAATGCATTGGCAGTTGAACCGTAGAGTTTCACGTTCGGTTTTCCCGACAGGTCATTCACCACTTCAACATTTTTCCATTGAAATTCTCCCCCCCATCCCGTTGCAAGAGCTTTGCTTACCGCTTCCTTTGCGGCAAACCGTGCGGCGAAATGCTGCACCGGATTTTTTTTTGTATTGCAATATTCAATTTCGGAATCAGTGAACAACTTCTGCAAAAATGTGCTGCCGAAGCGCTCAATGGAAGTACGAATGCGCTCAATTTCGATAATATCAACGCCGATGCCTTCGATCATGCTGTCGCCAGAACAATGTGTAAATATCTTGTCGGGCATGCCGCGCTTTACGGAATGCGTATGCAAGGTAAGGAAGAGGGAGGACAGTTTCAACATCTTTTCAACACGAGTGTACCTGTTTTTATAGGAAGGTAAGAAAGTTTTCAGTCGCCCTGAGCGGAGTCCCGGCGTTTTTTGTCGGGACGTAGTCGAAGGGTGTCACAAAAAACTCCATTTAGCACAGTCTTCGACTACGCTCGCACAAAACGCTCGCTTTGCTACTAATGACATCGAGAAGAAAGAGGTTGTTCCGCCCTTCGACTTCGCTCAGGGCGACTACGAATGACAAAGGATGTCATTGCAGAAGAAGATTCCACGCCAAAGGCGTGGATGAGTACCTCAGACTGGCTGGAGCAATAAGTACACTCGCGCTTTTCAAACCTTGAAACTCACGTACGTCATCGTTACATTGTAAAAGGCTGAAGAGGATTCTTCCCCCTGCCTGCAGGCAGGCGCATGTTCATCGTACTACCGGGCACTTCCATGAGGCTCACAAAAAATTTTCTTCGCACTGTTCCCAAAGCTCTTCTTCACGATCATTTGGACGGCGGCGTTCGCGCACAAACGGTGATCGAGTTGGCAAAAGACCAGCACTATAAAAAACTCCCGACCAACGATCCCGGCGAATTGGCGGCATGGTTTCAGCGCGGAGCGCAGCGCGGCAGCCTGCCTCTTTTTCTCGAAGGTTTCGTACATACGAGCGGTGTCATGCAAACGGAAGAAGCGCTCGAGCGCGTTGCATACGAAATGATGGAGGATATGCGTAACGACAGTGTTGTGTATGTCGAAACGCGTTTTGCCCCTGTTTTCCACACGCGAAAAGGATTGGCGCATCACTCGATCGTGAAATCCGTTTTGCGCGGGTTAGAGCGGGGAAGGAAAAAATTCGGCGTCGAATACGGCGTGATCATCTGCGCAATGCGGAATATGAACCCGGCAATCTCGCAAGATATTGCCGAGCTGGCGGTCGAGTTCCGCAATTTCGGCGTCGTCGGTTTCGATCTTGCCGGTGAGGAAGGCGGTTACCCGCCGAAGAAACATGTGGATGCGTTCCATTATATTCAGCGGGAAAATTTCAACATCACGATTCATGCGGGAGAAGCGTTCGGCAAAGAGTCCATCTGGCAGGCGATTCAATGGTGCGGCGCGCACCGCATCGGTCACGCAACACGGCTGATCGAAGACATGCGCGTGAGGGACGGCGACGTGTTGAGCATGGGAACGCTCGCGCAGTATGTTCTCGACAAACGGATCCCGCTCGAACTTTGTTTGACCAGTAACGTGCACACGGGCGCGGTGCGCAGTATCGAAGAGCATCCGTTCGGAATTTACTACCGCTACAAATTTCGCGTTTCCCTCAACACCGACGACCGGCTGATGAGCGGCATTACGTTGACGGATGAGTATCACACCGCTGCCGAACATTTCGGATTGAGGTTGGACGATCTTGAAAAAATCACGATCAATGCGATGAAGAGTGCTTTTCTCCCGTACAAAGAGCGCATCAGAATTATTTACGATGTTTTGAAACCGGGCTATGCGAAAGCTCGTGAGATCCAAAAAACCACATGAGAAGCATCCGCTACATTTTTTTGGCAGGTACACTCCTTTTGAGCTCGTGCATCCGATCGTATGTCTATCTCATCAAGAACGATAACTGCAACTGTGAAAAATATACCTATCGCGACGTGCAGCATCGTTTTTCCATTACGTATGCAGCGCAGTACAGAGTAACCGATCGGATCGAGACAACGATCTCTTTGGAATTTGAGAACAACAGCAGCGACACGCTTGATTTGCGGCTTGCATCGGTCAGCGTGAAATCGGAAAATGTTCACTACGAATATAATGATAAGTTTCTTTCACTGCCGTATGTTTTTATCCTGCCCGGAGATTCGTACGCAGTGACGCTCAACGGAAAAGATACATATGCCGAGGAACATCCGTGGTATCGCGTTGCCGGCGAACAGCTCACGGTAACCGTTCAACGGCTTGTTATCGGAACAGTGACTCTTGATCCGGTTGTTGTGACGATGATTCCGGTCAATCCGAAATTCGTAATACAACGACGATGAAAATCACTATCTACCAAAAACCGACGTGCACAACATGCAGAAAAGTTTACAATGCGCTGAAAGAAAGCGGCGTAGACTTTGACGCCGTGAATTATTACATCGAGCCGATTTCGAAAAGTAAGCTCAAAGACATTCTTCACAAAATGGGAATCTCCGCTGCAGGACTGCTTCGAACAAAGGAGCCGAAGTATAAGGAATTGAAGCTTACCGGCAGGAAGCTTTCGGAAGATGAAATTATTGACCTTATGATGAAGTATCCCGATTTGATTCAGCGCCCGATTGTTGAAAAAGGGGAGAAAGCAATTCTAGCGCGCCCGGCTGAACGGATTAAAGAAATTTTGTAGAACCGATGCTGCTTTATTTTCTCCGACATGCAGACGCTGCTACCTCCGGATATGCAAACGATTTCGACCGCGAGCTTACCGATGAAGGAAAAACAGAAGCAGAATATGTTCGGCGTGCAATTCGTGGCATGAAATTGTCGTTCACCGATGTGCTGTGCAGTCCCTGTGTTCGGGCGCGGCAAACTGCAAAAATTGTCCTCGGCGATTTTCCCGCATTAAAAATCGAGGACTGCGATTGCCTGACGTCGTCGTCCGATCCGGCGAATTTATTTGGCAAGCTTTCGCGGTATCCTGGCGACGGCAAGATTCTTCTTGTGACACATGAACCGTTTGCCAGCATGTCCATTGCCTCGCTTCTCAGTGGAAGCAGCGAACCCAAAATCTCAATGAAGAAAGCAAGCGTCGCGTGCATCGAAACGCGTTCCCCTGTTCAACGTAGAACAGGAACGTTGTTGTGGCTTCTCGCCAACGAACAGATGAAACTGCTGCTTTCTTAGTCTTTCATCGGCCATGAATAGTTTTTTCACACTCTTCCAGTGTTCCTGACTGAAAATTTCTTCATGTTGTTGCTTCAATTTTTTATTGGAAAATGTGGTAAAAATTTGATTTATTTGTAGCGTATTTATTTAACCGCAAAGTCATAAAGACAGAACGAAGTTAACGGTAGACATGAAAAAATCCTTTTCAGTGAAAAAAACACTCGACGATCTTCGTGCGATCACGCAAAACTTATGGTGGGCATGGAACTGCGACGCGCAGCAGTTGTTCAACGAGCTTTCGCCGCAGTTGTGGCAGCAGACGAATCACAACCCTGTAGCGTTGCTTGCTTCGATCTCCGAGCAGGAGGTGCTTGCCCGCTTAGGCGACCCGGAATTTGCGGAACGGGTTCGTGCTGTCGCTGCACAATTTTCTTCTTACATGAATGAGAAAAACACGTGGGTAGCAACGCAAGCAAATAATCTTCAATCGCCGATTGCATATTTTTCAGCCGAGTTCGGTTTTCACGAAAGCGTGCGCACGTATTCCGGCGGACTCGGCATTCTCGCAGGCGACCACACGAAGTCGGCGAGCGATTTGGGAATTCCTTTCATCGGCATTACGCTCTTTTACCGCCAAGGATATTTTGAACAGCGCCTTGCTGTTGACGGCTGGCAGCAGGAACAGTACATCACCGCCGATCCGTCGAAACTTCCGCTGACGATTGTTACCGACAGCGAAGGTGCACCGCTCCGTTGTTCGGTGGAAATCGGATTCAGCACGGTGCACGTTCACGCGTGGAAGCTTCAGGTCGGACGGGCGACGGTCTATTTGCTCGACACGAATTTGATTGAGAATGAGGAGCGGTATCGCGATCTTACCGCGCACGTGTACGGCGGAGATGTCACGACGCGCATTTCACAGGAAATTATTCTCGGCATCGGCGGCGTCCGCTTGCTGCGCGCGCTGAACATTGCGCCGTCGACGTTCCACATGAACGAAGGACACTCTGCTTTTCTCACGCTTGAACTGCTGCGGGAGCGGCTTGAGAGGAATCGTCCGTTGAAGGAAGCGGAGGCGAGCGTGAAAGAGCAATGTGTGTTCACGACGCACACTCCGGTTCCGGCAGGGCATGATCGTTTCAGTTTTGATCTGATGAATTATGCTTTTGCTTCGATGGCGAAAAAGTTGAACATGCCGATTGAAGAGCTGATAAAATACGGGCGTGTTAATCCGAACGATCCGAATGAAACGTTTTGTATGACGGTGCTTGCGTTGAAGATGTCGCGTGCGGCGAACGGTGTGAGCCAGTTGCACGGAAAAGTCAGCCGCGAGATGTGGAAGAATCTGTTCCCGCAAATGCCGGTCGAGGAGGTGCCGATCGGCTCCATCACGAACGGTGTGCATATCGGCGGATGGATGTTCAGGCACACATCTCGGTTCTGGCGGAAAAAGTTAGGGAACGATTGGCAACAGCATTTTCTCGATCCGGATTTCTGGCGTCATGCGGTTGATCCGTCCGTCGTGCCAGATGAAGAATTGTGGGCATTGCGGTACACACTGCGGCGCTCGCTCATCGAATTTGCTCGCCTGCAGCTTCGCCTTCAGCATTCTCGTTTTGGGAACGGCGCAGCAGTGTACGAGACCGTGCTTAACCCCGATGCGCTGACGATCGGATTCTCGCGGCGGTTCGCAACGTATAAACGTGCGCCGCTTTTGTTCAACAATCTTGAGCGTGCCATCGAACTGTTCAACGACCCGCAGAAGCCAGTACAGCTTTTGTTTGCAGGAAAAGCGCATCCGCGCGATGATGAGGGGAAAAAGTTTATTAAATATGTGGTTGAATTGACAAAGCATCCGCTATTATTCGGTAAAGTTATTTTCATAGAAAATTATGATATCAACATTGCACGGAATCTTGTTTCCGGCGCCGATGTGTGGCTGAACAATCCGCGCAGACCGCTCGAAGCGAGCGGAACGAGCGGGCAAAAAATTGCAATTCACGGCGGCTTGAATTGCAGCATCATGGACGGCTGGTGGCGCGAAGCGTACGACGGGACCAACGGCTGGGCGATTGGAAACGACGAATCTCCGCAATCCGCCGAAGTCCAAGACCGGCAGGATGCGGAAAACCTTTATCAGGTGATGAAAGAGCAGATTATTCCCGAATTTTTCGAGCGGGGGGAGGACGGTATTCCGCGCCGGTGGTTGCAACGGATTCGGCGGGCAATCGCAACGCTTGTTCCCCGCTACAACACGCATCGCATGGTGGAAGAGTACGTTAAAAAATATTATAGGTAAAATTTGACAGAGAGCACAACTTTTCGGCTCTATTTTACGTTTTATAAGGTAGAAACAATCATGGAGCGGATTATGAATAGTGCAAGACAGCGCGGACGGTTTCCCAAGCGATACGTGAACGTCATTGAAGACTTTATTGAGTTCGCTATGGCAAATCAAAAGCAACAGTGGTACACGGTGTGCTATTCGGTCATTATGATGAAGGAAATAATTTTCCTTACTCAATAACTTAATGAAAGCGGTTATGAAATATCTGAAATGGGCTGTGTTTCTTGTCGGAGTTGTGGCAATTCCCTTGATGTTGGTGCGCCGCGCAGAAACGTTGAAGCGCAACGATCTCAACGTCCGCTACGACATCAACGATTACTTGTCCGATCTGGAAGCGTAAGTCTCGAAAAAGACTCAAGCGATTTTTTCGACTTTGAGCGTATTGGTTGTGCCTCGCGCGAGGAGGGGAATCCCTGCAGTCATCACAATGTAATCCCCGCTGTGTACATAGTGCGACCGAAGAAGCTCTTCTTGAATCAATGAAAGTGTCGTATCGGTGTCGGCAAGTTTTGGAATGAGAATCGAGCGGACACCCCACACGAGATTCAACGAGCGCCGCACGTACTCGCGGTCGGTCATGGCAATGATTTTTGCCGAAGGGCGGTACTTTGCAATGGTCTTTGCCGTTTCGCCGGAATGAGTGATGGGTACAATTGCCGCCGCGCCGATTTGTTTTGCCAGAACGCACGCCGAACGTCCCAGTGCTTTGAAAACATTCGCCTCGTCGCTGCTTTGTGGATCTGCTAAATCCAATCTGTCGTTCTCATTTTCTTCTGCTTTTCGAACGATTATATCCATTGTCTGAACTGTCTCCACAACATATTTTCCGACTGAAGTTTCAGCGCTCAACATTACGGCGTCGGCGCCGTCGAGAACGGCGTTGGCAACATCGTTTGCTTCTGCGCGGGTTGGGCGCGGATTCTCGATCATTGATTCCAGCATTTGTGTCGCAATGATGACCGGTTTGCCGGCGGCGTTTGCTCTTTTACAAATCATTTTCTGCGCGATCGGAACTTCTTCAAGTGCACACTCCACCCCCAAATCTCCGCGTGCAACCATCACGGCATCGGCTTCGGCGATAATCTCGTCGATGTTGTGAAGGGCTTCGTTTTTTTCAATTTTGGCAATAACGGGCAGGTGATGCTTTCGCCCCGCTTTCGCCGCGATCACGTTTCGCAGTTGACGAATATCGTTTCCGGAGCGGACGAACGACAAGGCGACGTAGTCAATCTTATTTTCCAAACCGAAAGAAAGGTCTTCAATGTCTTTTTCTGTGAATGACGGCGCGCTGACGGCAACGCCGGGAAGATTGATGCCTTTATGCTCTTTCAACATTCCGCCGTGCACAACCTCCGTAATGACGTCGGTTTTCGTCGAACGGATAACTTTTAACTGAAGCAGACCATCGTCCATCAGGATGGTATCTCCCGGACGGACATCTTTCGGAAGCTCGGTGTACGTCGTCGAGACACGTTCGGCGGTTCCAGGAATATTTTCCGTCGTGATGGTAAATCTTTCGCCGTCACGGAGAAGAACTTCAGGAGTGGCAAGCTTTCCTGTGCGGATTTTTGGCCCCTGTAAATCCTGAAGAATCGCAATCGGTTCACCCGCGCGTTCAGCTGCAGCGCGGACGTTTTTTATTGTCTCGCGGTGTTCATCGTACGTGCCGTGAGAAAAATTCAACCGTGCAACATCCATTCCCGCGCGAATCATTTTTTCCAGCACATCCTCTGACGATGAGGCAGGACCCAGCGTGCAAACGATTTTTGTATTTCCGTACATTCGAGGTAAAGGCATAAAGGTATTTTTTTTGTCATTGTCCCGCACTCACCCCTTATCCGATCTCCCGATGGGAGAGGGGACGGAGGTGAGGGCGGTAGCATGGGGCATTCTTTCGTTTTTTATTTCGGAATCAACTCCAACCTATGCTTTGCCACCGATTCAACTGCTGCATCGTTGATCGGCAGCGCGTGATACTCGCCGTTCAGCCACAGCGGAGTTTGATCGGAATAATGTCCGCTCAACGGTTGGCCCGATTCTCCTGTTGGAATTACGGAGAGTGCACCGTTAAGATCGGAGAAATCAACAATTTGTCTCATCGAGGGGCCAAGGTGCATTCGGTACGGATCCGCAAGGTGATATTCTCCGTTGTTGAGTGTCGTGCCCGATCCGCCGACTTCAAAGGGACCGATATTAAAAATTGCGCCGAGCGGCGGATGCGAACCGAACGGGTGCTCGAACGTGAGCGTGTGCAGCTGCCCCCATTGCCACGTTTTCATTTCGTCTCCTAATTTTTGTTGAAGGTCGCTCGCTGCTTCGTTCAAACTTTTTCGAATCGTTTCGTCTCGCGTTTCAATGCCGGGTGTAGAAGGATCGTCAAACCAGGAAGAAGACGGCGTCGTCAACAGTGCGGGAACGACACGAAGAGGAATATTAGCGAGGAAAATGTAGTTTTTATACAACTCCTTCCCCATTTTGTTTTCAAAAATATTTTCGAGTAAATGTGTGAAGAACACATGAAAAAGCGTTGTTGTCACGTCGTTCTTGGTTTCCTGAAAATTCCAGTTGCGAAAATAATTCAACACCGTTTGAATACGCTGATCGCCGGTGTGCAGAGAATCGAACGCGTGAATAATGTACGGCGTCATTTCTTTCGCAAAAGAAGAAAAATAATCGAGCTGCATTTGCTCGAAGTCTGCCACTGCTAATTTATTTCTTGTAGAAAGAAATTCTCTGATGCGTTCGATGCGCGACGGCGGTTCCCATAAATTCGAGATGTGATACGGAAACGAAGCGTCGGTTGTTTTATTGTTTGCCGTTGCGACGAATTCTTCCGGCGGATTAAACAATTCCGGCAATTTTTCAAACGGCACGAACCCTGTCCAATCGTAGCTTCCTGTCCAGCCGGGCATCGGCATCGTCGGGTTTTGCGACGCGCGAATCGGCAGACGCACCCCCATGCAGTAGCCGATATTCCCTTTCTGATCTGCATAGACAAAATTTTGCCCCGGCACAGTAAAATATTTCACTCCTTTTTTGAATTCTTCCCATGACTGAGCTTTGTCGATGCAATAGATAGCGTACAGTTCATCGCTCATGTCTTCGCCGGTCCAGCGAAGTGCGATCGGCAAAGAATCCGTTGCCGTTGGATTCACATCATTGATGATTGGACCGTGAATGCTTTCACGGATTGTCACCGGAACAGAATCGGAGTCTTTCACGAAAATGGTATCGTTCAACGCTACAAAAGTTTTCCATTCACCTTTGTATTGATAACGACTATGATCGAGCGAATCTTCCTCCTCGATATAAAAATCCGCGTCGTCCGCCATCACATTCGTCATTCCCCACGCGATGGAACGATTGTGCCCGATGACGATTCCCGGGGCGCCGGGCAATGAAACGCCCGCAACATCAAGCGCGCTGTCTTGTAAATGAATCTCGTACCATTTCGACGGCTCCGAAAGTCCCAGATGCGGGTCGTTGGCGAGCATTGCGAAACCGCTTGCGGATTTTTTTGCGCTGACAGCCCACGCGTTGCTGCCGATGTGCATTCCCGACATGCCGAAAAATTTTCTGAACGATTGATCCGCTTGTTGAAAATCCGCTGCAGCGGAAAGAAAATCTTCACTGCTAGGTGCAATTTTTTTCTTTATCCTCCCCAAAAGCCCCGAGGCTTTCAGCAGTTCTTTCGGCACGGTGACCGGCGCGTTTTCAGGGTATGTTGGAAAGATTTCCTTCGCTTTTTCTTCTCCGAATTTTTGCACAAGCTCGCCGAGCGTTAAATCGACATACCACGAGAGGTTCAATTCCCACGCCATCATGCGCGAGACAATCAGCGTATGAACCGGCTGCCAGTCTTCGGGAACATAATTCAGCATATCGAATTCGATCGGATACTTGCCGCGGTGCGTGTGGATGAACGCGTTGATTCCGTCCGAATATGCTTCTAAAATCATTTTTGATTCAGGGTGAAGCTGCACTTCAAGCTTTTCGGCAATGCGCTGAATGCCGACGGTTTTGAAAAGCTTGTCGTATTTCAACGCTGCTGAGCCGAGAATTTCAGACAACCTTCCTTCTCCGGCGCGCCGGGTGATGTCCATTTGCCACAGCCTGTCCTGCGCGTGAACATAGCCTTGCGCAAAAAAAAGATCGTGTTCGTTTTGAGCAATGATATGGGGAACGCTGTACTCGTCACGGTAAATGGT
>JAGWND010000017.1 GCA_028873075.1 Bacteroidota bacterium
TCTACCAGAGACCGATCATTGCCTATATTCCGGAAAGAAGCAGTGTACCTCAATGATTGAAGAAAAGAACATAGATGCTCATATCGAAGAAGGAGTTTCACGTGTCCTTATTCCTTCTGTTGATGCGCCGTCAAAAGCCGTTGCACAGAACACAAAAGCTGTCATGCTTAATCCCGTACGAAGGAAGATTGTAGATGAACAAACAGTGGCGTTCCAGTATTACAACTCGTTCAATTATTCGCTCTTGTCGAAAGACGGGCGGGATGTTCAATTGGCGCTCGGTATTACAAGCGCAAATCCCGGCGAAGGAAAATCTCTTGTCGCATCCAATCTTGCAGTCTCCTTGACGCTCGGTTACAAGAAAAAAACCATTCTTGTTGATTTGAGCACCCACCACCCGACGTTGCACAAAACTTTCGGTGCTCCGCAGGGACCGGGTTTGCTTGAAGCGCTGAACGACGGCGACATTCACGTGTGGCAAACTGCGGTGGATCATCTTCACCTCCTTTCCTTAGGTTCGGCAAACGGACAGCGGGGGACACATGGGAACCGCTCGTATATACCCGCGCACTATAAACCGCGGCGCCTCGGCCTTGAACAGATGACCGCCTTCGGCGATGTCATGACGGCGCTTCAGGAAGAATATGAATTTATCATTGTAGACATGCCTGCAATGAACTCGGAAGATTTTCCGGTCCTTTTTGCAAACCGGCTCGACGGCATCTTGATGGTCGTTGATTCCACGATAACGAAACGCCGCGATGTGGAAAAAGTTTTCCGGCGATTGAACGAGCGACAGGTCTTGGGCTTTATTCTAAACCGCATCAAGGACGACGAAAAAGAATGGTGAAAGAAAAGCGGATGGCCGGTGCCTTTGAGGTGCCGGACATTGCAGGGAGAACACAATGTTGACATTAGCCGGTTTGATCGGAGGTTACATTCTTGCATTGATCGTTGGGAAACACGTGCTGCGTATGAAAGTTTCTACATACTTCCTGATCGCGTTGATCACACTGGTGCAAGTCGCTGTTGTGTTGTATGAGCTGTACACAAAAGAATATCCCAAGCTATAGAAGCGAGTGCAGCTCGCTTCTCTATAGCGAGTCCATGTAAATTCAAACAGTGAATAAATAATGGCAGAAATATTTGCACATGGGTTGTCGTCGGTCGGGCAAAGGACGGAACGAACAAACACACCGCACGTCAACAAGACTGTACTGTTCTTGATGACGGTCGGGATTTTCGGCGTTTCTTCTCTGCTCGTATTGACCTACGGAAATATTTTTGCCGCCGCTGCCTTTGCGTTGCTCACCGTAGTAATAACGCTGACGCTGTTCCGTGTGGAATGGGGATTCTACCTTTTCGTCGGCTTTGTGCTGTTGTTCGATCAGTTCGGGATCCCCGGCTTCGATCCGATAACGCTGAAGGCGTCGTATTTTCTCAATCTGAAAGAAATTCCGTACCTGCCCACCTTCAACGCGGCTGTGTTCAATCCGCTTGAGCTTCATTTGCTTTTCATTGCCGTCGTATGGTTCGGCGTGATTTGCTTCAGGAAAAATTCGCATCTCAATCATATTCCTTCGTGGGGAACGGTGGTCGTTCTCTTTCTCGGTCTTATTGCATCGGTCGTGTACGGCTTGAAAAAAGGAGGGGATTTTCTTCCTGCACTGTGGGAAGTACGTGCGCTCTTCTACTTCGGCGCCATGTACACGCTCGTTCCACAAATTGTGCAGACGGAAAAAGATTTGCGGATGCTGTTGTGGGTTTGCATCATTGCAATCTCAGTCAAAGCGTTTCAGGCAATCGTGCGCTTCGTCCATCTCGGCTTGAGCTTCAGAGGAATTGCGACACTCACCAATCATGAAGACCCGGTATTCATGTTCACGCTCATCGTGCTGTTGTTTGCGCTCGTTCTGTTCGAGGTGAAATCAGGGCAGCGGCTTGCACTCGTTTTTTTATTGCTGCCGCTGCTGTTGGCTTTCTTTGCCGGACAACGGCGCGCGGCGTACGCGGCCGTTGTCCCGACACTCGTGGCGTTCTTTGTACTGCTTCCAAGCCGTCAAACATGGGCATTCGTGAAAGGTGCATTTCCTGTTTTGATGGTCATCGGATTGTATGTCGGAATACTTTGGAACAGCGAAAGCAAACTTGCATCGCCGGTAAAACTTATCAAGACTGCTTTAACTCATGATAAAGCGGAAGAAGGCGACCGCTATTACTCGAATCTTTACCGTGAACAGGAAAAGTACGATCTCGCACAGACCGTGAAGACCTCGCCGCTCATCGGCATCGGTTTCGGCAACAAGTATTTGCAGCCGATAAAGCTGGTTCCGATCGCGTTTCCTCTGCGCGACTATATCCCGCACGACGAAGTGCTGTGGCTGATCGTCAAAACCGGCGCTGCCGGATATTTTCTCTTCTGGTTTTTTCTCGATTGTTTTGCATGCAACGGTGCAGGCGTGTTTATGAGATTGCAAAATCCTTATCTGAAAGCCGTCTGCGCGCTGGCGGTAGTTGCCGCAGTGAATCAGATCGTTGTGTCGTACTATGATCTTCAGTTGACATACTATCGGAATATGGTCTACCTCGGCACGCTTATGGGATTGGTTCCGGCGCTGGAATACATTGACACGGCAGGAGCAGCGGAGCAGGCTGCCGATGCTGAAAAAGAACACAATGAAAATCTCTTTGAAGGGAAATAGGTTGCAACAGCAATGAATATTGAAAGAGAACATACGGATAACACAAGTACTCACACACAGCCGGAAACGCCGCTGCACTACGTAGTGGAAAAAGCTGTGCCGGAAAAAGAACTTCATTTCAGCCTGCGCACTTTTTATTTGCTCGGAACGAGAGTGGATAACATTGACGGTATAACCGTGCGGAAGGTCGTTCGGCATTTTGTGGAAGAAAATTCCGGACGTACAAAAAAAATATTCTTCACCAATGTTCACAGCATTTGCGTCGCGCAGCGTGATCACGTCCTCAAACATTGTCTCAACTTGGGCGATATGGTCTTAGCTGACGGAAGCGGGTTAAAGATCGGCGGCCGGGTGATGGGACATCCGATAACGGAGAACCTGAACGGAACGGATCTCACCCCGGAAATTTTAAAAATAGCGGAAGAACTGGGCTGGTCTGTGTACTTGCTCGGAGCGAAGCCCCCTGTGGTTGAACGATGCTGTATGCTGCTGCTTCAAAAACTCCCGCGGCTCCGCATTGTCGGATTTCACCCCGGGTATTTCAATCAAGAAGATGAATCAAGAGTCGTCGAAGAAATCAATCATGCGCATCCGGACATTCTTCTCGTCGCGCTGGGAACGCCGCTGCAGGAAATCTTTGTCAGCCGTCACGCTTACGAATTGAATGCGAAAGTCTGCATGGCAGTCGGCGGCTTGTTTGATTTTCTCTCGTTGAACAGGAAACGAGCTCCTTTGTTGTTTCGGAAAACAGGGTTGGAATGGCTGTACCGCTTTTTGCAGGAGCCGAAGGCAAAATGGGAGCGCGTTGTCATCGAGATTCCCTTGTTTCTATCGTTCATTTTTGCCAAGCGTTTTTTCCCGCGGAGGCTTCAACAACTTGTTAAAGAAAGAGTCTTCTCATGAATTCAGAGATAGCACGGTCTGTTGCCAAGAACACGACGGTGATGATGAGCTCGCAGATGATCACATGGCTCTCGAGCTTTATCCTGATGCTGTTTCTTCCGCGCTATCTCGGAAGCGAGGAGTACGGGCGGTTGTATCTTGCTATTTCCGTGACAACGATTCAGCAAATTCTCATCGAGTTCGGCGGCAACTATTATCTTGCGAAAGAAATCGCCTGCCGCAGAGAACAGGCGGCGCTCCTTCTTTCGAACGCGATCGGGCTTCGCACCGTGCTATGGGGACTTTCGTTGTTGTTGATGTTCGCGTTTGCTCGTGCTGCCGGTTACTCAAGAGAGATCATAACCCTCCTTGTCGTTTTAGGAGTTTCAAAATTGTGGGAAGGTGCGCGGAGCACCTATTACAGTTGCTTTCAGGGCATCGAGAAAATGCAGTTCCCGTCGCTCGGCGCCATTGTTGAGCGGGCATTCGTTGCGACTGCGGGCGTTGTGGCGCTGCTTTTCGGCGCCGGCGCACTAACGATTGCGCTGCTCATGGGCATCAGCACGCTTCTCAATCTTCTTGTCGTTACGCGGTTCACGCCGCACATCGCAGAACGGTTTGTGCGTCCGCGGTGGAGTGAAATGAAAAATATTGCCGCCGTATCAGTGCCGTACTTTCTCTGCGGAATGTTTTCCGTCATTTACTACAGAATAGATGCGGCGATGCTGCCGTTTTGGGTTCCGGATGCAGTTGTCGGATGGTACGGCGCGGCGTACCGCTTCTTCGATGTGCTGATGTTTCTGCCGAGCATTTTTTCAATTGCCGTCTTTCCGGTTCTTTCAAAATTGTGGGAAAAAGAAGACGACAGCCTTGCGTCAACAACACAGAAGAGCCTGCACTTCATTCTTCTCGCGGGAATTCCCATCAGCATTTCCGTCTTTGCCTTCTCCGACGAGATTATTGCAATGTTTTTCGGTGCAGCGGAATTCGGTCCGTCATCGCTTCTTCTGAAAATTTTTTCCGCCGGACTGCTTCTGGTGTACATAGATTTCGTGCTGGGGACAACGCTCTTCGCCTCGGATCGCCAGAAAAAATGGACGGTCGTCGCTTGCATCGCGATGTTCCTGAATCCTGCGTTGAACTATTTCCTCATTCCGATGACTCAGTTCTACGCGGGCAACGGCGGTATCGGCGCGGCAATAGCGACGCTGCTCACGGAATTTTTTATCATGATTATGGCGCTGCTGCTGCTGCCGGCCGACATTCTGGGAAAAACGAAAGCCGGCGCACCGGCGTACGGTTCCGTGGAAGCGAAGGGCATTCTTTCCGGCGCGTTCATGATTGCGACGCTTGCCGTGCTGCGCAGCGCGCATCTTCCGTGGCTCATCAGCACGATCATGGGGTTCGGCGTCTACGGTGTCGCGCTCGTTTCACTGAAAGCCGTCGAGCCGCAGGAAATGATTTTTCTCAAACTTTTTTTCTCGTACCGCAACCTGAAAACCCTTTTTGTATTCTCTCAGCCAAAGGCTGATCTGCCTTTGGCTGAAAAGGAAATGAACGCATGAAAATTCTCCATGCCATGCCGTATCCTCCGGTGCCTCCCACCTTTGGCGGAGCGCTGCGCATTTATCATTTACTTCAACACATGACGCGGCACCATCGGGTAACGGTGCTGACGTACGGCGGGCACAATGAATATCGTCTCCTTCGCGAGCACTTCGGAGACCGATTACAAGATATCCATTTGATACCGTATCCGTGGTTTCAACACCACCGCCGCTTGGGTCAGGGATACGCGTTGTTAACGAAGCAAAGCTTTACTCACCTGATTACGTACACGAAGAACATGCAACGGCTTATTGATCTTCTCCTGCTGAGAAATGAATTCGATATTGTGCAATCGGAATTTGCCATCATGGGCCCGTTTAATTTCAGGACAGATGCAGTGAAGATCCTCGATGCGCACAATGTCGAGTACGATAATTTCCGGCGGATCGGTTTAAGCGCTCCGTCGCTGTTGCGCCGCCTTTATTATCGGAGAGAGTACAAGGCGTTCTTTTCCGAAGAAATCCGGGCGTGCAGGAAGAACGATGCAATTTTTGTGACCTCTCCCCGTGATAAAGCGATTCTCGATAATGACGTGCCGGAAATTCCCAAGTACGTCATTCCGAACGGCGTGGACACGTCTTACTTTACTCCGGCAGCCGGTTCAGCAGAACCCTATTCGCTTGTCTTTACGGGAATGATGGGCTATGTTCCGAACTACGAAGGGATGCTGTACTTCCTCAGCGAAATTTTCCCTCTGATCCTCAAAGAAATCCCGCAATCAAAGCTCTATATCGTCGGGAGCCTGCCGCCCAAAAAACTTTTCAAGCTGGCATCGAGCAATGTGATTATCACCGGCTATGTTGACGATGTGCGTCCCTTTATACAAAAATCAAGCGTTTATGTCGTGCCGCTTCGCATGGGCGGGGGGACGCGGCTGAAAATTATCGAAGCAATGGCGGTGAAGAAACCCATTGTGACGACAACAATCGGGTGTGAGGGAATTGAGGTGCAGGACGGCGAGTCGGTGATGGTACGGGACGAGCCGGCATCTTTTGCAAATGCCGTTGTCGAACTCTTGCGCGACAAGCAAAAAAGCGCGCGGCTTGCCGCTCGTGGATACGAGCTTGTGCGTGCACGTTATGATTGGTCAATTATAAGCCGCCGCATGGAAGAATGCTATGAGGATATTTTTCACCGGAACGAGCACCGCACGATCCGGAATGCAAACGAGAATGAGCTTGAACGCCGGATAGCAGTACACTAATGCAACGGGAGTTTTCATTGTTCTACGAACAACATGGTGGCCTGAATATGATTCCTGAACGTACATATCGTGTGCTTCCGCCGGAAAGATCGGAAAGCGAATCATTGAGTCGCAACGGTTCCCGCTCGATTAAGATTCTGGTGTACCATCGTATCGTTAGAGGAAGAGGGAAAGAAAATTTCTGCAAGTTCTGCCTTTCCGAAGACGAGTTTCGCAGACATCTTGAGTGGCTTGATCGGTGGGGATTCACGCCTATTACGTTCGAAGACTATCGAATTGCAAGCGAGAAGCAATTGGAGCTGCCGCATAAACCGATCATTTTGACGTTCGACGACGGATATCTTGATACCTATCAGGTCGCATTTCCTTTGCTGAAGGAATTCGGCATGAAGGCTGTTATTTTTGTGCTAGGAGACCGGACAATCAAAAACAATGTGTGGGATGCCCATCTCAACCTCCTGCAGTCGTCGCTGCTCGAAGACAGTCATATTCTGGAAATGCACGAAGCCGGTATGGAGATCGGTGCGCATTCAATGACGCACCTAAAACTTACGGATGTGAAAGAGGAGCGTGCGTGGGAAGAGATTTCACGTGCACGGATGCTTCTCGAAATTCTTCTCAACGCACCGGTGCTCAGTTTTTCCTATCCGTACGGGCTTGTCAATGAAACGGTGAAACACATGGTAGCAAGCGCAGGGTTTACTCATGCATGCAGCGTCTGGACGGGCCCGGCGGTTTTCGGAAAGGATGCGTACGAATTGCGCCGCATTCCTATTCTGAATTCAACAACAACGTCAAAATTGGCAGTGCGGGTCTCCAGCCTGTTTCAGTACTACAGTTGGATGCGATGGACCGCGGGGAAAATTCTCAGGAGAAAACATCCCGGGTATGAAAACGAGCTGATTGCGCCGCTCGATTCTGTTGAATCATTGTATCGTTCGGTAAATGACTATGAAAAATTCGAGAGCTGAAATTTCGGTGCTGCAGCATGAGCATGCGGCAGTTGCACAGGTAAAAAAACGGGAACGTTCGCCGCAACCGGCGAAGGTGGAAAAGATTCCTCTTGAGGTAAACGTGATTACCAGTGAAACAGAATTCCTTTCGCTGCACAACGCTTGGGAAGAGCTTGTAGAGAAATGTCCCGTTCATCTTTATCAGACGTTTGCATGGCAATGGTTCTGGTGGAAACACTTCGGCGGCAAATTTCAGCTTCACATTGTAGTCTTCCGGCGCCTCGGCGAGGTGGTCGGCATTATACCGTTATTCCTTCAAAACTATTCGGTGAAACGAACTGTACTCTACCGCCGGTTGCGAATGCTTGGCTGCGGCATTGCCTCAAAGTATAACCGCGGTCTTCCGGCGGAATATGGCCCCAGCGATTATCTCGACGCGATTGTGCTTCCTGAATACGGTGAGGAAGTCGCAAAAGAATTTGCAGCGTTTCTCGACGTGCATCGTGCGCTCTTTGATGAAATTCATTTTCAGGATGTACCGCCGGAAAGCACACTGTGCAGATATATTCTGCCGGAACTGAAGAAAGCAATGTGGCAGTGTGTTTCCAGCGAGGGGGAACGTTGCCCTTTTCTTGCTCTGCCTCCATCTATGGATGAATATTTGGATTCTCACCCTGCGGTGCGGTATCGGATGAATAAGGCAAAGAAAGAATTTGTCGGGCGTCCGCCGTACTCCGTTGAAACAATCGGGTCATGGCCCTCTTTTGCAAGCGCTTTTCTCGATTTGGTTCACCTGCATCAAGTCCGGTGGAATCGGTTGGGGTACGCAGGCCTTTTTTCCGATTACAGGTTCACGCGGTTTCAAAACGATGTTCTGAGTGCATTGTACAAACAGGGCGTGCTGTGGTTCAAAGCTGTTCGGTTCGCCGGGGTGCGCTTTGCGGTGCGCGTCGGCTTCATTTTTAAGGGACGGTGTTACGATTATCTTTCGGGGTTCGATGAGAGTGTTCCGGGTGCAAAAAAAAGTCCGAGCAAAGCATTGCTCTTGATGATGATCGAAAATGCGATGCAGAATAACGTCCGCGTTGTGGATTTTCTGCGCGGCACTGAACCATACAAGTACGAACTGGCAACGGGCGTAACGCGCAATGTTGATATTCGCGTGTTCAACCCGCAGACGAGAAAAACGCCGAGAGTTACGCTGTACCGGCTTGCTCATTCTGTGTGGAAGGTCGGGCGGCGTATTTCCGATGAGTGGAAGTTGTTGTCGGTGCAATTGCAGGTGCATGGCACGCGAAAATTTCTATTCACCTATACGCGGTTATTGGCGCAGAGAGCGGCAAAAAAATTTTTCAAAAACGATAATCTTCCGGTGTAACATCGCCTAGAGATGATGACAATGTTTGAGGAGACAGACAATAATGAAACAAACGGATGATGAAGTGGTAATGAAACGTCGTTTTCATACGGGTGAATACTTGCGGGAGCTTGGAATTCCCAAGATACCGCCTCTGGCAAGCCCTGTAGATACCGGGTATGACACGATGACATTTGAAAGTCACTTGGATCAAAGTTCGCATTTAATCTCCATCGTGAAAATCGGTTTGGGCGGGTGGCTGGTTGCGGATGAAAATGCGACGCGACAAAAAGTTGCAGCAGCACGGCGGTATAACATTCCGACAGTCACCGGCGGTTCTTCCCTTGAGATAGCTTTTTCGTTGAGAAAGCTTCCCAGCTACCTTGACCTTTGTGCCGACATCGGCGTTACGCGGGTTGAAGTCATGTCTCCTATAACAGGTGCGCAGCAGAAACCAAAAACAATACTGTCGGCCGCAAGGGAAAGAGATCTCGAAGTTCAGGTTGAATTGTGGAAGCAAGCGTCCGGTATTTCAGGAAAAAAAGCTGCCGATTCTATGATTGATCAAGGCCAGGAATGGCTTAATGCCGGCGCGATTCAGCTTATTGTGAAAGCGCGGGAAAGTCTATGGCACAGCGGACTCTTCAATAGAAGAGGAATGCTCAATTATCCGTATGCCGAGCGCTTTGCAAAAATATTCGGACTCCATACAGTGATGTTTGAAGCGCCGGATTTGCACAGCCAGTTCACTTTGTTGGATTATTTCGGCCGCGATGTGCACCTGTGTAATATTCGGCTTGAGGATCTTTTGCAAGCTGAGAGCTATCGCCGCGGACTTCATTTCGAAGCATTCCAAAAGCTTCATCTCCGCCCGCAAGCTGCACGCCAGCTCTCGCAGCGAGAGTTGTTTGAAGCAACGAAAGTATAACCATGTATTTCAACGACACATCAACCCCGGTAATTGTTCTGAAGGCTGACGAGCACAGCGGAGTCGGCATTGTGCGGAGTCTCGGCAGACTTGGCGTCGCCGTTGATGCGGTGGATTGTTCGCGGCATTTTCCTGCGATGATGTCGAAATTTTCCCGGAAATGTTTTCGCTGGAACCTCGATCATGCACCGTTCAAAGATTCCGCAGAATTTTTGTCCGGCGTAGGCAAGCGCTTAAAGAAACGCGCTGTACTGATTCCCACCACGGACCGGACGGCAATGTTCGTGGCACAGTTCGCAGACCCGCTGAAGGAATATTTTCTCTTTCCGAATCAATCTGTTGAACAGCTGCGGTTGTTGTGTGATAAAAAAGAAATGTATTTCCTTGCCCGCCGCCTCGGCGTTCCGACCCCGGATTCCTTTTTCCCCGCGACGGGATACGAAGCACTTCAGCTTGGAAACGAATTGCCGTATCCGCTTCTTCTCAAAACAGTGAACAGTGAAAAGAGAGACGGCGATCATTTCAAACGCGGCAGGAAAACTGCTCTCGCTCAAACTGCGGATGAGTTCACGAGCCTTTGCGGCGCGTTGGAAGAACAGGACCACGCTTTGAATGTGATGGTGCAGCAGTACATTCCGGGGCGACAAGACTGTGCGTGGGTGTTTGATGGTTTTTTTGACGACAACTCCCGGTGCCTCGCTGCGTTCACCGGCAAAAAACTGCGGCAGTATCCTCCGCATGCCGGGGCAGCATCGCTCGGCATTTCGATATGGAATGAAACAGTCGCATCGTCTGCGCAGGAATTTATGAAAGCGATCGGCTACCGCGGTGCTGTGGAGATTGACTTCCGATTCGACGTGCATGAGAAACGCTTCAAAGTTCTCGCCGTGCATCCGAGAGTCGGTGCATCGTTTCGTCTTTCCATCGGACGGAACGGAATGGATGTCGTTCGTGCACTTTATCTCTCGCTGACACACACGTCTCAGCGAGATTTGCAGTCGGTTTTCTCGACAGTACAGTGGGAGAGTCGAAAATGGATTGTCGAGGACAACGATCTCGCCGCATCATTCCGTTATGTGCGGGAAGGAATAGTATCGTTCAGAGAATGGGTCCGCTCGTTCCGCGGAATCAACGAAGCGGGATATTTTGCGTTTGATGATCCGGTTCCTTTCTTCGCCATGGCAGCACTGCGCGGCTGGAAGCTGGCGGCGAAAATTTTCCGCAGGAAACGAGTCCTTAAAAAATTTATTTTGACGAGACGGACCCGCGAAAACTCTCGGGCTCCGTATATCGGAGACAAAAAGATTCAGGCAGGAATCGAACGGCACATAGAACAAGAAGGGATAGCGGTATAAGGTATGCAGAACCGTCGGAATGATTATGTATCAACAGCACTTGTCATCTCGGCAGGCGAGTCTCCCGCGGCGTTCGACATTGTCCGCACGCTGGGGTTGGCCGGAATTCGTACAGCTGTGGCTTCATCTCAGCGAGACGACATTGCATTCTTTTCGAAGGATTGCGGAGAGAAGATTTTTCTCCCGCCGTTTCAGCTGAGCAATGAGGAGGAAATAGTGCGCCGTCTTGAGACTTTCGCCAGCCGACAGAAGGAACCGCCGGTACTGTATTATACGTCGGATCCAGAACTTGCCTTTCTCTGGCGCTACCGGGAGCGTCTTGGCATGTGTTATAAGTTTCTTTTACCGTCCGACCAGTTGCTCGAATACATGTTCAACAAAGTGAGCTTCTGCGAGTTTGCAAGGGCATACCGCCTTCCGATTCCTGAAACAGCAGTCGTCAAAAGTGCAGATGATCTTAACGTTCTTGCTTTGCTCCTTGAATATCCATGTATCGTTAAGCCGGCGTTCACCTTTGACTGGAAGTGGGATACGGAAGAACAAAGGGTGAAATTCGGTCCGTATAAAAAAGCGCTGCGTCGAATATCATCGAAAGAGCAGCTGCTCGATTTCTGTCACGCTCTTCCTCAGCGCACTACGGGATATCTTGTGCAGTCATATATCGAGGGCGGCGATGAGAACATCTTAAGCTTCCACGGATATTTTGATGAGCAGTCGAGATGCCTCGGCTGTTTTATCGGACGAAAAATAAGAACATATCCGCCGCATACAGGCGGGAGTGCCTACATAAGAACCATCTACCATCCCACACTTGCACAGTTGAGTATTGAATATTTGGAGCGCGTTCAATTCAAAGGCATCGTAAAGATTGATTTCAAGTGGGATCAGCGTAAAGAAGAATTCAAAATCATGGAAATCAATCCGCGGTACAATTTGTGGGAAGTCCTCGGTGCGTTGGCGGGAGTAAACCTCCTCTACATCGCCTACCAACATCAACGCGGAAGAGAAATTACTCCACAGGTGTTTTACAAAAATGACGTACGACTTCTTTATTTCAAACAGGATGCGAGAGCTTTTTTCGAAGGGTACCGCGCGACAGGCGAATGGACGCTGAGAACATATTTTCAATCCCTGAGGAGGAAAAAATATTACAGGGTGTTCGATCGGAAAGATGTCCGCCCGTTTTTCATGTCGTTGCTTGCTTTTCTCAAGAGAAATATCGGGCGGCTGCTCGGGCGAAGCGGGCACAAACAGCCGGCACCGTGGGAGCCGCGGGTAGTCACTTCGCAGCAACATGCGGTGCATTCCGTTCCATCGTTTGAAGACGTGGTTCATTCGTGAATCCGCATACCGTGAAGGAGGCGGGCTATGATAAAAAATTTCATTACGAGAGTTGCGAGTGTACTTGCACGCACGCAGATGGCAGGACCGACTCTTTCGAGTGCGGTTGATGTGTGCCGCCGCGCTGCTGCGCACGGCTGGAAAATCACATTGGGGCTTTGGGAAAGGCCCTTTGATACGCCTGCGCTTGTTGCCTTTCAGTATGCACGCGCGTTGGATGCGCTTGCCAGTGTGAATGCCGACTGCCGGCTTTCGATCAAGCTGACCGCTCTGCAGCATTCATCAACACTGCTGAGCGATGTTGTATGGCGCGCGAAGGCGTTCGATGTTCCCCTACATATTGATGCGCAGCATCCCGAATCTGCGCCGTATGCGTTCGCTCTTCTTGAATTTGGATTGCAGCGGTACCGGAATATCGGTTACACGCTTCCGGCGCGGTGGCAGCGAAGCATTGCCGATGCGGAAAAAATTCTCGATATGCAAATACCCGTCCGCATCGTGAAAGGGCAATGGCATGATCCGTCCGGGCCAAGTTCCGATGTTCGTCGCCGCTATCTCGATTTGGTTGGGATGTTTGCAGGAAGCAAAAATTATGTCAGCATTGCAACGCATGACTGGAAGTTGGCGCGCGAAGCGGTGCGAAAGCTCGCTGAACAAGGCACGCCGTGCGAGATTGAACAGTTGGCAGGATTGCCGTGGCTGAATACACGGGCGGAGGACGTTGAAAAAATTTCGCGCCGGCTTTTTATCCCGTACGGACATCCTTCAATGCCGTACAATTTCTCTATTTCGTTTGTCAGAGAACACCCGAAAATTTTGTGGTGGGCCCTTCGCGATAGCTTATTGACTTTCAACGAAAAAATTTACCGTCTCGGTCCGGCGCCTCTCGCGAGCACTCCGCCGCCGTCATCAGGTACCCGCTCGTATATTGCGGCACAGTAAACAAAAGAGGTAGCGGCTGCGGTCCCGGACGATAAAAAGGATCATAATACAGAAAAAGAACTCTCAGGCACACATTTTTAACAGCAGGAAAGAAGGAATGATCAAGGTAGAGAAATATGAAGTTGTGACTCCGTTGATGCACGAGCCGCCGACACAGTGGACGCGCTCGAGCTTGCAAGGGACTGAACCCGCCAAGAAGAAAGCGCGCCGTTGGATGCGCCGGGAGGCTCTGCGTTCACACAATGAAAATACCGGCAAAGGATGGGCGGTCGAAATAGTGAATGATGCACGTGAATTTTCATTGCTGGCGGGCGAATGGAATCTGCTTGCGCAAAAGTTTCAGTCGCCGCTCCTCTCGTACGAATGGTTTGCCGCGTGTGCGGATGCTTTTTGCCCGCCGGCAAAGCTGTTGTTCGTTGTGCTGCGTCTGAAGGGGGAAATGGCCGCCGGTGCTCCTTTAGTGCTGGTACGCACCGACGGAGTCGAGCGCTTGGAGTTACTGGGCACATCGTTACTCAGGGAACCAAGCGGATATGTCTACCGTGACGAAGAATCGTTGCAGCGTTTGCTCGCAATTATTACTGCGATGCGAAAGCCAATGATTGTCGGAAGGTTGCCGCTTGACGCTTTGGAATCGGTGATCATTAAGAACGAGCTTCGATTTCCATCTGTGGTCACTCTGAAAGAAGGATCACGGGCACCTTCAATTACCATTACATCATCGTGGGAAGAGTTTGAGAAAGGAATTTCTGCAAGCCGCCGTTCAAGTCTCCGGCGCGCACGGCGCCATGCTGAAGAATTCGGCACTGTCGAATTCCAGATCATAACGCCTGAACCGTACAATGTTGACAACCATTTGGAGGAGATTTTTCGCGTTGAAGCGGCAGGGTGGAAAGAACGCAACGGCACAAGCATGCGGTCTATTCAAGAATTGAAGCGTTTCTTTGTATTGTATGCGCGCACAGCGGCTCGCAGCGGAATCCTTCGCACATGTTACCTTCGCATCAACGGCACGGTGGTCGCGGCACAGCTCGGCGTCGAGTACGCTGAACGCTTTTGGACTTTCAAGGTCGGCTATGATGAAGCATTTGCACATTGTTCACCCGGAACCTTGCTCATGCATGAAGCGATACGCTACGCGTTCGTTCACCGGCTCAAAAGTTTCGAATTTTTGGGGAATGACGAGCCGTGGATTCGGGTATGGACCGACAACGCTTGTGCATGTATCACGTATCGAATGTATCCGTGGACGATTGACGGAGTGCTGGCGCTGGGACAGGATATGTCGCTGAGACTGTTGCGGAGATTCAAAGCTTGGAGAAAGAGACTGGATGCCCGATCTGCCAAATACCATGCGTAGCAGTGAACCGAAGGTACCCATGATTGCTGTAAAAACGACATCAGCACCCAGCGTGCAGGATGAAGAAGAACAATTTTATTCATTCTATGAATGGTGCCTCAATCCGTTGTTAACGGTGCGTGAGCTGTTTCAACGACTTTATGAAGAGCTCGATCGCTTTTCCTCATTGCGGCAAGAATGGCAAAAAGAAGAAAGCATGATCAATGTGTATCTTTTCGTTTGTGCCGTCGGATGCGCTGTTGACGATTTCCTCGCCGTGCGCAGATGGAAGCTTCATAAGCTCAAAGAGCGCTTTCCTTTCTGGAGTATTGTGTTTTCTATTTCGGAATGGATTCTTAGTTCCCGCTCCCGGATCGTAAATATGTTTTTCAGGAAACGGATAGCCCGCTGGAAACGGGAGTGGGATCGTTGCGTTGAGTACGCTTCCTTGATGCTTGTCGGGAATTCGATTCCGCGCGCGGAACGTCTTCAAGAGTTCAGGAAAAGAATAGGAACGCTGATGGGAAGTAATCTGCCTGATGCGGTGGTGCGGCGAAGAATGAAAATACACGAGGGATTTCGTTGTCAAGACCTGACCCATGCCGATGTTTTTTCTTTGATGCAAAAATTTATCGCGCAAAGCGATAATCAGTACTCACCGGTGATGATTGTCGGGGTCCGTACAGCGGGAGCGTATTTTGCGCCGCTGGCAAAGGCATATCTCTCGTCTCTCGGTTGGCCCAACGTTTCGTGGATAACCGTGAGACCGAAAGAAGGATTGACGCGATGGGAAAAACACGCGCTGAGACGAATACGGTTCAGGCATTCTCCGGTTCTTGTCATTGACGATTACCAAAACACAGGGCAGACCTTTTTGCAGGTTTCAAAGCTTCTTTCCAGCCGCGGGATTTCTCCGCATCGGGTAGTTTTTCTGGCACCGAAACATCCGTTCGAGACAGGGTGGAAGAATATCGTGAGAAAAATGACAGGATCGAAAGTCCTCACCCTTGAACATCATGAACTGTATAAAAACAGGTTGATGCAGGTCCCGGTCGTTGAAGAGTTGATGCTGCAGTATTTTCACGGCGAGCAATGGAATAATGTCAGGATACAGGAAACGCCGGAGATGGAAAAAATCAATTCGCAATTGCGGCTTCATGATGCAGATAGTTTTCAGGTGCGCCTGAAACGATTGTATGAATGCTACGCAGGCAGCAGACACAAACCGGAGGTGCAGCGAATCATCGCAAAAAGTGTCGGGTGGGGGTGGCTGGGTTATCATGCATTTATTGTATCCAAGCGAATGCATGGCTTCGTTCCCGAATGCCTCGGGTTACGAAACGGCTTTCTCTTTATGAAATGGATTGACAGCGCTCCAGAAGAAATGAACGAACAACTATTGCCCGATATGCTCTCATCGTATCTTGCCGTCCGGGCGAGCACCTTGCGTTTGAAAGAAGATCCGCGAAGCGGGAACCCTGACTACGGATGGGGATGGCTTGAGATGCTTGGAATTGTGCGCAGTGCATACGGCAACTATCTTGGCCGCCTCATTGATAAAAAACTTTTGACCGACCTTCGCGGCAGGCTTCGTTGCGTTCCGGTGCTGAGTGACGGCAAGCTTTCGCCCGGTGAATGGCTCCGGAGTCATGAGAAATGGATCAAAGTAGATTTTGAACATCATAATTTCGGTGCGCCGGAGCTCGATGTTGTTGACCCCGCATACGACATTGCCGGTGCGGTCTTTGAATTTCAAATGTCGGAAAACGCAGAAGAGCAATTGATTCAATCCTACGTGAACCGTTGCGGCGACAGCTTGCTCCGGGACAGGCTCCTCCTTTATAAGATTCTGTACGGTGTCATGGCGATGAGGAAAGCTACCGAATCCGCTCAGCGATTGCGTTTCCGTGAGCACAGCGAGGTACCTCCGGTTCATCAGAGCAGCACAATGAGCAATAAACGGTCAATATATGCACGGATGTTTCTCGCGAACACGGTGCACCGTTTCGCTGCAAGCTTGTACCGCTATGCCAGCAGCAATGAATGGACGAAGAAGCTCTTTTTTCTCGATGTGGATGGTGTGTACGATATAGAGGTCCTTCGTTTTCCGCATACCACGCTCAGCGGCGTGCAGGCAATCGCCTGTTTGCGCGCGAATACATGGTCCATTGTTCTCAATACCGGCAGAAGTATTCATCATGTGAAATCGTATTGTACAACAGATGGTTTTCAAGGGGGAATCGGTGAATATGGGAGCGTTTTTTTTGATGCCGTGCAGAACAGGGAAATTCCGCTCATTGACAATGACGGTCGAGAACAATTGAAACGCTGTCGTGAAGTGATCCGGACGCTACCGGGTACCTTTATTGATCCTGAGTACCGTTATGCCGTACGTGCATACCGTTTTGCCAATCACGGTTCATCGGGATTGAACATTGGAGAAATAAAAAGCCTTTTGGCGAAACACAATCTTCATCAATTGACGTTCATCGCGCGTAAGGAAGACACGTACATTGTTCAGAGAGAATGCAACAAGAAAGCGGGAGTTCGGTTCGTCAGGAAATATTTAGAGAACCGCGAGGAAGCGGTCGCCGCGATCGGTGATTCCGATGAGGATATCGGAATGCTGGAGGAGGCTGAATACAGCTACGCGCCGCGGAACTGTTCAAAAGAAATACGGCGAAGGGCGGCTTCAGCGGGGTGGAAAATCATGCGCCATGCCGGTCCGGTGGGATTGCTTGAAGCTGCAGAACAATGCACTCAGCACAGCCGGCGTATCGGAAAGACTGAATTCCTCCGCGTTCCCGGTGACACACAAAAGGCTGCACAATTGATGTTTCGCATTCTGCGCGTTGCCGAACAACCAAAGCTTCAGAGACTTTTTGCAATGATAAAGTGAAAAGGACAAAGGAATGAACATATCATGTCAATGGGTGATGTTTGCCGTACTCAGCGTGTGCTGTTTGATGTCGTGTCATGACCCGAGCCGCGCACAATCCGGAGTATCCTTTAGATCGTCCGTGCTTGTAGATCAGGCAGGGTACCGGCCCGACGCTGCGAAATTTGCTTTCGTAAAAGATCCTCACGGCAATACATTCAAAGCTATTGATGTGCGTACGAACAAAACTGCATTGCGCGGAGAAATTGCCCATGTCGGTATGATTGACGGGAACACAGGCGACACGACATTTACGATTGATTTTTCAGCGCTGAAAGCTCCCGGCGAGTACTGCATTGTGTTGCAGGATACGGCGCAGCGTTCTGAAAAATTTCTTATCGGCGACAATGTCTACACTAAAGCGGCAAAAGTGTCGTTGCAAAGTTTTTATTACGAGCGCTGCGGCGTTGCAGTGAACAACGGAACGCAATGGAATCATCCGGCGTGTCATACGGCGCCGGCGCATTATTTCAACGATCCTGCAAAGACAAAAGATGTTTCGGGAGGATGGCACGATGCCGGCGATTACAATAAATTCGTTCCGACAACGGCGGTAAGCGCAGCGTTTCTTCTCTATCTCTATGAAGCGTATCCCGGGAAATTTAACGACGGCGATCTCAACATCCCTGAATCCCACAACGGCCTTCCCGATCTTCTCGACGAAGCGCGGTGGGGTTTGGCGTGGCTGCTCAAAATGCAACGCGAAGATGGCGGCGTGTATCACAAAGTCTCGATCAAGAATTGGACGGGCGAGCATCTTCCCCAGAAAGAATCCGACACGCAATACATCTTCGATGTCAGCAGCACATCAACGGGAGACTTTGCAGCGGTTACCGCGTTGGGCGCGCGCATCTTCAGCAGGTGGGACAAAGCATTTGCCCAAACGCTTCTGCGCGCATCGCTGAAAGCATGGGATTTTCTTCGGAAGAATCCCGCGATTGTGCCGGCGGGTGGTTTCAGAAACCCTCCCGGAGTTGAAGGGGGAGAATACGGTGATGAGCAGGACGCTGACGAGCGGTTGTGGGCGGCGGCGGAGTTGTACCGCACGACGGGAAATCCGGAGTACGATCATTATTTCTTATCGCATTACAAAGATCTCGGCGGTGCCAATTATACTGTAGGCTGGCAGCATGTTCAGAACTTTGCCTATTACTCGTACCTCATGCTTCCCGTGGATCTTCACAATTACGAAGCACATTCGTTTATCGTCGGTACAATGACGCACTATTGCGATGTGCTGCTGAAGCGCATTCAGGAGAACGGATATCGCTGTGTGCTTATGCCGGATGAGTATTACTGGGGATCGAACAGCGTCATCATGGGGTACGCATTCGACCTTATCAATGCGTATGAAACGACGAAATTGAAACGTTATCTTGACGGCGCGCTTGATCAGCTTCATTACATTCTCGGGAGGAATACGTTCGACATTTCGTTCGTTACGGGAGTCGGCTCGAATCCGGTGATGCATCCCTATCATCAATTCTCAATGTTATCGGGTGTGCATGCACCCGTTCCGGGAATGCTTGTTGCCGGGTGCAACAAATACAGCCGGCTTCGCGGGAGACTCTTATCCGAATACCCGGGACGATGCTACGAGGACAATGCGAAAAATTATTTTGTCAACGAGCCCGCCATCAATTACACGGCGCCGTTCGCTTTTGTTGCCGGCTACTGTGCATTGACGACGGGGAACGATACGGCAAATCATTAAATCGCAAGCCAAAGAGGGCGGCTACAAAAGAGCAAATTCAATAATTTTAATTCATTAAAAAATGAGGAGAACGATGATGGGAACTCTACACAATGGGGAGCGGGCGGAAGAAGTTGCTTCGCTCTTGAAACAAGCAGACAAGCTTGTGAAGGAAGGAAATCTTCGCAGTGCATTAGAACTGATCGTGAAAGCGCAGTCCTGCGATCCGCGCAATCTCTATGCGATGGCGTACGAAGAACGTGTGCGGGCGCTGTTAGCCGAAGAAGTCGACGAGGGAACAAATATCGCTGCACAACCGCCTGCGAGTCTTGTCAAAGATTCAAATCTCGCTAACGTTGATAGCGCAACGTCCCTGCACGTGCCGGCGAAAACTGCGCAGCAGAAACAAACACCGTCGTTGCAGTATCTTTCGAACCTTGCGGTGATTCAGGCTCAGCATTCCACGCTTCCTGTTACAGGAACTGCACACCTGCCTGCGGCAGAAAAAGCGACGGCAGAAGAGGAGCAAGATCAAAAAGGAGGCGAGAGATTGGAAGCGGCAGAGAAGGCAAAGGAAGAGGAGCGAAAGCGCGCGGCTGAAGAAAAAATCAAAGCGTTTCTTGCGCGGGGAAGCTCGTTCTTCGAAAAGAACGAGTACAACCGTGCGCTCGATGAAATTGCCCGCGCTTACATACTCGATCCTGCGAATAAAAAAATCGGGGTTCTCGAAGAAAAAGTACGCGAGGCAATGGAGCTTCAGCGCCGTACGCCCAGCGCTGCAGTGGAAGGAAAAACCGAACAGCTCACGAAGAAAGAAGAGGAAGAGAAAACGAAAAATGCCGCGCGGCAGGCGGCTGTTGAACAGCAGATTTCTCGTTTCCTCACGCAAGCGGCATCTTATATGGAAAAAAAGGAATACCGTCATGCTCTCGATGAAATCGCACGCGCCTATATGCTCAGCCCAACACATGAAAAAATTCGTGCGATAGAGGAGACTGTTCGCAGCGCTGTAGAACGAGAACAACAAACGAACCTTACAACGCACGGCAATGAGGAATTAGGGCGCACCAAAAAAGAGGAAGAGGAGAAACGCCTCGTTGAAGAACGCCGGCGTGCGGCGCTCGAGCAGAAAATTGCTGCGTTCCTGAGCCGTGCAGCAGCGTTCTGTGAACGGAAAGAATACAACCGGGCGCTCGATGAAATCGCACGCGCCTACTTGTTCGATCCGGCAAATGAAAAAATCTACGAGGCGGAAGAAAAAATCCGCAGAGCACAGGAAGATGCACGGCGCGCAGACGAAGAAGAACGGAACAAAGCGGCAGGCGAACGGCGCGATCTTCACACGATGATTGAAATGCAAGCGCGTGATAATGCAAAGGATACTGCTCCCGCTTCTCTTCGGCCGGAGTTCCCGAATGAAAGAGAACGAGGTCAACGGAAACCCAATGCCGATATCGGTCGGTACGTGCAGCGCATCAGAGAGTTGTTTGCAGCGAACAGATTTGAAGAAGCATTGAGCGAGCTTGCCTTTGTCATCATCCTTGACCCGCTCAACCAAGAAGTGTTGAAGCTCGAACAGCAAATTATTGAAAAACAGGAAGAACGCCAGTATCAGCAGCTTGAGCTGTACCGCAAACAGCTCGAGGAAAGACAGAAACGACGCCAGGCAATCGTTGCCGCTATTCAAATGTTAGCGAAAGAGCGGAAAGGCAGCGATGCGCTCCGTACAATCACGACCTCGCTTGTGCTCGATCCGCTCTACGAAGATGTACAGGAGTATGAAAAGCGGATGTTGGCAACGCAGGCGGCGTTTCTCGCTTCGTGCGATGAAAACTGAAGTACACAAAATTCCTTTGCGCCTTCGGGTTTTCGAGGCTGGTTAAAAACTTACGGAGAAAAACAATGTGCGGTATTGTCGGATATCTTGGAAAGAACAACGCGTTCCCTTATTTGATTGACGGCCTTCGTCACCTTGAGTATCGCGGATACGATTCTGCCGGAGTGACGGTGGTTGCCAAAAGGTCTCTCTGCTCAAGAAAGACGGTAGGTAAGGTCGAAGTATTGGCGGAAGCGGCGGAGGATTTGCGAGACTGCGGCACTGTCGGCATTGCGCATACGCGTTGGGCGACGCATGGCGAACCTTCTGTACCGAACGCGCATCCGCACTTCGATTGCACCGAAAGCATCGCTGTCGTGCACAACGGCATCATCGAAAATTATTCCCAGTTGAAAAAACGTCTCGCGGACAAGCACCGCTTCCTCTCCGAGACGGACACGGAAGTGATCGCTCATCTCGTCGAAGAATATCTGATTGCCGACGGCTCGCTCGAATCTGCAGTGCAGCAGGCGCTTGCCGATCTTCAAGGGACGTACGCTCTGGCAGTGATCTTTGCGTATGAGCCTGAAACAATAATTGCCGCGCGGCAGGGAAGTCCGCTTGTCATCGGCATAGGTGAAGAAGAATATTTTGTTGCCTCGGATGTTGCCGCATTTCTGAAACATACGCATAACGTCCTTCACCTTTCGGACGGAGAGATCTGTGTGTTAACACCGGATGGTGCACGAGTGACGGATTTCGACAATCGTCCCGTTCTGAGAGACATTATGCCTCTTGCTATCGAACAGGAAGAATTGGGAAAGAACGGGTTTCCTCATTTCATGCTGAAAGAAATTTTCGAGCAGCCGAAAACAATCGAGAAGGCGCTCTGCGAACGTCTCGACGAAGGAGAAGGAACGGCTTCGTTCAGCGCTCTTCACGACCTTTTTCCACGCATCCTCGAGAGCAGGCGTATCACGATCGTTGCCTGTGGAACATCGTGGCATGCCGGGCTTGTCGGCGAATATATGCTCGAACAGTACGCACACATTCCGGTGGATGTGGAGTACGCGTCGGAATTTCGGTACCGCGATCCGCTGCTGGGTCCCGGAGATGTCGTCATCGGCATCAGCCAAAGCGGCGAAACTGCCGACACCTTGGCAGCGATTCGTGAGGCGCGCTGCAAAGGCGCTGCCGTCATCGGAATATGCAACGTGCCCGGAAGCAGCATGGCGCAAGCCTGCGATGCAACGCTGGCAATGAATGCCGGGCCGGAAATCGGCGTCGCCTCTACGAAAGCCTACATTGCGCAGCTTGTCGTGCTTTTGCTTCTCGCACTCGCTCTTGCACGCAAGAGAACAATGAACCGGGAGGAAGGGCAGTGGTTGATTCGTGAGCTGAGCCTGCTCCCCGGAAAAGTCGAGCACATTCTTGCCGATGATGCAGCGGTTCTGAAAATTGCGGAAGAATTTCATGCGTCGCAGCATTTTTTGTACCTCGGACGCGGCTTCAACTTTCCGAATGCGCTTGAAGGGGCGCTGAAGCTGAAAGAAATTTCGTACATCCATGCCGAAGGGTACCCGGCGGCAGAAATGAAACACGGTCCCATAGCGCTGATTGACGCGAACATGCCTGTCGTGTTTCTTGCGCCTCGCGATCACACGTACGAAAAAATTCTCAGCAACATTCAGGAAGTGAAAGCGCGGAAAGGGAAAATCATTACGGTTACCGATGAGGGAAATCACGGCGTGGACGAGTTGAGTGATCACGTGATCCGCATTCCGCAAACAATAGAGCCGCTGACACCGCTGCTGACAATCATTCCGCTTCAATTGCTTGCGTATCACATTGCACTGCTGCGCGGGTGCAATGTTGATCAACCGAGGAATTTGGCAAAAAGTGTAACTGTCGAGTAGGAGAGAGCAATGGTCCATGCTCAAGGCTCACAGTTTAAAGTCCAACGTCCGAAATTATAAAGCTAAGCCCTGAACTCTGAAACTCATAAACCGTTAGCCTTCTATGTTTACTCTTCTTGAAATAGCAATTTTCTCTCTGCTCGCACTCTTTATTCTGTATCTCTTCATGTTGAGTGTTCTCGCGCTCTTTGCAAAGAAGAGTTTTCACGTGGAAGCGAAGAAGCGGCGGCGATTCGCGTGCATCGTACCGGCGCATAATGAAGAGCTTACAATCGAAAAAACGCTTCGGGCTTTTTTCGCTTCCGACTACCCGCCCCGGTTCTTCGACGTTATTGTCGTGGCGGACAACTGCAGCGATTCGACAGCGGAGATTGCACGAGCGAACGGCGCAACAGTGTACGAGCGAAACGATACGCTTCGGCGCGGGAAGGGACATGCGCTGCAATGGTGCTTTGAACGTTTGGCGGGCGCCCCGAAACGCTATGATGCGTACGTTGTTGTTGATGCCGACAGTGTTGTGTCGGGGAAGTTCCTTCACGTGATGAATTCGTATTTGGAGCGCGGCTTTGTTTCCGTTCAAGCCGCCGATCTCGTGGAGCCGAAACCGGGAGCGTGGAGTTCCGAAGTTGCGCGCGTCGCGCTGACGCTCTTCAACTATGTGCTGCCGCTCGGCAGAAAAGTCATCGGATGTTCTGCCGGCCTGCGCGGCAACGGCATGTGTTTTTCTTCCGAAACAGTACGAACCGTGCCATGGCAGGCTCATTCTCTGACCGAGGACCTGGAGTACGGGCTTCTCCTCCTCCTCCGCGGAATTCCGACAGTCTTTGCACCGGAAGCGACCGTGTTGGCAACCATGCCGGTACGCCCGCATAATGCAGAGAGCCAGCGCGCGCGCTGGGAGAGCGGCAGAGCAGCGATGATTCGGCGTTATGTGCCGAAACTGCTGAACGCCGTCATTCGTCATCCGTCGCTGAAGCTGGTTGACGCGTTGATAGAGTTGCTGACGCCGGCGTTCGTGAACATGATGGGAATCATTATTGCGGCAACGGTTGTTGAATTGCTGCTGCCGCTTGCCGGCATTCGCGGCGAAACAGTGCATGTGGGATTGTGGGTTGGACTATTAGCTGTCTGCGTTCTTTACATTCTCATCGGTCTTGCTGCATCGGGAGCCGATGCGTTGTTATTCAAGGCAACGTTGTATTTCCCCCGTTATCTTTTTTGGAAAATTCGGTTATACTTCAAGCTTCTCGTGAACGGGGTCGTGAAGGAATGGGTAAGAACGACACGCGAGGGGGTGCAGTGATGGCTGTGATTTTTGCAACAGGCAGGTACAGACAAATTCACTATCATGCGGTGGAGGAACAGCAATGGAAAAGATACTTGTCATTGACGATGATGAAATGGACTTGCAGCTCATGAATCTTCTTTTCACGAGAGAAGGTTATGAAGTGGTAAAGACCGCCGATGGGCCTCAAGGCGTTGATCTCTACAAAAAAATTTCACCTGCTTTTGTTTTTCTCGACCTCGGCCTGCCGTCGAAAAACGGCATGGACGTGCTGAAGGAAATCAGGCAGTTTGACAACAAAGCACGTATTGTGCTCATCACCGGCTACGGCTCCGAAAAAGTTACCCACGATGCGCTGCAGCTCGGTGCGTTGGACCTTATCGAAAAAACATGGGATGTCGGCAGCATGTTGCAGCGGATTAAAACGGTGCTGAGTGCTTTCGGCGCAGCGAACGTATCGTAAAAGAACGGCTTCCGTCGTGCCGTTTCGGCATCGCCGGCAGATTTTTCTGCGGGAATGCTCTCCGATCTGAAACAACCTGTAGTCCGAAGAAGTAGATTCGGACGCTTCTTCATTTTCTCTCCGTTAAATTTCTGTTGGATTGCGACTGAATAGTTAAACAAAGCATGCTGTACCGTGTCGAACAATAGTTCGTTTCTGAAGTAATATTTTTTTGCAGCTCCAATGTTATCGCGGGAACGCTGTAAGGCGTTATCGCGTTCGTTCACTATATGAAATTCTCGGTTCTTCGTTTTGCGGTTGTGTGTGCACTGTCTTTTTTTTCATCAATAGCCGCTGCAGCACAAAATCCCGCTGCACGGGATCCCGCTTCGCGGGATTTTTCCTTCAGCGGGACGGTTAGGAATTCTGAGACCGGAGAAGCGCTTATCGGGGCAAGCATTTTTGTGGAAGAGCTGAAAACCGTCGGCACCTCCACTAATGCCTATGGCTTTTACTCACTGACGCTTCCCAAAGGTACCTACACGGTACGAATTCGATTCATCGGATTTGCAACGGAGAGAGATACCATTGTGCTCGACCACGACCGGACGATCAATTTCAACCTTCATGAGAGATCGGTGAGCGTGGGCGAAGTTGTCGTTTCTGCGGAGCACTCGAACAGCAATGTTACTTCGACCGAAATCAGCACGAACAAGCTCGATGTGAGAGAGCTGCAATCTCTTCCTGTGCTTCTCGGTGAAAAGGATGTTTTGAAAACGATCCAGCTTCTTCCCGGCATAGAGGCTGCCGGTGAGGGAAACACAGGCTTCTTTGCGCGCGGCGGAGGCGCGGATGAAAATCTTATTCTGCTCGATGAAGCGCCGGTGTATAATCCCTCGCACATTCTCGGCTTCATGTCGGTGTTCAATCCGGATGCCATCAAGGATGTAACAGTAATGACAGGCGGCATTCCCGCAGCATACGGCGGGCGGCTCTCTTCCGTGCTGGATATCCGAACGAACGACGGAAACGAAAAATTCTTCGAAGGATCGGGCGGCATCGGTCTTCTCGCATCGCGGCTTACGCTGCAAGGGCCGATCGTCAAAGAGGAAGGATCGTTTCTCGTTTCCGGCAGACGAACGTACGCCGATCTTTTTTTGAAGCTCTCGAGCGATACGGTAATCAACCGGAGCAGTTTGTACTTTTACGATATGAACGGGAAAGCCAATTACCGGTTAGGGAATGAGGACCGCATTTTTCTTTCAGGATATTTCGGAAGAGACAATTTCAGTTTTGCGAACTTCATGGGTTTCAATTGGGGAAATTCTACCGGAACGCTTCGCTGGAATCATATCTGGGGAAGCCGGCTGTTTTCCAACACTTCGTTCATCTTCAGCGACTATGAATACACGAATTACAGCAATGTTGGCACGAGCAATTTTGAGCTTACGTCCGGCATCCGCGATCTGGACTTCAAAACCGATTTCGATTATTTCATCCAGCCACGCAACACGTTGAAGTTCGGATTTGATCTTATTTATCACACGTTCAATCCCGGAGCAATAACGACCAGCGGCACGAGCGCTATCAAGGCAACAACGATTGCACAAAAATACGCAGCAGAGAATGCCGTGTATGTTTCGCATGAGGTTGGGCTGCTGCCCGTTGTCAATGTTCAGTACGGCGTGCGGTTCTCGGAGTTCACGCTGTTGGGACCCGGCACCGTGTTTTCGTACGATGCGTCGGGAGATATTCTCGATTCCGCATCATACCGCTCCGGCACTCCGATCAAAACATACGTGAACCTCGAGCCTCGCTTTGCGATGACGTATCTGCTCGGTGAGTCAAGTTCCATCAAAGCATCATACACGCGCACCGTTCAATATCTTCACCTGCTTTCAAATTCTACGGCGACAAATCCGAACGCCCTTTGGATTCCGAGCAGCAACAACGTGCAGCCGCTTTTTGCCGATCAGGTTTCGCTCGGTTATTTCAGAAATTTTTTTGACAACGGGTATGAAGCGTCGCTTGAGGTTTACTACAAAAATATGGAACACCTTATTGATTACAAAAACGGCGCCGATTTGCGTTTGAATCCCAATGTCGAGTCGCAGTTGATTTTCGGAAGAGGGTGGAGCTACGGAGCTGAATTCTTGGTGAAGAAAAAATTCGGCGCGCTGACGGGATGGCTCAGCTACACGTTGTCGAGAACGGACCGGCAATTTCCCGGCGTGAATGATGGTGA
>JAGWND010000233.1 GCA_028873075.1 Bacteroidota bacterium
CTTCGCCGCAGACATATAGCGGAATCAACGCGGCAGTGCGGTCTTCGTATATGCATTTCCATCTCGACGCGGACGCCACCTATTTACACAGCCCGGCAATTTTCTACGACAGCACTTCGCTTCTTCTGTTGCCGGAATGGCACGCGGACGGATCATTCTATTACAGAAACTTTCTTGCCGGCGGTCATCTCGATTTGAAAATCGGATTTTGCGCGAAGTATATTTCGAAGCAAAACGGCATGACACCGAACAACGAATCGGAAATGTATGTGCCGTACGCGCTTGCATCATTCGGTCCGAGCGCCGATGTGGATTTCTTTCTCATCGGAAAATTAGGCAACGCGTACGTTCATCTCATCTGGGAAAACCTGACCGCGAACCAATACATGCTGACGCCGATTTACCCGATGTACGACCGGAACGTTCGGTTCGGCGTTTCGTGGGTGTTCTGGAATTAGAAATTGAGAGTTGAAATTTGAGCATTGAGCACTTAAAATGTTCAATGCTCAATATTCAATGTTTATTTTATTGAATAAGTAAGTGCAAAAAATGGACCAAAATCTCACCATCACCGTTTTCGGAAGCTCTCGCCCCGTTGAAGGCGACGCGGAATATGAACTTGCCCGCTCAGTCGGCAAAGCACTTGCGACTGCCGGTTATGATGTGTGCAACGGCGGATACGGCGGCACAATGGAAGCCGCAGCACGCGGCGCGAAAGAAGCCCCAAGGGGGTTTGCAACCGACGGAAAAATCCCGCTGTACGGGATGCCGTACAGCGGCACCATCGGCGTTGTTGCGGAGTTTTTCGGCACCCGTACCAACCAATGGATTGATAAGGTCATTGTCGTGCCTTCACTGGTGGAACGATTGATGAAGCTTGTAGAATTAGGAGACGGCTACATCATCTTGAAAGGCGGAACAGGAACGCTGCTCGAGTTCGCGGCGGTGTGGGAACTAATGAACAAAAATGTGATGAAGGAAAAGCCGATCGTGGTCGTTGGGAATTTTTGGAATGATGTTGTCGGGACGTTGAAGAATGAACTGCTCTTCGAAGGAAAAGCGTCATGCACAAAATTTGTTTCCGTTGCCGGTAATGCAACGGAAGCAGTGTGTTTGCTGAATGAAAAACTGTTGTGACAACTCAACGCTGGTGTAAAGATAAAACTTTTCTTTAAAACTCCACCGCAATTTCGAGAGGTGTAGAACGTGTCCGTTCCGGCTTCGTTGCAGCAAAAAACTCCCTCATCGTAATGAGCAGCGCAGTTTCTTTTCCTGCCGCAATGCGCAAGCCGACCCCGAGGTTAAATTGAAACGCTCCTTTGTCAATCCCCGGGTGACGGACCTGCATCGTGTGCGCCGGATCTTCCGCTACCGTTTCTCCTCCGCTTATGTGAAAATAGCCCACGCCGGCATCAACGAACAGCGAAAGCCCTGTGCGCGACGGAAAACTGTAGCGCACATTTTCTCCGACATAAAAATAGGAAACATTGGATGTGTTGTAGAGAGTCTGGTATGACGCTGTTGCCGTGTCGCTGTTAAGCCATGCGCGGTCATCGAACGTGCTGTAACTGTAGGAGTAGAAAGTTACCAGCGATGTGCGCGTAAAATTCCGCTCCAGTGCCGCGCCGAACATGAAACCCGGATTCCAATACTTGTGCAGCTCATCGGGCTGCCTGAGGGTAGATATACCTACACCGATAGCGTACGTTACTGGCTTGTCGAGCTGGGCGAAAGCAACGGTCGAAATTGAGGCAAGGACAACAGCCGCAGAAAGGAAAATGCTGAGGAAAGCGCATCTCATAGTTTTGCACCATGATTTTTCATTGTGGCACCACGCCCAATATACGCGAATTGAAGGAAAGTTGAAAATCCCTTTTTGGGAAAAAACTCCCGCTTGCTAACCAACCACTACGGCTTCTCTCACCAACCGGATTCCGAATTTTCCAAACACCCGCTCTTCTATTTCGGATGCAAGCGCGAGCACATCGCGTGTTGTTCCGCCGCAATTGATGATTGCGAGCGAATGGTTGGAAGAAATTCCCGCTCCGCCTTTGCGATAGCCTTTCGTTAATCCGGAATGCTCAACCAGCCACGCTGCCGAGAGCTTCACTTTGTCCTCCGAAGGAAATGCCGGGACCTCCGAACCGTCGCCGATTTTCTTCCACCGTTCGCTCATTATTGAAAACTGTTTTTGCTCAATCACAGGATTAAGAAAAAATGAGCCGACTGATTTCGAGTTCGGATCGTTCGGGTCAATAAGCATGGATTTTTTCTTTCGAAGCGAAAGAACGACGCTGCGCACAGCTTCAAGCGATGCTCTTCCGTCAGCGAGAGATGAAAGAGGAACCGCCGTTTCCACAATTTTTTTAACTTCCGGATAACGAACTGTCGGACGCCCCTCCTTTTTCAAACGAAAACTCACTTCAGTGACAATAAACTTTCCTGAATCTTGAGTCTTGAATCTGCTCGCTCGGTACGAAAATCCACATTCGGCATTCTTCAATATTTTTTCACGCAATGTTTCCCGCTCCAACACTCTAACTTCTACAATCGTGTCTTTAACCTCCTGTCCGTACGCTCCGACATTTTGTATCGGCGTTCCGCCGACCAACCCCGGAATTCCTGAGAGGCATTCGATGCCTGCAAGCCCTTTTTCGATGCACACGTGAACGAGGTGATCCCACACTTCGCCTGCTGCCGCGCGGACGATCATCCATTCGCCGTCGTGTTCAAAATGAATTCCTCTCACTGCGATCTTTACAACCAATCCGGGAAATCCCGCGTCGGAAAAAATAACGTTGCTTCCGCCTCCGAAAATTTGAACAGACAGTCGTTCGCGCTTGCTGAACTCAAGCCCAGCGCAAACATGCTCAACAGTTTCGCATTCGGAGAAAAATTCTGCCGCGCCGCCAAGTCCGATTGTCGTCAGCGGTGCGAGTGGAATACTTTTTTGTAAAGGAAATTGCACTGAAACTCTCGATATAGAAGAAGTAACGTGTGGGAGAAAGAAAGAAAATTCTCTGAAGGAAATCAAGTTCGGGTAGAAGCAATATTCCCGGCTAAGCTCCACGTTTGCCCGATAGTATCAAGCACAACATGCTCTATCGTTACGGCTTTTTTCAATCTCTCAATCGGCTCGTGCACCGGTTCGTCGCTTTGAATGAATGTCCCCCAGTGCATCGGAAGAAAATTCTTCGCACCCATTTGGTCTGCCATTACGAGCGACTGCTCCGGGTTTGCATGATTGCGAATCCACGGATTATACGCGCCGATGGGCATCATTACAAGCTCGACGGAAATATTTCTTTCTTTCAGCTTTTTGAAATATTCCTGGTACGCCGTGTCGCCGCCGAAGACAATATTCTTCCCGTTCTTAGAAACACGGTACGCGTTATAGCTGCGCCCGTTCCAATTGCCGCGCGAACGATCTTCCTCCCACGGGTACCGCCAGCCGAAATGCTTCACCTGCAATCCCTCGATTTCCACATCGCCGATCGTCATTGTCTCGCCCCAATCAAGCTCATAAATTTTCTTGAAGTCCAAACCGTCCAACACATCGGCAGTGTTTTTCGCCATGATCACCGGCGTGTCGAGCGGGAATTTTTTCAGCGTCGGAAGATCGCAGTGATCCATGTGCGCATGGGAAACCAGAACAAGATCAATCGGCGGAAGCTCCTCGAACTTCAGCGCCGGCTCGACAAGCCGCTTCGGTCCGATTGTAACAACCCCGAGCAGGCTGATACCGATGCGCTCGGAAAGAACCGGGTCGGTGATAATATGAGTTCCGAAAAAATTGATGAGAATAGTCGAGTGGCCGATCCACGCAGCGGTAATTGTCGAATCGCTCCACGTTCGGGGCTTCGGGTGAAACGGCGCCGGTACGGTTTTATCACTGTTGAAAATAAGGCTCCACCACGAGCGTTTGAGCTTCGGCTCCTGAGCGATAAGGATGCCCGGCATTGCCAAACTTGCACCCAGTGCGGCAAGAAATTTTCGACGTGTTGTCATAAAAAATATAAACCCTTCAAGGGTTTTGCTTGTGGATATATCCTATTTCGAAACTTTGCAGCAATTTACAAAATGAACCTTTGAAGGGTTTTACATCATTATGAATTTTTTAACAGCTGCAGCCGCGGCAAAGTTCTTCACACCTTAATTTTTCTCCTCTGATTTTTCGGCAGGCGTGATACAACCAACTCAAACGAATGGTCAATCATCGTGAACATTTCTTTATCGGGAACCGAGCCGTCTATCGTGACGGTGTTCCAGTGTTTTTTGTTCATGTGATAGCCCGGGGTTACAGCACGATAACGTTCGCGCAGATCTAATGCTGTCGCGGGGTCGCATTTCAGATTGATCGTCAGCGGAACATCATCGAGCATGGCAAGAAGAAACATCTTTCCAAAAACCTTGAACACGAGCGCCCCCTCGCCGAAAGGAAATTCCTCCGTGATTTTCCCCTTCTTTCGTAAGCAATACCGGCGAATCGTTTCTAAATCCATTTACAGCGTATCCCCGCGCAACTGCCGAATGCGTTTCCGCGCTTCACTGATGTACAACGACTGGGGGTACGATGCGAGCAGTTGTTCGTACGTCTGAATCGCTTTTTCCTTATTGTGAAAAACATTCTGGTACAGCTCTGCAATTCTGAACTCCACTTTGTCGCGGAGAATACTGTTCGGATAATCGGCAAGCAGTTTCCGGTACGCCGCCAAGGCGCTGTCGGGTTCCCCGAGTGAAACGAGAATCTCTCCTTTCTTCACGAGGGCGTCATCGGCAAGCGGCGCTGCAGAATATGTGCCGATAATATCATCCAACGTGCCGAGCACTTCGTTCAACTTTTTCTGGCGGACAAGAAATTCCGCGCGGGCATACTGCCGCAGAGCATCGGGATATGCCCCTTGA
>JAGWND010000018.1 GCA_028873075.1 Bacteroidota bacterium
AAGCCATGCCAATGCCCACATCCAGAGAATCGTATCAAAGTGTGAGAATACCTCGCTTGCACCGAAATGCTTTTGCTTGAACCGGATATAGAAATGCATCGTCGAGATGAAATAGTAGCCGTAAATAAAATATGCCGCAATAATAGCGGGATATTGGCTGACGAATTTTACAGCAGCGGTGTACAGTTGCTTGACGGGATGAGCAATAATTGTCTGTGAGGCTGCTGCTACTTCCAGCGTGTTTGTAGGCATGAGGGTTTTTCTGTTGTTGTGTGCGCCGAGAGGGAGTCGAACCCCCAACCGCCAGCTTCGTAGGCTGATGCTCTATCCAGTTGAGCTATCGGCGCCGGTGTCAGACAACGCGATTCAATGACAAGATAAGAAAGATTTTCTGGGTTTTCAATAGTATTGTGAGGGAAGTGAAGCCTGTCACATTTCCCGCAGCTAAGACAGACTTGACAGAAAGATAATTATTTCCAATAATTCAAGCACACATAGCCACACAAGACAAGGAATTTACTATGCAAGCAATCGGATTAGCGCCGGTCGACTGGATTATTATCGGGGTCTATTTCGCCTTTGTTCTCGGCATCGGAATGTATCTCCGGAAATTTACTTCGAGCAAGGAAGATTTTTTTCTAGCAGGCAGAAAAAATTCTTCATGGGTAGCGGGCATCGCTTTTCTTTCCGCGAATCTCGGTGCACTCGAACTTCTCGGCATGACCGGCAACACCTTCAAGTATGGCATGTACGTGGCGCACTTTTATTGGATCGGTGCGATACCGGCGATGCTTTTTCTCGGTGTGTACATGATGCCGTTTTATTACAGCAGCAAAATCAATTCTATTCCCGGCTATCTCAAGCTTCGCTTCGATGAAAAGACGAGAGTGCTGAACGGCATCTCGTTTGCAATCATGACACTGCTCGTTTCCGGCATCAATCTTTATGCGATGGCGCTTGTGCTTCACACATTTCTAGGATGGAATTGGGATTACAGCATGTGGGCATCAGCAATTACGGTAGCGCTCTACGTCGCGCTCAGCGGTTTAATGTCGGCAATCTTCACGGAAATCATTCAATTCTTTTTGATTTGGTTCGGACTGTTTCTCGTTTCGATTCTCGGCATTATTGAAATCGGAAGTCTGAAAGAAATCATCACACGCATCAATGAAGTAAGCACGCAGGTTTCCTTTACTACACTCTGGTCAACATCGTCGGACCCGACAAAGAACGGCATGTTCATACACTGGAGCGGAATTGTATTGGGGCTTGGATTCGTGTTGTCGTTCGGATACTGGACGACAGATTTTCTTGTTGTGCAGCGCGCGTTTTCCGCAAAAGATTTACGCGCCGCGCGCATGACGCCGATTCTTGCGTCGTTTTTTAAAATGGCACTGCCGTTCATTGTTATTCTTGCCGGGCTTATTGCCATCGTTCTTTCCGACGATCCTAGAAGCGGGTTCGCACTATTGCACGACGGCGGCACTGTGAATTACGATTCGGCGCTTCCGCTTTTGATTGCGCGATATTATCCTTCCGGCTTGGCCGGCTTGGGCGTTACGGCGCTGCTTGCAGGGTTTATGGCAGGACAAGCGGGCAATATCAGCGCCTTCAACACCGTGTGGACGTACGACATTTATAAATCGGTGCTGAACAGAAATGCCACCGATGCGCATTTGCTTTGGATGGGCAGGGTTTCAACGATCGTCGGTGTCGTGCTTTCCCTTGTTACAGCCTATTGGGCAAAGAGCTTCCCGAGCATTATGGATTACATGCAGGCGATCTTTTCATGGGTGAACGCGCCGCTTTTCGCAACGATGCTTCTCGGAATGTTTCTCTGGTGGATTACTCCCAACGGCGCTTTTTGGGGCTTGGTTACCGGAATGCTTTCTTCGTTTCTCATGTACATGGGGGTAAAGTTTCATTGGCTTGCAGAAAGCGTGATGACAATGTCGGGCGTTCAAAGCGACATGGCGACAAATTTCTGGCGCGCGTGGTGGGCATGGCTGATCTGCGCCAGTGTTACAATCACCGTCAGCACTTTCACGAAGAAAAAGCCGAAGGAAGAATTGGTAGGGCTTGTCAAAGGATTGACGGAAGAGAATCTCGATCGGCATCTTCCCTTCGTGAGACGTCCGGAATTTTATGCACTCATTTCTCTCATTGTGCTCATCGTTCTGAATATTTTATTTTGGTAAGGAAGGAGATACTGTATGGCCGATCAAAAAATGAAACCCATTTGGTATTTTGTCGGATTGATTTTGATGGCGATGGGCGGGCTGATTGTGCTCAGTGGAATTTATCAGCTCTTCAATCCGCCGGCAGTGACAACAGTTCTCGCGCAAACACACCCCGATATTTGGTGGGGCGGCATCATGATGCTGTTTGGAGGGACGATGTATTTGAAGACGAGAAAGTAATGAACCGAGGTTAGGTAAATCTACCCTTCTGTAGTATTGGAATGGAGGAAGATTGGAATCAGTCGAATAATTTCGTATTCCACTATTCTCTTCTTCCAAAGACTGCTTAATACAAGTCATTAGGATGAAACGCTCATGCACCTTCTCGATTCCGTCGCCGAAAAATTCAAACAACTCTATGGAGGCACGTCCCGAAGGGATGTGCAACCGGTCCTTGTGCAGTCCCCCGGAAGAGTGAATTTGCTCGGGGAACACACGGATTACAATTTTGGCTACGTTCTTCCCGCTGCAATTGATAAGGCAATTTATCTTGCCATTGCCCCACGCGACGGCAGGAAATGTCGGTTTTACGCACTGAATATGAACGAGGAATTTCAGTTTGAGCTCGAAAATTTGCACCGTACACAGAATCGCTGGTTCAATTATCCGATGGGCGTTGTGAATCAATTCAGCGAATTGAATTGCAGCATTCGCGGCTTCGACTGCGTTTTTGGCGGCGATATTCCAATCGGAGCCGGCTTGTCTTCATCCGCTGCGCTTGAAGCGGGGTTGGCGTTTGCTCTTAATTATATTTTCGAGCTTCAGCTTGATGACCTTTCTCTTGTCAAGCTTGCACAAAAAGCGGAAAACGAATTTGTGGGCGTTCAGTGCGGAATTATGGACCAGTTTGCAAATATCTTCGGCAAACAAGAACATGCGCTGCAATTAGATTGCCGTTCGCTCGAGTACCGATACCATCCGTTCGATTTCGAGAATATTTCAATTGTGTTGTTCAACACCCGCAAATCGCATTCGCTTGCTTCTTCAGAATACAATCGAAGAAAAACGGAATGCAGGTTAGGCGTGTCAACGATACAAAAAAATTTCCCACACGTTCGCAGTCTGCGGGATGTATCTGCCGAAATGCTGATCGAACATAAGTCAAAAATGGAGCCTCAAATTTTTCGCCGCTGCAAGTATGTCATCGAAGAAAACTTACGCGTGCTTGCAGCGTGCAATGCGCTCTTGCAGAGAGATGCAAAAACATTCGGCTCGCTGCTGTATGCAACGCATGAAGGATTACGCCGCGAGTATGAAGTGAGCTGCGACGAGTTGGATTTTCTTGTGGAATTGGCGAGGGGTAACCCGAAAGTGTACGGTGCGCGTATGATGGGGGGCGGCTTTGGCGGCTGCACGATCAATCTTATTGAGAGCAGTGAGGCCGGGAATATTGCAGAAACTGTAACCCGGCAATACAAACAGAAATTCGACATTGAGCCGGAAACGTACGTAACGGCCATCAGCAACGGAACACACGTCATAGATACATGAAAACACAGAGACTCGATTTTCTCAGCTATCCTCATCGCAGGAAGAATATTCTCACCGGAGAATGGATTTTGGTTTCTCCTCAAAGAACTGAACGACCGTGGCGGGGAGAAGTATCCGCGTCCAAAGAAGAAACCATACAGGCATACGAACCGGATTGCTATTTGTGTCCCGGCAATAAGCGCGCCAACGGTGAAATCAATCCGCAGTATGAAAGCACGTTTGTGTTCACGAATGATTTTTCTGCGCTTATTGAAGAGACGCCGACGCATGAAGTGCATCGAAGCGATTTGTTGACAGCGAGAAGCGAGAAGGGAATTTGCAGAGTCGTCAATTTTTCTCCGCGCCACGATGTGACGCTGGCGGAGATGAATGAAAGCGATATCGAGAACGTGATCGCGGTTTGGCAGGACGAGTTCAGATCGTTAAGCTCTCATCGGGGGGTCAAGTATGTTCAGATTTTTGAAAACAAGGGAACAATGATGGGAAACAGCAACCCTCATCCGCATTGTCAGATATGGGCGCAGGAAAGTATTCCGATGGGGGCAAAGAAAGAATTGAGGTGCTTCGTGCAATATTTTTCTAAAAAGAAAAGAAGCCTGCTTGCGGATTATTTGACGTTGGAATTGAAATTGAAGGAGAGACTTGTGTTTGAGAACGGTTCCTTTGTTGTTGTCGTTCCTTTTTGGGCTGTCTGGCCCTACGAAACGCTGATTATTTCCAAAAGAAAAATTGCAACCATTCTTCAGCTTTCGGAAAAAGAGAAAAAAGATTTTGCAAACGCGTTACGCGTTCTCTCAATTAAGTACGACAATCTTTTTCAAACATCGTTTCCGTATTCTGCAGGCTTGCACCAAGCGCCGACCGACGGCAAGCAGCACAACGAGTGGCATTTTCACATGCACTTTTATCCGCCGCTGCTCAGGTCGGCAGCGATAAAAAAATTTATGGTGGGGTATGAAATGTTAGCAGAGCCGCAGAGAGATATTCTTCCAGAAACGAGTGCGAAGACGCTGAGGGAATTAGCTGAGGTACATTTTAAGGCTTCCCCTGTAAAGTCTAGATAATTTTCTGAAAAAAGTACTTGACAAGTTCACAGAAATTCCTTAAACTCAATTTGTTGGTTGCGACAACAAACTTTTACTTATCTCTGTGATTGTATGAATATCTATTGAATTTAAGTGTTTAATAAGTTGTTACGAACAACAAATATTATTGAATTAATATTCTGATGATGCTTTCAAAGAAAACAAAACACGGCAACATTCTCAGCATCAACGCAAAAGTAGCACGAAACATAAATCGCGCAATCATCTTGAATTCTATTCGTGAACGACAACCTATCTCGCGGGCAAGGATTTCTGAATTGACGAAACTGAACAAAAGCACTGTCTCGAACATCGTCGCCACGCTCATTGCCGAAGACCTTGTCATCGAAGAGCCGGACAACAGAGGAGCAGTCGGCAGAAGTCCGATCAACTTGCGAGTGAAAAGAGGGAAGCATTACGTCGGTGCCATCTACTTCGATTCTTCAAAAACGGAGCTTGCCGTCATAGACATGGACGGCACCATCATCAGCAAGGCAGAGATCAAAACGGAAGCGAGCGATCCGTCGCAATTTGTTGCACTGTGCATTGAGAAATTGAATGCGATGAGAAGACAATCTCTACCGCATCTTTTCAGAGGCATCGGCATTACGGTTGCAGGAATTGTTGATGCGGCGTCCGCCTCCGGCGGAACAGTTGTCTACGCTCCGAATTTAGGATGGCATGAAGTTGACTTAGGACAGATTGTTCGTGAGCACTTACCCGACATAGAAATCATCACTGTGGAAAACGATGCGAGGGCTTCCGCGCTGGCCGAGCTTCTTTTAGGTACGCACAAAATCACCTCGGCCAACATTGTTTTTCTTTCTGTCGGTGCAGGCATCGGTGCCGGCATCGTGGTAGACAACCGCATTCTCAGCGGCGGCACGCACGCAGCGGGGGAATTCGGCCACATGACAATTGTGGAAGGGGGAGAACAATGCACGTGCGGCAATCAAGGGTGCTGGGAAGTGTACGCGTCGGATCGTGCAACGGTTCGGCGGTACGCTGTCACAAAAAAATTATCTCGGGATAAAACTGCAGATTTAACATTGACAAGCATCATCGAGCTTTCTTACCGCGGCGATGCCATCGCAAGAGAAGCGCTCACCACATCCGCGCAGTATATCGGGTTGGGTATCGCCAACATTGTCCGCTCATTCGATCCTGAAGTGATTATTATCGGGGGAACAATCACGCGTGCATGGGATTTAATTTATCCGGAAATCATGGAGGCCGTGAACAAAAGAGGATTTTTCGGAAAAGAGCGGAACACAGCAATCCTTCCGACATCGTTAACGGCACCCCCCCCGCTGCTCGGTGCAGCGGCACTCTCCATTCGGAAAATATTTACAGACTATCGCATTGCATTATAGTGAAGAGGCAAACCGTGAAAGAATCAGAATATACAATCGGCATTGATATTGGCGGCACGAACACAACGCTTGGCATTGTGGACGAGTACGGAAGGTGCGTCAAGAAAAGTAATTTTTCCACTTCTGCGTGTAAAGATGCAGGTGAATTCATTTCCTCGCTTGTTTTTTCCATCCACGGATTGTGTTCGATTGATGCGCGCGAAGTGCAGCCGCTTGGCATCGGCATTGCTGCACCGGCAGCGCAATATCGCGAAGGAATTATCCAAAGCCCGGCAAATCTGCTGTGGGGAACGATCAACATTGCTGAGATGCTGAAGCAGCATTATGATCTCCCGATCGCCGTCATCAACGACAGCAATGCCGTTGCTCTCGGTGAAATGAACTTTGGTTTGGCGCAAGGTATGGAAAACTTTGTCGCTCTCACGTTAGGAACAGGCTTAGGGGCAGGAGTTGTCGTGGACGGCAAATTGGTTACCGGTGAAAACGGTTTTGCGGGAGAGTTAGGCCACGTTATCGTTGAGCCTAACGGCAGAATGTGCGGGTGTAAACGAAGGGGATGCGTGGAAACGTATGTCTCTGCCACGGGCATATGCAGGACAGCATTTGAACTTCTCGCAAGCGAGCTTGATGCATCGGAGCTGCGCACTGTGCCGTACAACGAACTGACAGCTAAAAAGCTGTATGATTTTGCAGCAGCGGGAGATATTCTCGCGCTGAAAGCATTTGAAATAACGGGGGTAATTTTCGGCAGAATGCTTGCCAATGTTGTTGCCTCGTTCGATTCGGAAGCGATTATTCTCTCGGGCGGTTTGGTGAACGCCGGTGAATTGTTATTGAAGCCCACACTCAAAGCTTTCGATAAGCATGTGCTCGCTTCCTTGCGGGGAAAAGTTGCCGTTCTTCCTTCACGTTTCAGTGACGGTGAAGGAGCCATTCTCGGTGCCAGCTCCATTGTCAACGCGAGAGAGCCGGTCTACGCCTCTTCGGGTTATGAAACTCATGAAGGAGGAAAATATGCGTGACAAGGTTTTTGCTGCCTCAGGTGTTGTCGTTCTTGCCGTTGCTGTTTTCTATTCCACGGCTGCGGCAGCAAGCTCGAACCTTGGAGGATATGTGAGGGACAGTCAAACCGGCGAGCCTCTTCCCGGTGCGACAGTGTTTCTTGCCGGGACGAGTTTGGGGGCATCAACGAATCTTAACGGAAAGTATATCGTGAAAAATATTCCTCCGGGGTCGTACACAGTTCGCGCAACGTATATCGGCTACAAAAACATCGAGGTCACGCTTCGCATTCAGGAGGGAGCAGACGCGAAGCAGGACTTTGCATTGGAAGCGGTCGGGGTTCAGGGGGAAACGGTTGTCGTAACGGCACAGGCAGAAGGGCAGAATGGGGCGATCAACCAGCAGCTTTCAGCGATGCAGATAAAGAACGTTGTTTCTGCCGCGAGAATTCAGGAACTGCCCGATGCGAACGCGGCAGAATCGGTGGCGAGACTGCCGGGTGTTTCTCTTTTGAGAACCGGCGGTGAAGGAAACCAAATTGTCATTCGCGGGCTTCAACCGAAATACAACGCCATTATGGTTGACGGGGTTCGCATCTCTTCATCAGATTCGAAAGATCGAAGCGCCGATCTTAGTATGATTTCCCCGTACTCGCTACAAGGGATTGAAGTATCAAAAACCGTTACTGCAGATCAGGACCCTGATGTTCTTGGAGGTACGGTAAATTTTAAGATGAGAGAAGCAGGGGAAATTAACCGTGGGATAGATTTAAGTCTTCTCGCGCAGGGAGCGTACGATGGTCTTTCAGACGCTCCTAACAAATATACCAATTACAAATATGTAGCAAGTGTAGATGACAGGTTTTTTGATGATCATTCGCTTGGTGTTTTAGCACAAGCGGATATTGAGAGGCGTAATCTCAGTTCCAATGAGTTAGGAGCGTCCTACAGTCCGTACAAGAATAATCAAACCGATTACCTGATTAATTCACTGAACCTCAACTATATCCCAAGGGACAGACAGCGCACCAACGGCACGTTTGTGGCAGATTACAAGCTTCCGGAAGGTAAAATAACACTGATGAATTTTGTAAGCTCCGGAACAACAGAAATTGAAACAAGGGCGGAATCGTTTGTGGTATTGACAGGGGGAGGAACACCTGCCAAGAATCATACTTATACCTCTTCGTATACAAAAAGCACCTTGAATACCATTGTCAACGTGCTTGAGATCGAACAGCAACTGCCCTTCTTTCATGTTGATTTCAAATTCTCGCATACCTATTCGGAAACAAAAAACCCGAAGGACTGGACAGTAACATTTACGCAGTTTTCAGACCCCGGTCTCACTCCGTTTGTCAATAAAGCCGATGTAGATCCGCAGTCTGTTCCAAGAGCAGCAACGAATGACACGTCCCAGACTTTTCTCACTACGATTCAAAGCAATAATAGTTGGGCGAGAGATCGCGCATTGACAACATCGCTTGCTCTGGACGCTCCGATAAATTTCTCCGGCGCCGTTTCAGCGGTTATCAAATTCGGGGGAAAGTTTCGTTATCAGCCGCGATCATACACCTATGAACAGTTCGATAATCACGGAACCTCATTCAGCTCTCCGAGCGCTAAAGTTGTTGCCGATATGATTGCGAACCATTTTCCATCGGTGGCGCCTTACAAAGGAGGGCAAGGCATTCCGATCGTCCCTTTCTTAGACCCCACCTTCAGCTATGGAACATTTCTTAACGGCGATTATACAATGGCTGAAGCGATGAATTATAACATGGTCTCGGACATGGCAAATTTCCTGCAAGACAATGTCGAGACAATAAGAGAGCAAAACGGCGCTGAAGGCTATGCGCGTCATGTTACAGCATCTACAACGAACAATTACAGAGGCTTTGAGCATCAAAGCGCGGCGTACGTTATGGGTACGGTTAATATAGGTGAAGAATTAACCGTTGTCTCCGGTATTCGGTACCAGGATTTTCGGACACATTACATTGCACCGCAAGGCGTTCAGGGCACATTCTCTTACGCGATTTATAATTCTTATGACACGCTGGTTGAAAAAATTCATTCGTATTGGCTGCCGGATTTTTCTCTTCGATACAAACCTTTCCCATGGTTCGACATTCGTCTTTCTTATTCCAACACGTTAGCGTATCCAGACTATAATGCCATTGTGCCTAGAATTGATGTGGCGGTCGGCAGCATATCGTGGAACAATCCCGATTTAGTTCCTTCCCGCTCGAAAAATTACGACCTTTATCTTTCTTTTTATCATAATACCGTAGGATTGTTTACCGTCGGAGGATTCTTAAAACAAATTGACGATCTAATCTATCCATATTCATTTGGTGCGTCGGGTGCAGCGCTTTGGAAATATTATCCCCAAAGATATATAGGCACAGACACGACATTGAGCGGGCAAATCGGCAGTTTCACAAACAATCCGTACAGGGTTGACGATTATGGAATGGAGCTTGATTGGCAGACGCATTTCTGGTATTTGCCCCATCCGCTGGATGGGTTGGTATTGAACATCAATTACACTCACATTTTTTCAAATGCAAAATACCCTCTCACCTATTTGCCTCCCGCACGAGGGGCGACTCCTAGAGATACAAGTTTTACCGCTCCGCTTATTGATCAACCGGTCAATGTTGTAAATCTTTCCGCCGGATACGATTACAGAGGTTTTTCCATACGAGTCTCGATGCTTTACCAATCCGATGTGTACACCGGATCTGCCGGATCGGATTTTTACCTGCAATTACATTCTTCGACCCTTGCAAGTAGGCGTTGGGATCTCTCGGTCAAACAAGATCTGCCGTGGCTCGGCTTCCAGCTCTTTGGAGATCTGAACAACTTTACCGGCGTGCGTGATGTCAGCGTGATTCAAGCGGCGGCAGGAGTTCCGAAGCAAATGCAATCATATGGCTTGAGCGGCGATATAGGACTTCGTTTCCACTTGTAAGTGTATGAAGGAATAATTCTAAATCACCAATTGTATCAATTCATCGAAACTCAAGCTGAAGTGCAAAGAAGGAGGTGAAAAAGGCGTATCGAAAAACAAAGACTCATGAGGAGGGAAATCGTTTTCAATATTGGGAGGAAGATGAAATGGAGCTGAAGAATTACAATTTACAAACCTCATAAGGAGAATAGCCATGAAACACATATGTACCTTGGTACTTTTTGCTGCGGTGACAATACTCTTCGTCGTGCCCCGACAACTGTTTGCGGCAGGAGATACACTCGTTGTTTATGCCACTCCCGGCAATCTTGATGCGGTCGTCAATGCAGATACGGTAGCAGGAGGCGCGAACGCACACAAAGTATACAAGCTCGTCTCGTTAGACACTACGTATATTTTTGACGGATCAATAACATCGAAATCGAGCATTGCAATTGTCGGACAGCTTGGTTCCAATGGGAGACCGCCGTGCATTCAGCCGCATACGCATGCCGATCTGACAGTTCCTACCACGATGTTTACATTGATCGGAAATAATACGACGGCGCAGTTCAAGAATCTTTATCTCTTGGGATTATCTACAACCAATACAACCGATGCAGCAAACGGTGCGAATGCAACCGCAATTCAGGTATCGGCAGACAATGTAACGCTTCGGGTAGACAATGTTGTGTTCGACGAATGGCGCGCTTTTGCGATCGGCTATAACGGAAAGATGGATAAGTTTTTCATCTACAATTCTAAATTTAGAAATATGGTTGATCCCACGCAGCAGTACATCGGCGAAGTGATCCGTAATGAATGGCCAGGCGAGGTGTACAGCGATACCACGGTTTTCAAATACAATACCATGCTGTGCGTGAACGGGTATGCTGCAGCCCCAGTTACAAAATATGGGCAAACCTACTTTGAGTTCTCGCACAACACTGTCGTGTACACATTCAAAAATCCATTCTTCATCTTTAACGAGACAAACGCAAAAATTGAAAACAATATCTTTTACGGCACGTATGCAGGCGGTACGAACTACCAGGAAACCCCTTGGTGGGATAATCTGTGGTACGGCGATGCGGATGTCGGTGTCATCTCTTTTGAAGAGCTTAACCATGCCAACGCTAAATGGTTCGATCCGGCGGATTCATCGAATGCAAAAGGCGATTCGCTTGCTGAATTAAAAAGAAGTATATCGGTGAAGAACAATACCTACTTCTGGCCATCCGGTTTAACGTCGTTCTGGACAACCTTGAATGATTCTGCCCGGTGGACATATCCCGACCCGGCACATCATGATTCATTAGGTTTTGCTTGGGGCGATTCGATCGTAACCCCGGTTTGGATGAATTCTCGTACCACAAGAATGTTTTCGAACACAACGAATTGGCCCGGATTCACCGAATCCGGTAATGTGAATGCCGATCCGGGATTTCGCTCTTCAATTTCTTCGGCCGTATTAAGCGGGGGAACGGGCTATGGCATTGGTCTCAAGGGCTATATTCTTGAAATAAGAGGAAACACCGCTTCCACCGATCGCTGGGGCTACCAACGAACAAGCGTTGGAACAGCGGCGAACTGGGTACCGATATGGCCGCTTCCGGAATACACTTCCGGAGATCTGAAAACATCATCGTCGGTTGTTGGCGATCCGTATTGGAATACCGGAACGCCTACCGCCGTTCAGCAGCAGCCCGCTTCTGTTCCGGCAAAGTTCGAACTGGGAAATAATTATCCGAACCCGTTCAACCCGTCAACGACGATCAATTTTACAGTTGACCGGAACGGTCCCGCAACCCTGAAGGTATACAACACACTCGGACAACTGGTGATGACCGTCTTCGAGGGCAATGCACTAGCGCATCAAGTTTACAATTTCAATGTGAACATGGACAGGTTTGACAGCGGCGTGTATTTCTACCGCCTTGAGCAAGGCGCACGGGCCATCACGCAGAAGATGATTCTTTTGAACTGACAAGTGTAGAAAGATGTAGGACACCTTAGAGGTATCTTACATCTTGTGCATCTGTAAAAAAATAATTCGCTCAACCCTTCCGGCGTTGGCATGATACGACCTCCGTCATGCACCGGCGCCGATCCGAAGAACTCCTTTGGAGAAGGGCTTTTCGAGAAAAAGATGGACTCCGCCTGCAAAGCGGGGTCCATCTTGTTTTTTTGGTTTTACTTCGACGAAAAAATATGTAGATTGGTGCAATGCAAAATTCTAAACTTAAAACCGCTCATCCTGCGTTTTGGGTTCCGACACTCTACACTGCCGAAGGCTTACCGTTCGTCGTAGTCAATGTTGTGTCGGTGTTGATGTACAGAAGCTTGGGAAAGAGCGATGCGGAAATTGCTTTCTTCACAAGCCTCGTTGCAATTCCGTGGGCGCTGAAACCGCTCTGGGGTCCGCTGCTTGAAATGTTCAAAACGAAAAAACATTTTGTGTTAGCGACACAATTCTTAGGCGGAGTCAGTTTCGGTCTGTTAGCACTCTCGCTTCACTTCCCATCGTTCTTCACGTGGACGCTGATTCTCTTCGGCATTATTGCGATCAATTCGGCAATTCATGATACTGCTGCCGACGGCGTGTACATCACCGTGCTCTCGGAGCAAACGCAGGCGAAATATATCGGCTGGCAGGGAGCGTTTTATAATGTCGGCAAAGTTCTATCGCAAGGCGCGTTTGTGTACATTGCGGGACGGTTAGAGCAGAGCATCGGCGTAGTTTCTGCGTGGACAATCGTGATGGCGTCATTCGGCGTCATTTTGTTGGCGATGAGTGTCTATCATTGGCGCTTTCTTCCGACGGGAGGAAAACCCGGCGAAGTGAAAACGATCAGGGAAACCGTTGCAACATTTTGGGATGTCGTTGTCACGTTTTTTCAGAAAAGATATATTGGGTGGGCGATCGTGTTTCTTGTACTCTATCGCTTTGCGGAAGGGCAGGCGATAAAAATTGTGCCGCTCTTCATGCGCGCGGGCAGGGATGCCGGCGGACTTGGACTTTCGACAGAAGATGTCGGGGTTCTTTACGGGATTTTTCCTCCGTTAGCGTTCATCGTAGGCTCCGTGTTATCCGGATATTTTACGGCAAACAGGGGTTTACGAAAAGCATTGCTTGTGCTCTGTGCTTTTTTCAACATTCCGTTCGCCGTCTATGTGCTCCTGGCAGTTTTTCAGCCGACGAATTTTTTCGCTATTTCTGTTCTTGTCGTGTTTGAATATTTCGGCTACGGCTTCGGATTTGTGGGGCTGATGCTGTTCATGATGCAGCAAATTGCGCCGGGAAAGTATAAAATGGCACATTATGCTTTCGCCACCTCGCTGATGCAGTTAGGCTATTTGATTCCTTCGATGATCAGCGGCGTTATCAGCGATTATCTCGGTTACAAGCATTTTTTCATCTGGGTGATGATCGCAACCGTGCCATCGTTTCTTGTTACATGGCTGGTTCCGTTCCGGGAAGTCGAATCCGGTGAAACCGGACCGGCGTTGGAAACAGCGTAACGAAGCATGGGGAAATGCCGGATCAAAAAAAATAACGTTGCATTTTCATCCGGAGCCTTTTTGTCCACGGGATGACCCCACCCCGACCCTCCCCCTTGCCAGGGAGGGAAATTTTCTTCTCCCCTGCAAGGGGGAGAGCGGGAGGAATCGGTAAAATACAACAATTACTTTTCGGAGCGGCAGGAGGTATTATGAAAAAAATTATTGCTTTCTATTGCTTGGCGGCGCTGTTGTCAGGGACAATTTCGGCGCTGGGGCAGCAAAAAGAAATCATCGGGTATTACCCTTCATGGAAATGGAGGGCGATGGAGGCTCCGATGACGCCGGAAAAAATACCGTACGACAAACTCACGATGATCAATTATGCTTTCTTTTCTCCTTTACCGGACGGAGAAATTGCCGGAATTGATTCGGCAGGAGACGACATGATTCTGAAAGGCGAACGTGATTCTGCCGCGGGAACGTATAAAACCGGTACAGCGTTGACCGCTCTCGCGCATCGGCACGGGGTAAAGGTGATGCTCTCTATCGGCGGATGGGGGGATTCCTATAACTTTCCGCACGTTGCATCGGGCGACACGGCGAGAGAAACGTTCGCCCACTCGTGCGTCGAACGAATTATTGAATTCGGTTTCGACGGCATTGACATTGATTGGGAATTTCCCGGCTTAGTTGTACACAATGGAACGCCGAACGATAAGGTCAATTGCACGCTGCTGCTTCAGACCGTACGGGACAGTCTCGACGCATTGGGAGAAAAAACCGGGAGGAAATTTCTCCTCTCTGCTGCGCTTCCCGCAGGCGCCCCGATTGCGACACAGTTCGAGATCGAAAAAATTGCCGGTATTCTCGACATGCTCAACGTAATGACATACGATTTCTGGGGACCGTGGGATTCCCTGAGCGGCTACAACTCTGCATTGTACTCTCCCCGTGCCGATGACAGCGTGAGAAATGTTGATGCCGCGTTCAGGCTTTACACGCAGACATACAAGATTCCTGCTGCAAAAATCAATGTCGGTGTTCCGTTTTATGCGCACACGTTCATGCACTGCACCGCGCCGTACGCGTCGTTCAGCGGCAGCGACACAGTGCGCTTTTCGCCTTACGGCTCAAGTTACAATGACGTTGTGAAAGTGATGGATAAGTTCAAGCGCTACTGGGATGACCGTGCCAAGGTTCCATATCTTGTCAGCACGGAGTGGCATGAATTCATTTCTTACGACGATGAGGAATCGGTGGAAGCGAAAGCGCAGTTCGTTCTCGATAACGGCGCGCGCGGTATCGGTATTTGGGAAATTACGGGAGACTATTTTCAGAACGGAGACTCGCCGCTGTTGAACGCGATTTATGCAAAATTCAGCGGCGCAAAGATAAGGAAATTGTAATTATTTCCACGCAACTTCGGGAGAAGGATAAAAGTTCACGCCTAATGCTCTGAGACGCGAGCCGTGACTGGCGAGGCGTTGTTCGTACTCACGCCACGTTCTGTCTTTTGCCTGAGACCAGCCGATTTCTGCGTAACCTGGGAGGCGGGGAAAAACCATGTACTCAATATCTTCCATCGTTTGAATCGTTTCAGACCAGAGAGCTGCCTCGATGCCGAGAATGTCGTTTTCCGTGACGCCGTTCACGATTGTTGACGGTTCCCACTCATAGGCATCTTTTACTCCGATGTATCCGGCCCAGATCAATCCTAACTGTGTCGAATCGTTGTATTTGATGTCCATGTACAACTTCTGCGCGGGAGACATGATGACCTTCGCATGTTGCTGTACTGCAAGCTGGGCGAACTTATCTTTCCAATGCTGTGCGATGGATGAAGGGGAAAGACGCGCCTGAGCGATCTCAGCCCAGCCGATCATTTGCTTCCCGTGTGATTGCACGATTGTCTGTACTCGTTCGATGAAACGGCTGTAGTCGCTGACGCTTAATGTTGAAACTTCATCGCCGCCGACATGAATGTAGGAACCCGGTGTCAGTGCGGCAATTTCTCTGATAACATCGTTTACAAAGGTGTATGTAATTTCTTTATCCACACACAACGCGCTGAAGCCGACATCAATGCCGGAGTAGAGCGGCGGTGCAGCCCCGTTGCAGTTCAGCTCCGGGTATGACGCGAGCGCCGCATTGGTGTGACCGGGCATGTCAATTTCAGGGATCACCGTGATGTACCGCTGCTGCGCGTACTCGACGATATGTGCATAGTCTTCCTGCGTATAATATCCGCCTTTCGCGCCGCCGACCTGCATGCTCCCGCCGTACGTTGCAAGCTGCGGCCATGAGTTGATCATCAGCCGCCAGCCTTGATCGTCGGAGAGATGGAGATGAAAGCGGTTCATTTTGTAATATGCCATCAGATCAATGAGCCGCTCGACATCCTTCACGCTGAAGAAATGCCGCGCAACATCCAGCATCACGCCGCGCCAGGAGAAACGCGGAACGTCCCGTATCGTTCCTGCCGGTATTGACCACGGGGCTTTACGGGAATTTTTTATTCCGGCAGGGCTTTCAATTTCCGGAGGAAGCATTTGCCGCAGCGTTTGAATTCCTCTGAAGATTCCTGCAGGCGTATATGCGGTGAGAAAAATCCGGCGTTGTGTAATTGTGAGAAGATACCCTTCATCGCCTAACGTCGGGTCGGCGTCGGAAAGTGCAAGTTGAATGCCTGTTTTTGCCGGCGCATGTGCCGCTGCCGTGACCGGAATTTCATAGCCTGTTGAAACGTTCAGTCTCTCCGCTAAATACTGTCCGATGTTTTTCAGTTCCGCCGTTGCAGGCACGACGGAAATGTGTACGCCTGCTTTTAATGTGAACGCGCTTTCAGCGCCCGATAAGCGTTCCACCGGGAGAACGAAAGCAGGAAGCGGAATGATGTTTCCTAACGAAGGTTGTGTTTCAGCGATTGCTTCTGACGGTGTGCCAAGTAAGAACTGATGTGCTTTTCGCGCCGGGGTTTTGTAGATATCGGCAACTCCTAAGGAGTTCTCAAGAAAATTGAGCGGCAGTGCCATGGAATATGTCATAATAAATTTGCATACAATGTGTGAATGTCACATAAAAAGTTATGTAAACCTGAGGTGAGATGCAAACAAAAAGTTTTCAGTATTTCACGCAGCGCTCGTGTCAATCGTGAATTTCCAAGAGCAATAGGAAGCTTTTACAGGATCAGGCGGACAACTGAGGCATTCTGTTTTAATACGCGGGTCTACCGTACGTGCAAAGTGAGTAAACTCGACGATACCGACGGATTTGCAGGGAAACGGTGCCAAACCTTTCGAGACCCGTGTTGATTGCACGCGGCATTCCACCATACGGAAGAGCAGTATTGACTTGTCGAGCCATTCCGTTTCTTGCTTGTTGATCGCGGCATACATCCGGAATCCGAACGCGCGTTCCAATCCTTTTAGCCCGCTTCCCTGCGGAATGTTAAATTCTTTCATGATCCGTTTTGCTTCTGCAGCGGCAAAACGCTCCCACGATTTTGTGTCAAGGGCGATTGCAGCTTCCATCCCTAACGTTTCTTCCGCAGCCAGGAACCAACTGCCGTCATGGGCGAGCCAGTTTTTTGCATAGACGCTCACCAGCTTGAGCAATTCTTCCCGCGATAATTTTTCAATTGAGTTCATGCAGCCTCCATTTCGATCAATTGCAAGATACGCTAATCATGTGTGGGAACAAAGCTGGAATTCCTTCCGAAACTTCCTTATATTGAAAAACACGTTTTCTGAGATGACCGTCACCTTTGAAGTGACGGTCATCTGGTTAATGTAACGCAATGCCTTTTGTTCCCTCGTACATACCACTGTTTGAATCGGGTGAGTTTTACAAGCGTTTGGAAGCGTTGGAAGCAATGCTTGCTGCATGCAATATTTGTCCGCACGACTGCGGTAACAACCGTTTGAAGAACGAAATCGCCCGCTGTTATTCCGGGTACCTCCCCGTCGTTTCGGCGTACTGCCGGCATTTCGGCGAAGAGCCGGCGCTTGCCGGCACGAACGGCGTCGGCAACATTTTTCTCGGCAACTGCAATTTGCGCTGCGTCTATTGCCAGAATTACCAGATCAGTCAGAATTGGAAAATTGAAAGCAGGAACACGGTAACGTTCGTGCGGATGGCGGAGATGATGCTCGAGCTTCAGGCGAAAGGAAGCCATTCCATCGGCTTCGTTTCGCCGACGCATTTTGTTCCGCAAATCGTCCGCGCGCTTTCGTTGGCTATTCCGCAAGGATTGAACCTCCCCCTCATTTACAACACTAATGCCTACGATTCGGTTGAAGTGCTGAAGCTGCTCGACGGCATTTTCGATATTTATCTTCCCGATCTGAAATATGCAGACGATGAATTCGGCTGGCGGTATTCCAAAGTGAAATCGTACACTGCTGTTTCACGCGCCGCAATCAAAGAAATGTTCCTGCAGGTGGGGTACGAACTTGTGTACGGCGAGGACGCGCTTGTGAAGCGCGGATTAATCATCCGCCATCTTGTTCTGCCGAACGATATCGCTTCATCGGAAGAAACACTCGAATGGATCGCTTCGGAGCTTGATAAGCGCGTTACGCTCAGCGTCATGGCACAATATTATCCGGCGCACAAAGCGGCAACGACGGAACTGCTCGACCGCCGCATCCGCGAAAGCGAATATAACAAAGTGCTTTTTTTGCTCGACAAGTACGGTTTGGAAAACGGCTGGGCGCAGGAGTTTGAAAGCCAGGATTATTACCAGCCCGACTTCGCGAATCGTGAGGAACCGTTCAGAAGATAAATCCGAAATTCTAAACCCGATATTCGGATTTAGGGTTTCATACAAAGAAGGTTTAGTGTAACGAGAGGAAGGAAAACGATGGGACTTTACACCGAAAAACAAATTGCATCTGCGTTGAAATCTCTTACAGGATGGAAGCGCAGCGAGCACCAGATTTTCAAGATCTTTGTAAAAAAAGATTTTGTTCATGCGATGGGATTCGTTCAATCGGTCGCACTCCTCGCAGAAAAAGCGAACCATCATCCCGATATCGTGATTCAATGGAATAAAGTCACGCTCGTGCTTTCCACGCACAGCGCGGGCGGATTGACGGACAAAGATTTTTCACTGGCAAAAGCAATCAATGAACTGTAGCGAAAAAAGACACAAAAAGCAGGATGAATGGATAAATGGATTCATGGAAGTTTCAGTATTTACCGATCCGATTATCCATCAATCGGTTTTTTCCTTTGTTCCTTTCGTGTCTTTGAGGCTTCGTGGTTAATTTAATTCATTTTCTATGCCAACGACAACATCCCGCATCGAATCTCTGAAAAAAATTCTCGAAAGCGACCCGAACGATTCTTTTTCCCGCTACGCGCTTGCCCTCGAATACGACAGCGGAGGCGATTCACAACTTGCCGTTACGACATTGCTCGAAGTAATCGGGCGCGACCCGAAGTACGTTCCTGCCTTTCACCAGCTCGGCAGAATCTACACGAGACATAATCGAACGCAGGAAGCGAAAGCGATCTACCGGCGCGGCATCGAAGCTGCGGTTTTTTCCGGAGAGCTTTCCCAAGGGGATTTTCAACTCGAAAAGAAAGAAATGGAGGAAGAGCTGGAGGAATTGGAAGATGAATGGTGAGTCTGGAGAAATCCGAAGCACTAATTTCGAAACCCTAAGCAAATTCAAAATTCTAATCTCGTGTTACAAAAAAGGAAAAACGTCATGCCCAAATGCTTTTGTCGGGTATCCATTTACAATTTTCAATTTTAAGGAGTTCGCGTGAAACTTCCTAAAGAAGAGTTGTTGGAAATTTTCAGGCAAACCAAAGCGCTGCTCGAAGGACATTTCGAGCTGACATCGGGATTGCACAGCCCGCAGTATTTTCAATGCGCGAAAGTGCTGCAATTCCCGAAGTATCTTCACCTGTTCGCCGGTGAAATAGCGAAGCACTTCGAGTACAGCGAAATCGAGCTTGTGATTTCCCCCGCCATCGGCGGCATCGTTGTCGGCACGGAAGTCGGCAGAATGCTCGGCGCGCGCACGATCTTCGCCGAACGCGAGAATGGAAAAATGGCGCTGCGGCGCGACTTCGAAATGAAAAAAGGAGAGCGCGTGCTCGTCGTTGAGGATGTTGTTACCACCGGCGGCTCGGTGGAAGATGTGATCGGTCTTGTGAAAGATCACGGGGCGCGTCTTGCCGGCGTGGGCTATATTGTTGACCGGAGCAACGGCAGCGTGAAATTCGAAGCGAAAACACTTTCGATTCTTCAAATGGATGTCGTGACGTATAAAAAAGAAGAATGTCCGCTCTGTAAAGCAGGGAGCAAGGCTGTGAAGCCGGGTAGCAGAGCGCTGCAGTAAGAAAAATGGAAAACGGGAAATGGAAATTTGAGGTTAAGGGTTGAGGATCAAGGGTTCAGGACGAGACTGATTTTTTTCCGGCAATTGATCTCTGACCACTGAGTACTGACTACTTGCATTGCACATGAATTTCAAAATTCTGAACAAAGAAAAACTCTATCAAGGCAGAATTGTCAACCTCGTTGTTGACACCGTCGAGTACGATTCGGGCAACCATTCGGTGCGCGAAGTCATTGAACATCCGGGCGGCAGCGTTGTGCTTGCTGTGTTCGGGAACCGCGACATTCTTCTGGTGAACCAGTTCCGCTACCCGGTGCAGCAGCACGTGCTCGAGCTTCCCGCGGGGAAATTGGACGGCAACGAACAGCCGCTTCACTGCGCACAGCGCGAGCTTCGCGAGGAAACCGGCTACGAGGCGAAACAATGGCGAAAGCTGACGGCAATTTTCACGACGCCGGGGTTTTGCGACGAGCGGCTTCATATTTTCATGGCGCAGGAATTGTCGCCGTCGCCGGACGGACAGGCGCTCGAAGAAGGAGAGCAGTCACTCCGCGTAGTGCACATGCCGCTCGATGAAGCGCTGGAGAAGATCGAGCACAACGAGATTGTTGACGGGAAATCCATCGCCGGAATAATGCTCGGCGAACGGCTGCTGAGGAAATGAATTTTTAGGAAAAGATTATCTTTTGCCTCTTTTGTGTATTTTGCGGGCAAAGCAAGAATGAAAATTATGTCAATCAAAAACATTATTTTCGATGTTGACGGCACGCTGCTCGATTCCAAGCGCGATATTGCCGGTGCGCAATTGTGGGTGTTGCGGCAGTTAGGCGTTGACAGGTATTCTGCCGAGGACCTTTACCCGCATATCGGCAAAACGCTGCAGGAGACGTTTTCGCTGCTGCTTCCGCGCGGGCTTCACAGGCACATTCCCGAAGCGGCGGTGATGTACCGCGATTATTACCGGCCGCGCGCACTCGACCACACGACGCTTTTTCCCGGGGTGAAAGAAACGGTAGAAATTCTTCATCACAAAAGAATCAATCTCGCAACTGCGACAACCAAATCGAGCGAGACGACAACGAAAGTTCTTCAGCATTTCGGTATCGCGCAGTATTTTTCTCAGATTCAGGGAACAGACGACGGAATACCGCACAAGCCCGACCCGTACATCATCAGAAAAGTTCTCAAAGAACAAAAGTGGAAAAAGGAAGAAACGCTGATGACCGGCGACACGGATAGAGATATTTTCTGCGGAAAAAACGCCGGCGTTGCGGTCTGCGGCGTTACGTTCGGTACATTCAACGAAGACCAGATGCACGCGCTCCATCCAGATTTCATCATTCAAAGCTTCCCCCAGCTACTCACGCTGGTATAAGCCATGCCCTCACGTTGCGCAGAACATAAAAGCAATGCCACGAGGACTCTAAGACACGAAGGGATAGAAGTTGATTCAGGATTCATGATTCAAGTTGAATCCTGAATCCTTAATCTTGAATCTTTCACCATGACAGCAGCAGAACTCATCCGCAAAAAACGGGAAGGCGAAGCGCTTTCCCCCGACGAGATTCATTTCCTCATCAGCGGTTACGTGCAGGGAACGATACCCGAGTACCAGATGTCCGCGTTTCTTATGGCGGCTTTTTTCCGCGGGATGAATGCTGAAGAAACAGTTGCCTTCACGCACGAAATGCTTCACTCGGGAGAAGTTGTTGATCTTTCTTCTATTCCCGGCATGAAAGTGGACAAACATTCCACCGGCGGAGTCGGCGATAAGATTTCTCTCCCGCTTGCGCCGGTCGTTGCGGCGTGCGGTGTTCCGGTGCCGATGATCAGCGGCCGCGGATTAGGACACACGGGCGGCACGCTCGACAAATTGGAATCAATCCCCGGCTTCAACACTGCGCTTTCAATTTCAGAATACAAGAAGGTCATCGCCGAAACCGGCGTAGTGATGATCGGGCAGACGAAAGAGATTGCGCCGGCGGATAAAAAAATGTACGCGTTGCGCGATGTAACGGCAACGGTCGAATGTGTTCCGCTCATCGCCGGAAGCATTATGAGCAAAAAATTGGCTGAAGGAATTGATGCGCTCGTGCTCGATATTAAAACTGGACGCGGAGCGTTCATGCAGGAATACGACCGCGCCGCCGGGCTTGCACAAACGCTCGTCGGCATCGGCACGAAGTTCGGCAAAGAGACGATCGGCTTCATCACCGATATGAGCGAGCCGCTCGGTTATGCTATCGGCAACTGGAACGAAGTGATGGAATCGGTTGATTGTTTACGAGGGAAGGAAGTCCCCGACATTATGGAATTGACATGCACGCTCGGCGGCGCGATGGTGATGTTAGGAAAGAAAGCGTCATCGCTGCAGGAAGGGATCGAGCGCTGCAAGGAAGCTGTGAAGAGCGGCGCGGCGTACGAAAAATTTCTTCAGATGGTGAAGCGACAGGGAGGCGATATTGGTTTCATCGAACATCCCGAAAGATATCCTGTGTCAAAATTTTCCCGCACGGTTACAGCGCAGGAAAGCGGCTTTGTAACGGCGATTGATTCTCTCGCATTGGGGTTGACATCCGTGCAGTTAGGTGCGGGAAGAATGAAAGTTGACGACACGATTGACCCGAAAGCGGGCATTCTTCTTGCAAAAAAAACAGGCGACGCGGTAGAACAAGGGGAGCCTCTCGCAACATTTTTCACGGACAAAAAGGGAATTTTCGATTCTGCGGCAGAGCGCATCGCGGCGGCGTTTACGATTGGAAACGTTCCGCCGAAACGGACGCCACTCATTTTGAGTCAGGTGGATAAGAATGGGGTGAAGAAATGGGAGGGGTAGGAAAGAGAATTGGAAAAAACATTATCATTAGTGCGGTTTCTAAAAAATAACATTGTATTTTTTGTGAACAATATTTTCCGAGCACCCAGAGAATGGAAATTCCCTCCCCTGCAAGGGGAGAGTTAGGGTGAGGCCGGGAAGCGAAGAACACCATAGTTAGGTATTCTCTTGTATGACCAACCTTGAACGCATGATACGGCTTGCGAATGAATTCTTCTCGGCAAAAAGCGACCCGAATCAGGTTTCCGTTACACAGGAAGTGATGGAACAATTGCGCCGCATTCATCCGGCAACGATGAGAGAGCAGGACGACGGCGACGGTCCGGTTGCATGGGTGCTCGTTATTCCGACCACCGAAAAGTTGATGAAGCGGTTCATTGCGAAGGAAATCAACGAAGATGAATTGTTAAAAATGACTCCGCTGAATGGAACGTACGAAGCGATTTATTTATGCTCGGCGCTCGTTCTGCCGGAATTCCGCGGCAGAGGAATAGCGAAGCGTCTTCTATGCGAAGCGGTGAAGGCGATTCGACAGGATCATCCGATCCGTTATCTTTTTTACTGGGCGTTCAGTTCTGAAGGGGAAAAGCTTGCGGAGGCGGTATCGCGCGAAACGGCGGTATCGCTTTATAAAAAAGAGCAAGTGAATTATTAGAAAACCTGAGTAATGCAATCGAGTGTTGTTGGAATAGTGAAATTTCGTTATTACACTATTCCATTTTTCGAAAGATCGTGGAACATCCGAAAATGTATTTTGTCTGCCTACGAAACGCACTTAATACACGAAATATTTTTTAGAAGGGATCACCATGTCGGAAACAGTTGAGGTAAAAAGAGGGATGAATTCAGCCGCAGCGCTTCCTGCACCGCCGCGCGCGTACCGCTGGATTGTTCTCGTGCTCATCAGTCTGGCGATGTTCGGCAACTATTATATTTACGACGCGATCAGCCCGCTCGCGGATGTGTTGGCGAAGCAGCTTCATTTTTCCGATTCGGACATCGGCTTGCTGCAGGCGATTTACAGCATTCCGAATGTCTTCATGGTGCTCATCGGCGGATTTATTATTGACCGGCTTGGAACAAAAAAATCAACGCTGATCTTTGCGGCGTTGTGCTTGCTCGGCGCCGCCGTTACCGCTGCAACGCCGATGCTGAGCATTATGGCAACAGGAAGATTGATATTCGGTCTCGGTGCCGAATCGCTGATCGTTGCGGTGACAACGGCGATTGCAAAATGGTTCAAGGGAAAAGAGCTGAGCTTTGCATTCGGTTTGAATCTCACTATTGCGCGCCTCGGATCGTTTGCCGCGTTGAATTCGCCGTCGTGGGCATCGTCGTATTTCAGGAACTGGCAGCTTCCGCTTTTCATCACCGTTGCGGCGGGAGTGATCTGTGTTGCGGGAGCAATATTGTATTGGGGCCTGGAAGGTAACGCGGCGAAGAAATATGATATCGGTCAGAGCGGCGCGACGGACAAAGTGGTATTCTCAGACATTTTCAAATTCGGAACATCGTACTGGTTCATCGTTGCACTGTGCATTACGTTTTATTCCGGCATTTTTCCGTTTCAGACATTCGCTGTGAAATTTTTCATTGAAGCGCACGGCACCACACGTGAATTCGGCGGATTTCTTTCAAGCATTCTCACACTCTTTGCGATGATCGCAACGCCGCTCTTCGGCTTGATGGTTGACCGCGTCGGGAAACGCTCGCTCTTCATGATGTTTGGTTCGCTGCTTCTCATTCCAGTTTACCTCATCATGGCATACACGCATCTTACTTTGTATGTTCCGATGGCGATGATGGGCATTGCGTTCTCATTAATTCCTGCAATTATGTGGCCCTCCGTTGCGTATATTGTTGATCAATCGAAATTGGGAACGGCGTACGGATTGATGACGATGATCCAGAATATCGGGCTTGCCGGATTCAATCTGCTTATCGGCTGGGCGAACGACTACGCCGGTGCAAGCGCTGCAAATCCGGGCGGCTATCATCTCGGTATGTGGATCTTTTCCTGCCTCGGAATTTTCGGGCTTCTTTTTGCATTTTTGCTGCGAAGAAGTGAAATGGGACCGCATGCGCACGGATTGGAAACGATCAAAGCGAGGTAATTTGCAATTTCCAATTTTCAATTTATTGATGAGGGATCATTGACTGAAGAAGAGTTGAAAGCGAGAACAAAAGCCATGGCACTGCGAGTGATTCGGCTTGTGCAATCGCTGCCGAAGAATATGGCTGTAATGTTTTGGGAAGACAGATTATCCGATCGGCAACTTCTGTAGCAGCAAATTATCGTTCAGCATGCAAAGCAAGATCGAAAGCAGATTTCATCAACAAGCTTGGAATTGTGGAAGAAGAGGCAGACGAAACACAGTTTTGGATCGAAATGATTACTGAAGCTGGGTTGATGAAACCCGACCGAGTAAAAGAACTGTTTGCAGAAGTGAAAGAGATTACAGCGATCGTTGCGGCTTCAAGAATTACTCTGAAAAGAATTCAAAAAGGAAAATGAAACCCTTACAACTATTTGGAAGTTGTATAGTGAGAATCCGATAAATTGTCAATTGCAAATTGAAAATGCCCTATGTTTCATCTCGTCTCTGATTACACACCTCAAGGCGACCAGCCGGAGGCGATCCGGCAACTGCTAGAGGGCATTCAGCGCGGAGATAAATATCAAACGCTCCTCGGCGTAACGGGAAGCGGAAAGACGTTCACGATCTCGAACGTCATCGCGCAGATTGACCGCCCGGTGCTCGTCATGTCGCACAACAAAACGCTGGCAGCGCAATTGTATGCCGAGTTCAAAGGCTTCTTTCCGAGCGATCACGTTGAATTCTTCATCAGCTATTACGATTATTACCAGCCGGAAGCGTACGTGCCGACGACGGACACGTACATTCAAAAAGACGCATCGGTGAACGACGAGATTGACAGGCTCCGTCTTCGCGCAACCAGCGCGCTGCTCAGCGGCGAACACAACGTCATTGTCGTTGCGTCTGTCAGCAGCATTTACGGCATCGGCGCGCCGGACGAATGGATGGAACAGATGGTGGTGGTGAAAAAAGGAGAACATATTGAACGGAACGTTCTGCTCAAGAAGCTTCTCGATATTTTGTATGTACGGAACGATTATGAATTCGTCCGCGGCACATTCCGCGTTCGCGGCGATGTGGTGGAAGTGATTCCGGCGTACGAAAACGAAGAAGCGGTGCGGATCGAATTTTTCGGCGATGAAATTGAGCGCCTCTCGATCATCAATCGCGTTGACGGCTCAATTTTAAGCGAAACAGAATACGAAGTGATCTATCCGGCGAAGCAGTTCGTGACAACGCGGCAGTCTATCGAGCGGGGCATCAAATCCATCGAAGCCGAATTGAGAGAACGTCTTGCCGAATTACGGAACATGAACAAGTTTGTGGAAGCGCAACGGATCGAGCAGCGCACGCGCTTCGATATCGAAATGATGCGCGAAGTCGGGTACTGCAACGGCATCGAAAATTATTCCCGTCATCTCGCCGGACGTCCGCCGGGCTCTCGCCCGTACTGTTTGTTCGATTATTTCCCGAAAGATTTTTTGTTAGCGATAGACGAATCGCATGTGACGGTGCCGCAAATCGGAGGAATGTATCACGGCGACCGCTCGCGCAAGGAAACGCTCGTAAATTTCGGATTCCGTCTTCCGTCGGCGCTCGATAACCGTCCGCTGAAATTTGATGAGTGGGAACAGATGGTGAACCAGGTGATTTTTGTGAGCGCCACGCCGGGATCGTACGAATTGGAAAAATGCAAAGGTGTGTTTGTGGAGCAGGTGATTCGTCCGACAGGGCTGCTTGATCCCGAAGTGCAAATCCGCCCGGTGAAAAACCAGATTGACGATTTGATCGAAGAAATTCGACAGCGTGCAAAAAAGAAAGAGCGCGTGCTCGTTACGACGCTGACGAAGCGCATGGCGGAAGACCTGACAGAATATCTA
>JAGWND010000019.1 GCA_028873075.1 Bacteroidota bacterium
GTTGAGGTGTCCGAGAAAAATTGCATCGGGCATCATCCGTTCCAATTCTTTTCGAACGGGACCGTCGCCCGCGAGTACAAAAGCAATATCGCTCCGCCGCTGCATGATTATTTTGTACACATCAGCCAGCACGCGCAGGTCTTTTTCCCACACAAGTCTTCCTGCATAGAGAACGACGAATTTGTCTTCGGCACCGATTTCTTTTTTCCACGTCGCGGAAAAAAAAGTCGGATTGAATGCGTTGATGTCCACACCGTGCGGCAGGAATTGAAGTTTTCGTAGTCCTCCCGCTTGCAACTCATCTAAAATTGACGTTGAAGGGACATACACTTGTGCGCATTGATTGTAGATGTGATGGTAGAGCATCCACCCCCCGGCAATGAACGGTTTCAGTTTGTAATATTGCGCATAGCTGAGAAAATGTGTGTGGTACGTCGAGACAACCGGGACATCATGCTTCCTGCCGTATTTCAACGACGCGAACGCTAACGGGCACGGACTATTGAAATGGATGATATCCGGTTTAAATTCATCGAGCACAGCGTCGAATGTTTTCGAGGAAGGGAGCGAGAACGGGTATTCTTTGTACAAAGGGAAAGGGATAGACGGCACGCGATACATCGGTACACGTTGTTGCTTGTTCGGAGGGATTTCACCGGAAATGAAAATGTGAGGAATATTTTTTTTTTGAAGATGCTCGCTCCATTTGAAGAGCACACGCGTTACTCCGTCATATTCTTCAATCATTTTCCCGGCAGCATAGGCTATTCTCATAACTTTTCTCCTTTTTTATTTAGACGCACGATAGGCAAAAATTGTTACGCTGAGATGACTGGAGTATTGTTTTATTGTTATCTCTATTGTAATTCCGTGTAAATTTTGATATATTGTCTCGTTAGAAAATGAACTGGTAGGGCGTGTAGCTCAGGGGTAGAGCATCTGCCTTTTAAGCAGAGGGTCGATGGTTCGAATCCATCCACGCTCACAAAGAACAAGGTCCCGGCAGAACTATCATTGTGTCGGGATTTTTTATTTTTTGAAAAGCAATCGTTCTCCGACATCGGCGGACTTCAGGCAATCGGACCGGTGCAGTTTATTGCTTCTCACATCCCATTTCTTTAATTTCTGTTATTGATAGCATTATGTTCAAAGTTTAAGGTTCAAAGGTTCGACGTTAACCTTCAACTTTGGACGTGAAACTTTAAACCTTGAACTTTCAATCCTCGAAGTGTTCCAATGACCGGCAATCATTTTCCTGCCGTCCGTATTTCGACAAAGCGGCTGAATGATCTTTCCGCCGGGTTTTCGAAGGAATTGCGCAACAAAAAGCCGGAGACAAAAGGGACGTACGAACGGGCTTTGCGCGAGTTCTTTCGCTGGCATCCGGGGGATAATCATTTTCAATTTCGAATTCAGGATGTCGAGCGGTATAAAAAATATCTTTCGTCGAAGAAAAAATTATCGGAAGTTTCGGTCTCGACATATTTGACGGCGCTCAGACAATTTTGTGCGTATCTTGTTCGTATCGGAATTTTGCAGGACAATCCCGCGAAGGTAGTGAAGGGGAATAAGCGCCCGCAGAAACATTCGCGCGAAATAATTTCACAGGAAGGGCTTGCGTTGTTGCTCAACAGCATTGACCGCAGCGACGAGCGGGGCGTTCGCGACTACGCGATTGTGAAGGCGATGATCGGCTGCGGATTTTCCGAAATCGAATTGATCCGCGCGGATATTGACGACGTGAAAATTTACAGTCATGCAATGGTGTTGTTCGTTCAGGGGAAAGGGAAGGACGCGAAAGAGGGAGTCGTTCTTCCTGAAGAGGTGAAAGACGCATTGCAGTCGTATCTTGCATTTCGCAGTGAAGCGGATGGAAGCGATCCGTTGTTCATGAGTGCAGGCAACCGCACGCGGGGGAAACGGATGACAACACGCGGCATTCGTCAGCGGGTGACTATGTATTTGGAGCGTGCAGGCATCAAAAACGGAAAAGTGCGGCGCATTACCCCGTTTTCTCTCCGGCACACGGCGGCATCATTGATGGCAACAAGCGGCGCCACAGTGGAAGAATTGCAATCACGTTTTCGCATCGGCTCCGCCGCAACAGCGATGTTATACATGAAGCGGGACGAAAATACAGTTTAGCTCTTCACCGCAACAATGCAAGGGATGTTTATTTTGCATTTTTAATTTTTCACTTTTAATTTTCGATGGCATATCCTTTTTCTAATATTGAAGCGAAGTGGCAAAAGTATTGGGATGATCACGAAACGTTTAAGACCAACGATTCTTCTCCCGGTCAAAAAATTTTTATTCTCGACATGTATCCGTATCCATCGGGTGCGGGTTTGCATGTGGGTCATCCTGAAGGTTACACCGCGACCGATATTCTCTCGCGCTACAAAAGGATGAAAGGGTACAACGTGCTTCATCCGATCGGATGGGACGCGTTCGGACTTCCCGCCGAGCGGTACGCGATGCAAACGAACATTCACCCGCGCATTACGACGGAACAGAACATTGCAACGTTCCGCCGACAGATCAAAATGTTGGGATTGAGTTACGATTGGTCGCGTGAGATTGATACGACCGATCCGGACTATTACAAGTGGACGCAGTGGATTTTCCTTCAGATGTACAATTCGTGGTTTGACCCACGTTCAAAAAAAGCGCAGCCGATTCGAACATTGATCGAAGAACTTGGGCGGCAAGGAACGAAGGGATTAAACTCCAAAGAAAAATTTTCTTCAGACGAGTGGAAGCAAAAATCGAAAAAAGAGAAGCATGACTTTCTCGCTCAATATCGCCTCGCTTACATTGCGGAAGTTCCCGTGAACTGGTGCGAAGGTCTCGGCACTGTGCTCGCGAACGAAGAGGTCGCCGAGTGGACCGAGAAGGGGTACACCGTTGAGCGGCGTCCGATGCGGCAGTGGATGATGCGCATTACCGCGTACGCGGAGCGTTTGCTCGAAGACACGAAAGAGCTTGATTGGCCCTTGTCAACGCTCGAGCAGCAGCGAAATTGGATCGGGCGTTCGGAAGGAGCGACGATAAAGTTCAAGGTTCAAGGTTCAAAGTTGAAAGCCGAAAACCTGAACGTAGAAGTCGAAGTGTTCACAACATGCCCCGATACAATTTTCGGTGCGACGTACATGGTGCTTGCGCCGGAACATCCGCTCGTTGCCAACATCACTTCCGGAGAAAAGAAAAATGGAGTTGAGGAATATCTCCGGCAGACCTCGTTAAAGTCCGATCTCGAGCGCGGAACAGAAAAAGAAAAAACCGGCGTTTTTACCGGCGGCTTTGTCATCAACCCGGCAACAAAAAAGGAAATTCCGGTATGGATTGCCGATTATGTGGTGATGGGGTACGGCACCGGTGCAATTATGGCTGTGCCGGCGCACGACGAGCGCGACTTTGCCTTCGCCGAAAAATTTCAGCTTCCGATTGTTGAAGTTGTCTCGGACGGAGATGTTGCGCACGTTGAAAACACCCTTGAGGAAGCGTTTACCGGAGGCGGAACAGCGGTGAATTCCGCGAACGACGAGGTTTCGCTCGATGGATTGAACACGGAAGAAGCGAAGAGAAAAATCATACAATGGTTTGAAGAGAAAAACATCGGCAGTGGAACAGTTCAATACAAGCTGCGCGACTGGCTTTTTTCGCGCCAGCGGTACTGGGGCGAGCCGATTCCAATCGTTCATTTGGAAGACGGGACGATGAAAGCGGTGAACGAAAATGAACTGCCGCTGCTGCTTCCCGATCTGAAAAAATTCCAGCCGAGCGGAACGACGGAATCGCCCCTCGCGCTTGCAACGCAATGGGTGAATGTCGTTGATCGAGAAACCGGAATGAAGGGGCGCCGCGAAACGAACACGATGCCGCAGTGGGCAGGATCATGCTGGTATTATCTTCGGTATCTCGATCCGCGCGACGATAATGCGTTCTGTTCTCGGGTGCTGGAAAAAAAATGGATGCCGGTGGATTTGTACGTCGGCGGGGCGGAACATGCGGTATTGCATTTGTTGTACGCGCGCTTCTGGCATAAAGTGCTGTTCGATCTCGGTTATGTCAGCACGAAAGAGCCGTTCATGAAACTGCGCCATCAGGGAATAATTCTTGGAGAAGATTCGCGCAAGATGTCGAAGTCACGCGGCAACGTTGTCAATCCGGACGAAGTGGTGCACGAGTACGGCGCCGATGCAATGCGGTTGTTCGAAATGTTCATGGGACCGCTCGAGGAAATGAAGCCCTGGAGCAAGCGCGGTGTCGAGGGTGTGTTTAGATTTTTGAATCGTGTCTGGCGGTTGTACGTTACGGAAGACGGTGAGCTTGATCCGGCGGTAAAAGAAATGCAGGTTTCGTCTGAACTAGAGCACGTATTTCATACAACGGTGAAAAAAGTCGGCGACGATATCGAGGAGTTACATTTCAACACGGCAATTTCACAGATGATGATTCTTGTGAATGAAGTGACGAAAGCGGATATTCATCCGCGGCAGATTTTAGAGCCGTTTGTGCTGCTGCTTGCCCCGTTTGCACCGCATCTCGCGGAGGAATTATGGTCGAAGCTGGGTCACAAAGAATCGTTAGCGTACGAACCGTGGCCCCAATATGACGGATTGAAGCTTCAGAAAAAAAGTGTCGAAGTCGTCGTGCAAGTGGGCGGAAAGCTTCGCGCAAAGATGTCGGTTGCGATTGACACGCCGGAAGAGTCGTTGAAGGAGCTTGCGCTGGCGGAACCGAACGTTCAGGCGCATCTGAACGGGAAGCAGATCGTGAAGGAAATTATTGTGAAGAATAAGTTGGTGAATTTTGTCGTGAAAGGATAAAGGATCAGGGTGTGAGGATACATTATCTGTTTGTATGGAACATTTGATAATACGTACAAAGAAATTTGCTTTGAGGATTACAAGACTCTTTTCTTTTTTGCCTGAGACGCCGGAAGCACAGAGCATTGGGAAACGAGTTCTGCGTTCTGGAGATTCTGTTGGAGCGAATTACCGTGAGGCGAGTCGCGCAAGAACTATTGCCGAATTCGTTTTGGAATTTGTGTGAAAGATTTTGAGGAAACTCACTATCGGTTAGGGCTGCTCCCGGAATCGGGAATTATTACAGCAGGAAAGTTCTGTGGCTTATTAGATGAATGTTCTCAATGGAACGCGATTTTTACATCTATCATGAAAAAGAAAAAAGATACCTAAAGGGTAATTTTTTACCCTTTATCCTTTCTACTTTATCCAATGCTTTCTGTCATCGTTATTACTGAAAATGAAGAGCGCAACATTGAGCGCTGCCTCGACAGCGTTCGTTGGGCGAGTGAAATTATTGTCGTTGATGCGTTCAGCCGTGACCGCACGGTTGAAATCTGCACCCGCTTCGGTGCAAAAGTCATCCAGCACGCATGGTGCGGCTATGCCGCGCAGAAACAATTTGCACTTGATCACGCAGCGAATGAATGGGTACTCTCGCTTGATGCGGATGAAGAGATAACGGTCGAATTGCGGGATTTTATTGAAAAAATTCTTAGCGCATCTGGTGCGTACGACGGCTATGAAATCAACCGGCAAAGTTTTTTTCTCGGCAGCCGTGCCCGCTATGGCGGCTGGTTCCCGGATTACCAGTTGAGGCTTTTTCGCCGGGAGAAAACGAAAATTATCCGACGGTCCGTGCACGAAGGATTTTCTGTCGAAGGGCGCGTCGGCAGGGCTGAAGGAGTTGTGAATCATTATACGTATCATTCCATTCAACACTATCTTCACAAGATGAATGAATATACTTCCTTGGAAGTTCTGAACAAATTATTGCGGAAGAAACGAAGAGTCCTATGGCTCGATTTCATCACGCATCCGTTTTCGGTTTTTGTCCGCATGTTCATTCTCCTGCGCGGATACCACGACGGTTTCCGCGGATTTCTTCTTGCGTTTTACTCGTCCCTCTATAATTTGTTGATTTATGCAAAGTGCTGGGAATACCAGAGCGCGCAATCACGCGGTGTTGCATTGCCGCCCGTGACGAACGAGGAGCTCCATGTACTGCAAGGTTTGAGATGAAGACGTTTCTACGTATTGTCAGTTATGTCCGCCCCTACTGGAAGCAGCTTTCGCTTTCAGTGCTCTGCACGGTTTTATTCTCCGTGTTCAGCGGCGCCTCGGTGTATCTTTCTATTCCTCTTCTTGAAACACTCTTTAATCAAACATCGGCGAGCGTTGCTCAATCAACGCCGCCGGAAAACAGCGCGGTGCCGAACGAGATTATTCACATCAAACATGCCCTGGAACAATGGATGCAGAACGTTCTTTTTTCCGGTACGAGAACGGACGCTTTGTTGAGAATTTGTTTTATCATCGTTCTCGCTTTTCTTCTGAAAAATGTGTTCGATTATATGCAGTCCTTTTTGATGGCGTACGTCGAGCAGCGCCTGATGACGGATATTCGCGATGAGATGTACCGCCATCTTCATAATTTATCGCTCAGCTATTTTTCGAATGAGCGGACAGGCAACCTTATTTCGCGCATTACCAACGATGTGAATGTTGTCAACGGCGGCGTTTCGGCGAGTTTTGTCACGCTGATCAAACAGCCGCTGCTCATTATTGTGTTTTTAGGAATGGCGTTCACGCTGAGCTGGAAACTGACCCTTCTTTCGTTCGTCGTGTTTCCGTTTTCGCTCCTCATCATCAGCGCTATCGGGCTGCGGCTTCACAAAGAAAGCGGAACGATGCAGGAAAAAATGGCGGACATTACTTCCGTTCTCCAGGAAACGATTTCGAACGTGAAAGTAGTAAAAGCATTCGCGATGGAAGAGTTTGAAGATAAAAAATTCCGCCGCGAAACATTCAGTTATTTCAAAACCATGCTGAAAATGTCGCGCCTTCGTAACCTCGCGTCGCCGACGACGGAGTTCCTTTCCATCCTTGCAGGCGTGGTGGTCATTTGGTTCGGCGGCCGGCAAGTGTTGATCACGGGAGAAATGAAAGCGGCAGAGTTTCTCGGATTTCTCTTTGCGATCTTTCAGTTGATGCCGCCGGTGAAAGAACTGTCGTCCGTCAATAACCGTCTGCAGGAATTTACCGCAGCGGGGAAACGCATTTTTGAAATTCTCGATACCAAGCCTTCCATTCGAAATCATCCGAAAGCTGTTCCGCTCAACGGCATTCAGAAAGGAATAGAGTTCAAGGATGTTTCATTCCATTATCCGGTTTCGCGTGCACACCAGCGGTACGGCGGACAGAACGGCAACGGGTTGAAAATTCCCCTTGAGCAAAAACCGGATTTGTCCCATATTCATCTCCGGGTGAAGAGAGGAGAAGTCGTTGCCATCGTCGGTCCGAGCGGCGCGGGAAAGACAACGCTCGTGGATTTGATTCCGCGCTTTTACGACCCGACGGAGGGAACGATTTTTATTGACGGCGTCGATGTGCGGCGCATCGAGTTGAAATCGCTCCGGGATCAGATCGGCATCGTGACGCAGGAGACGATATTATTCAACGACACCGTGCGGAACAACATCGCGTACGGTTTACAGGAATGTCCCCATGAAAGAGTGCGCGAGGCGGCGAAAGCGGCAAACGCACTGGTATTTATTGAAGCGATGCCGCAGGGGTTCGATTCGATCATCGGCGACCGCGGCGTAAAGATTTCCGGCGGCGAGCGGCAGCGCATTTCCATTGCGCGCGCGCTTCTCAAGAATCCGCCGATCATGATTTTCGATGAGGCGACATCGGCGCTCGATTCGGAAAGCGAGATGTTGGTTCAGGAAGCGATCGAGCGCTTGATGCAGAATCGCACGTCGTTCGTCATTGCCCACCGGCTTTCGACGATCCGCAACGCCGACCGCATTGTGGTGTTGGAAAACGGCACTATTGTACAGGAGGGGCGTCACGTGGAGCTGCTGAAGAACAAAAACGGGCTGTACCGTAAACTGCACGATATGCAATTCAATATGTGATGACTATGTCGAAATTAATGGCAGAAAAATTTCCGGATATCCTCTATGTGCTGATGTTGGCGCAATTGTATATCATCTCGATTTCGATTGCTGCGGCTTCCGTTCTCTTCGGAGTCATGCTGCTGCTGCTCGTGGTCTGGAGCGTTACCGAGCGGCGGTGGCTTCTTTCGGGAACGGTGCTCGATTATTTTTTTCTCGCCTATCTTGCCGTCGAACTCATTACTGCCGCGACCGCTGTGTATCCGGCTGAAGCGCTGTACAACACCAAGCGGCTGCTGTTGATTTCAATTGTGTATGTTGTGCTGCTTTCGTTCGATTCGAGGAAGAAAATTGAGCGAAGTCTGTTGCTGCTTATTGTGACCATTGCACTTCTTTCGCTCGGAGAAATAGCGTATTATTTCACAAGCCACGAGGCGAGATTGTACGTTTTCCAAAGCTACATGACGACCGGCGGACTGAAGATGATCGTATGCCTTCTGAGCGTGCCGTTCTTGCTTCACGGCAGCGCACCGGCGAAAATGAAATTCTGGATTGCCCTGTTATTTCTCCCGACTTTTTTTGCGCTGCTGTTGACCGATACGCGCAGTTCATGGCTGGGATTTCTCTTCGGCTTGTTTGTCATCGGCATTCTGAAGAATCGCGCAGTGATCGTGGCACTCCTCGTCATCGTTGCTCTCTTTTTTCTTTTTGCACCTCCCTCGCAGATTGAACGGGCGAAGAGCATTGTGAATCCGTATCACCCGGCGAACATCGGGCGTTTACATATGTGGTCCACCGGCATGAAAATTTTTGCAGCCCATCCGATTCTTGGTGTCGGTGATTCCGACATGCACAAGATTTATATGGAATACAAAGCTCCCGATGATGTTGAAACGGGCGGACATCTGCACAATGATTATATTATGCTGCTCGTCACGCTCGGCAGCATCGGGTTTTTAATTGTGATGGCGATGTTTGTAAAAATCGGCACGGTCGAACTCGGCATATTGCATCGCTTTTCTTCTGATTGGCTGGGGAGTTCGGTTGCGCTCGGCGCATTTGCCGCTTTTTGCGGTTTTCTGGTGAACGGAATGTTCGAGTGGAATTTCGGCGACCATGAAATCATGGTTTTCATCTGGTTCACTGTCGGTTTGACGTTAGCTGTGGAGCGGGTTGCCACAAGGGAGATCACATGATTCCGCTTTCTGTTATTGTCATTGCGAAGAATGAGGAGAAGAATATCGGCGACTGTTTGCAAAGCGTTCTATGGTGCGATGACATTGTTGTTGTTGATGCGGAAAGCAGCGATGCTACGGTTGCGTTGGTAAAAAAGTTTACGTCGAAAATATTTGTGAAGCCGTGGAACGGTTTTGCCGAGGCGAAGACGTTTGCCGTGTCGCAGGCGAAGCACGATTGGATTCTCTGGCTTGATGCGGATGAGCGCGTTCAGCCCGAGCTGGCGGCGGAAATACAAAACATGATTGCAAGCAATCCCTCGTACGCGGCTTTCGCCGTGGCGCGCCGTGCTTATTTTTTAGGAAAGTGGATTCGTCACTCCGGCTGGTATCCGGGAAGAGTGCCGCGGCTGTTCAACAAATATCGTGCAACATTCTCTTCGGTGCCGGTGCATGAGGGGTTGGAAATTGACGGAACGGTTGGGAGGCTCCGCCACGATCTTTTGCATTTCACCGACCCGAATCTTTTTCACTATTTTGAAAAATTCAACCGCTACACATCGCTGGCTGCCGGTGAAGCGTTTCAAGAGGGAAAAAAATTCCGCCGTGTAGATTTCATTGTCAGACCGCCGTGGCTCTTCTTCAAGATGTACATTCTCAGGCTCGGTTTTCTTGACGGGACACACGGATTGTTGTTAGCGATCCTTTCTTCCGCCTACGTGTTCACTAAGTATGCAAAAATGTGGGAGGCGTGCGCGCACGCCGAAGTGCGCTCCGGGACGCAGGCGCGGAACTCACGTCCATCGTAATTGCTCGGCCAAAAATTCGCAAAGACACAGGAATGAAGACGAACGGGTGCGAAACGTTGAAAGAGATTCTTCTTCTTCTCGCAGTCGTTTCAGTTGTGTGGTCCGTTTTCATTTTTGAAGCCGCATGTCTCTTGCTTCTTTTCATCGCGCTTTTCCTTCCGGAGAACGGAGCAAAACTTCTCCGAAAGGAGTCCTTCGGACAAAACGCAACGATATATTTGCTCATCGGAGTGTACGTCGTTCTTGTTGTTCTTTCAATTTTATTTTCACTCTCGCCGGCCGTGAGTATGAACGCTTTCAGAAAACTATGGCACATTCTTTTGTTTTTTGTCGGAGGACTTTGTGTTCTGCCGCGCGAACGGATTTTATCGCTGTTGAAAGCTTTTTCTGTTTCTGCTTCGGCTGCGGCATTCACAATTATTCCGTTTGAGGCTCTTGTTGGGAAATCGGTTGTAAAAAATATTGTAACGCCTCACAATGCTACGACGCTCGCCTATCTTTTTGTTTGTGCGGTTATGGTCTCGGCGATTTTTTCTCTGGTCCGGGAAAGAAAACGCTCGAAGTTCTTTTGGACGACGGTCATGGCATTGAACCTTGCAGGAGTACTGCTGTTGCATTTACGACTTCCGATAGTTCTTTCCGGTGCGGGCATTATTGCACTAGCGCTTTTGTTCTCCCGGCAACAAAACAGCGGTCATCTCGCCGTTGTTGCTGCACTGCTTTTTTTCTTCCTGCTCCCGGGCATTACCCTTTCACGCATCGAATTGACACTTTCCGGTTACACGGAAAGCAGGTTCGTCATTTGGGATACGGCGCTCACGCTTTTGCCGCACACGCCCCTTTTCGGTTACGGTCCGCAGACATTCGACAGATTATTTCCAGCCGATGCGCGCGCCTCGCTGGACGACCGGCGCGTCTCAAGCTGGCAGAACGATTTTGTTACAACGGCGCTCGAAAGCGGTTTCCCGGCGCTTGCGGTTCTTCTGTTGATTTTCTTCCTTCTCTTTCGTACCATTGCATCACGATATCATGCCCCCCCGCAACGGCATATTTTTTTTGCTCTTGCGGGAATTCTGATGGCTGCCGCTCTTGTCAACAATGTTTTTGAAGATCCGCGGTTAAGCGGATTCTTCTGGTTGATGAGCGGCTTATTTTATGAATAGTAACGTTATGGCAAAAGTGGACAAAAATGAAATGCTGTTTGTGCAGCTCGTTTCGATGTTTCACGCGGCGGCACTCCAGCAGATGGGAAAGTTGAAGAATCCGTTGACTGACAAGATTGAACGCGATTTATCACAGGCGGAGCTTTCTATAGATATTTTGGATATGCTGAAGGAAAAGTGTAAAGGGGGGCTTTCCAGTGATGAGGAAAAATTTCTTACCACAGTTTTACAGGAGTTGAAATTGAATTTCGTTGATGAGCAGATGAAAGACGCCGGTACCTCCGCGCCAAAAAGCGGCGAGGTATCCAGCACAACAACTCACGAGGCGACGCAATGAAATTTGGTATCATTGGCAATCTTGAAAAAGAATCACTTCCCGATGCGATCACCACCCTGCTGGCAACGGGCGATAAGCGTCCGGTGGAGTTTCTTGTGCATGACGAGCTTGCAAAGTTAGTCAACAAGCAAGTGGGAAAGCGTGTTGTCGCAAAAAAAGAAACGGCAGAACTTGAAGAGCTGATACAGCAGAGCGATATCATCGTTGCGTTCGGAGGCGACGGAACGATTCTTTCTGCAGCAAGAATGGTGGGGCGTTCAGCTGTGCCGATTCTCGGCGTGAATTTAGGGAAGTTGGGTTTTCTCGCAGAACTTTCCGCTGATGAAGTGGAAACTTTTGTTGACGACATTCTGAACAACCAGCACGTGATCGAAGACAGGACGGTCGTGAAGGTCACCGCGGAAGATCAGGATATTCAGCTGTACGGCATGAACGATATTGTCATTGACAAATCAAGTTCGTCGCGCGTTATTGATGTTGAAACGTACGTCAACAACGATTATCTCGTTACCTACACCGGTGACGGTATTATCGTTGCTACGCCGACCGGAACAACAGGATATTCACTCGCCGCCGGCGGACCGATTGTTGTTCCGACAACCGATGTTCTTGTCATTAGTCCGATTTGCCCGCACACGCTGGCGGCGCGCTCCGTCATCGTTCCTGATTCGAGCGTGATTCGCGTGAAGATAGAAGCCGAGACGCCGGAAACACGGGTCACTGCCGACGGGCAGCAGGAAAAAATTTTCAAGCCGCCCGTGAGTTTCATCATTCAAAAAGCGGATTTTACGGTGAAGCTCGTGAAGCGCAAAGATAAAAGTTATTACGATACGCTTCGCGCAAAATTGATGTGGGGAAAAGACATTCGCGTGTCAAAAGACGAACCTTAGGGCGTCCAAAGAACATCGAGCACTGAATATTGAACCTTCAAATCGAAAACGTGAAAGAAAAATTTTCAACGCTTAATATTCAATTTACAATTTTCAATTTGATGCGGGCTGTTACTTCAATGAAAAATATAAAAGTTGTAGTTCCACTTTTGTTTGCATTTGTTCTTGCAGGATGTTCTTCTCCCTCGCCCTATGTTGTTAAAAAAGATTCCGACGGCACTGAAATTATTACCGGCGAATTTCCGGAATCGCTTCTTGAAAGTGAACAAACTTTTCCGTGGTTCGTCTCCGGTTATCGCGGGTATCAACCGGATTCCTCTGTGATTGATACTCTTCGTTCAAATGCGGCGAATCTTCATGTCTTGATTTTTTGCGGCACGTGGTGTCCCGATACAAAGCACGAGCTGCCCCGTTTTTTCAAAGTTGCAAACGAAGCGGGGATTTCTGATTCTTCCATCACGCTCTACGGCGTGGACCGCACCAAACACAGCGCCGACGGCATGACGGATCGTTTCGGCATTACCAATGTGCCGACGTTTATCTTCACTCTTCATGACAAAGAAATCGGGCGCATTATTGAACGCGCCGATGAAAGTATTGAAAAAGATTTGGCGGCGATGCTTGCAAAAGCTCGGTACCTCAGGTATGCAAAACCATGACTCTGGAATATTGGATTGTCGGAATCATGGAATACATCGAGTATGTACATTATTCCACGATTCCATTATTTCTTTACTTCGTTACTTCATCCTTTTTCTTATCGCAGAAGCTTCCTCGACAGGATTTGCCTTCGGGCAAACGAAGTTTTCGGCAAGCACCTGTTTTCCCGGAAAAGTTTCTTACGAATCGTACCGTGCATACGACCGAAGCTGGGCGCTCATCGTTGCAGTTGATGAGTATCATCAGACAGCGCCGCGTACTTCATCCGTCGCTTCTGCAAAAGCGCTGCAACACTATCTTGTTTCGCATGAAGGATTTCGTCAGGAAAATATCATCACGCTTTTTAATTCTTCTGCAAAACTGTCTGTGATTTTCGAAGCGCTGAAAAAGCTTCAGACAAAAAATCCGTACGATCGCATCGTTGTTTTTTTGTCAGGCAGGGGCACGACGCTGAACATCAACACGCAAAACGAGCTTGGTTTTTTCATTCCGTACGACGGGCAGCTTGCCACTCCGGAAACGACTGCCGCCACGTGCCTTCCGCTCGCAATTGTGCGAAGGATGGTTGACTCGACCGGAATACGTCACGCGCTCGTGCTGCTTGATTTCACTGTCGGCGGACTTCCTGTGCTTCGACGCTACAGCGGAATTCCGCCGAGACGAAATGGCGTCGCACGTATCATTCAATTTTCGGCAGCGGAATTAATTTCTGCGGGCGACCGTATTGAAGAATCGCTCGACGACCAGAAAACGAAAGAGAGTTTGTTCACGGAAAACATTATTGATGCGCTTTCGGATTCTGCGACAGACACCGACAACGACGGCATCATTTCCGGGACGGAGCTGGCGACGGCCGTCTCGGAGAGGGTAACGATGATTTCAAATCGCACGTTGCATCCCCAATTCGGTTATCTGCAGGACGGCGGCGGCGATTTTGTCTTTATCCGCCCGAAGAATGACAGTGCTACGAGGCTTTTTCTTGATGTGTCCCCCCGGGATGCTGAAATTTTGATTGACCGGATACTCGTTCACGATTCACCACTGGGAATTTCTGTTCCCGCCCCTGTGCTCGGAACGCACGAACTTCGAATTCAACGAGAGGGATGTTACGGTCTGACGGAAACTATTTTCACGAACGGAAGATTGACGATTCGCGCAACGGCGCAGCTGGAAAGAATTCCGACGCCGGATATTCTTGTAAAAGTCAACCAGCCGAATTCTAAAGTGTACATGGACGGGAAGCTGATCGGGCTTCCCGACGAATCGCTTTTGATGCAAAATGTTCCGCTCGGCGAACACAAGATTGCCGGCTATCTCGACGGTTATTTTCCCGATTCCTCGACAATCTCTGTCGAGAAAGCGGGGCAGGTTATCGTGAATTTGAACTATCGTTCGCGCAGCGGTGTGCTGACAGTGCTGACAAGCCCCGATGCTTCTATTGAAGTTGACGGAGCGGAAATTGGAAAAGGGGAAGTGCTGCGCAGGCCGATTCTTGCAGGAACGTACGAACTGCGCATCGCCGGTCCCGGCTACGAGCCATTCACGCAGCAGTTCACGGTTTCCGACACACAGGCTGTTGAAATAGTTCATCCGATGGAGAGGCCGACGCACACGGGGGCGATCGTGCGTTCGATGGTTTTTCCGGGATGGGGACAGTCGTACAGCGGGCGAACGGGAATTTTCTTCTCTCTCGGGTTTCTTGCAACGGCGGGAGCCGCCGCGGGCATGCAAGCGATGTATCAACAGGCGGTCTCAGAGTACCACAGCAACTATACACGGTACCAAGCGGCAAAAACTGAGAGCGATGCAGCGCTGTATTTAAGCAAGGCGACAAGAGCGAAGAAGAACAAAACAAACTATCAGAACTATCAGCTTGTTGCTGCAGGCGCGGCGGGCATCATTTATCTTTATAATCTCTATGATGTACTTACGAATAATCCCCAGGCAGCGTATGAAAACCTTTCCGCACTTCGTGTCGGTTTCGGCGGTAGTGAAGTTGCAGTGAACTTCTGTCCCGTTAACGGGATCAATCTTTCTATTTGTTTTTCATCCGATGATATTTTTTGATGAGCAGCGATGTCTGACTGCGTTCTTAAGCCGTCTGCCATCTGCAGTTGTCAATCGCAAAAATGTCGGACAGTAAAAAGCACTGTCAAACATTGTTTTTTCAAAAAAAATCGAAATTTCTTATTGCAACTTGAAAACTATCTCTTTATCTTACGATTCATGTAGGAAATACGGCGGCAGGTTCGCAATCACAAACAATGGACTGCGTATGAAACTCAAGATTACCACCCTCAATGACGGCAAAGTTGCAATTTTAGAACCGAAAGGCTCGCTTGTCGGGGGAGAAGAAACGGATGCGTTGCGTGAAGCGGTGAACGATCTTTTGAAGAAAGAAAATAAAAGGCTCGTCATTGATCTCGGAAAAGTTACATATATGAATTCTACCGCCATCGGTGTGCTGGTGTCGGCGCATACGTCGTACGCGAACCGCAGCGGAAACATTGTGCTGTGCAATGTGAACAAAAGCATCAATAACATTTTTGTCATTACAAAGCTTTCGATGATTTTCGCGATCGAAGGCGACCGCATGGAAGCGGTGGCAAGCTTCTCTTAACGAAGGAAAACTGTCATTCAAATTTAATTATTATTTACAAGGAGCCTCTTTATGAAACAAGGAACATTCATCACTGTTCTTTTGGTTGTTGCGCTGGCGATCGCGTTCGGTATCTACTTCTATTTGCTGCCGGATTTCATCCGGGACGGCGGTCCGCTGGTTATCTTATTGATCACACTTTCCATTATGGTCATCACGTTCATCATCGAACGCATTCTTTCCATCAAAAAAGCGCAGGGGAAAGCGCCGCTGAATAAATTCGTTGCTTCCGTTGAAAAGCATCTTTCGGAAGGCAATGTGGATGCAGCCATTACGGCGTGCGACCAGCAGCGCGGCTCGCTGGCGAACATTATGCGCACGGGACTCGACCGTTTCCGCTTCATCTCGAAAGACGGCAGGATGGACAAGAAAGATCAGATGACGGAAGTGCAGCGCGTGATCGAAGAGGCGACGATGCTCGAGATGCCGATTCTTGAGAAAAATCTTGTCGCTATTTCGACCATCGCATCAATTTCAACGATGGTCGGTCTGCTTGGAACGGTGATCGGTATGATTCGTGCATTCCGCGCCCTTGCTCATGCGGGATCGGTGGACGCTCTTCAATTGTCGATCGGTATTTCCGAAGCTTTGATTAACACTGCGGGGGGATTATTTGCTGCAATCACCGCTATTGTTGCCTACAATTACTTTGTAACGAAAATTGATAACTTGACATATATGATTGATGAAGCGAGCTACAACGTGCTTCAGCTTCTTCAAACACAGCACGAAAAGAAATAAGAAGAAAGCGAGCGTCGGTGTATGCCGAAAATTAAAAAAAGGAGAGTCGGGGTTAAGTTGGATATGACGCCGATGGTGGACGTCGCGTTTCTGCTTCTTACATTCTTTATGCTGACGACGTCCTTCAAGCCGCAGGAAGCGGTGCAGATTGTTCTGCCGGATTCACATTCCGCATTCAAGTTACCCGAAATAGATGTGATGACGATTACCGTCAGCAAGGATGGGAGGGTTTTTCTCGGGCTTGATTCACCAATTCTGCGTGAAAAGCTGTTTGGAGAAGAATACAAGTTCAAAGCCGATCGTGAGGTTAACCTTACAGAGTTGGCGCAATTGCTTCGGGAAGCCCGAATTAACAATCCGAAATTGCGCACAGTTATTAAAGCGGACAAAGACGGCGAGTACGGTGTTATCGAAGACATCATGAACATTCTTCAATCGAAAGACGTGAACATTACGCGCTTTAACCTTGTTACTGATTTAAGCAGGGATAATAAATAAGGAACTTATCTGATGGCTGAAGTAGATGTACAACAGTCGAGAGGGAAAGCTAAACACGGCAGGAAACGCAAAATGCGCCGTGTCGGTGTCCGCATTGATATGACGCCGATGGTCGACGTCGCATTTTTGCTGCTGACATTTTTTATGCTGACAACACAGTTCAGCAAACCGCAAACGATGGAAATAAATTTGCCGCCGAGTGAACAAACAGTAGAGGTGGCGCAATCAAATTTGCTGACGCTGCGTGTTGCGGAAGACGGTACAATTTACTGGAATATCGGGACGGATAAGCCGGAAAAGATTGCATTGGCGGACTTAGGCAAGACGCTGGCTGATAAGAATAAAGCGAATCCAAAATTGATTATTCTTATCAAAGTTGACCGCAAGGGCAAGTATGGAGAGATGGTAGATATCATGGATAAATTGAATGTTGCCGATATTACACGCTTCAGCCTTGCGCCAATGCTTGATGCCGACAAAAAGTTGATTAGTAATGTTTAGATGTAAGGAGTGAGTTATCATGACTGCTGAAATTGCCCAACAGGCTCCTGTCGGAGCGAGTCTCGCTGTGAAATACGGCGCACATGAGTTGCGAGGATTGTATCAAAAACATGCAATCCGCGGACTGATGGTGGCGGCAGTTCTTCATTTAGCTGCTATCGGCGCGTATTATTTTGGCGTTTATTTGACGAAAGAAGACGAGCCGGTCTATACGGTTCGCATCTTGAAGTATAGCGATCTCGGTCCGCCTCCTTCCCTTGAAAACTCCCAAGCCGCACCGGCAGTTTCGGTTTCTGCGCCAACAGCAAAGCCGACAGTCGGTACGCCGGTTCCCGTGCCGGATGCGGAGATTAGTCCTGAAGCAACGATTGCCACACAAACGGAAATGTCTGCGGCACCGAGTAATGTGAGTGAAGGAACAGGAAGCGGTGCGCCGCCTGTCATTCAAAATGATATTGTTGACAATGGCCCGCCGCCGGATTTTGTTCCTGTTGAAAAACAACCCGTGCCGATCAAAAATCCCTCACCTGCGTATCCGGAAATTGCCCGCCGAGCAGGCGTTGAAGGGACAGTGTGGGTGAAAATTTGGGTGGACAAGGAAGGGAAACCTGTAAAGGCAGTCGTTCAAAAATCTGATGCCGAGTTATTTAATCAACCTGCTATTGATGCTGCAATGCAATGGAGGTTTACACCGGCAGTGATGAACAATGGTCCGGTAGCGGTATGGGTTTCGATTCCGTTCAGGTTCAAGTTGAATCAAGGCAGATAAGTGCGCTGCGATGGACGCAGGAAAGCTGCTGCTCTATGCCGGCTACGTAATTTCCGTTTGTATTTTTCTTTGTGGCATCATGGTGGTAGGGGGGATTTTGCTGCCACTGTATATTCCGCAGAAGTTCCGCATCATGTTCGGAGTAGTGCTGATCCTGTACGGAATTTATCGTTTCATAACACTGCGTTTGAAACTGCGGCAAAAAAATGAAGAGAGCCGCTATCTCTAATTTTTTCCTTTTTATTTCTGCGCTCATCACGCTCGTGGTATGCGTTGGCTGCCAGGAATCGCAAAAGGACTTGCCGACGAAAGGGCACACCACAATGATGGCATCGGACGATGTTTATCCGGTCATCAAAAAAGAAGTGGATGAATTTCAAGGGATGTATGACCAAGCGCATGTTAAGCTTCTCGAATCTTCTGCCCGCGATGCCGTCGTCCAGCTTCTCAACGACAGCGTGAAAGTCATTGCCGTTGCTCGCGATCTGAATGATGAGGAACGGGACGTCATCAAAAAATATTCGTTGAATGTCGAGACATACAAAATCGCCTATGACGGCGCCGTGGTATTGGTGAATGAGCACAACATTCTTTCACAGATAACGGTCGAGCAACTGAAGAAAATTCTCTTGGGCGATTTCAAGCTGTGGTCGAATGTCGGTGCCAAGGGTAATGGAAGCCGTATCGTTGTAGCGATAGGCGGACCGAATTCGGGAATGTATGAATACATCAATGCGCGCATCACGGAAGGCAAGCCGTTTGCTTCAGTCATCATGCCGTGTGCATCGAACGAGAAAGTGATCGAGTACGTTGCACGGCATTCGAACGCATTAGGATTTGTAGCGCAGGCGTACGTTGACAGCGCACCGCCGAAGACGCGCATTCTTGCCGTCGGCGATCCGAATTTCAAGCGCGATTCTACATCACCCAGGCTCGAGTATTTCCAGCCTTACCAAGCGTATATCTACCAAAAGTATTACCCGCTGTGCCGCACAATTTATGTCTTCAGAAACGATCCGACCGAAGGTGTTTCGCTCGGCATTACAGCATTTATTGCCGGCGCAGCAGGTCAGAAAATATTTTTGTCGAGCGGACTTGTTCCAGCGACGATGCCCGTTCGTCTTGTTCATATTCAATCTCAATAATTTGTCGAGGTCCACTCCATGACGCAAAAGGCTAAAACAGTTTTTTTTCTTGCCGCGATCGTTTCTTCGTTCCTGCTTCCTCCCGCAGGAATGGCACAGGATGTTCTCACTGCCGGGAAAGAAGCGCTCGCAAAAAAATCGTATGATGAAGCAATTGCTGACTTCGAGAAAGCGCAGCAGGCGGCACCGCGGAGCGCCGAGACAAATTATTATCTTGGCGAAGCGTACCGCGAAAAAGGAGTGCTCGATTCGGCGCAAACATTTCTCGAGCTTGCTTACGACCGCGACGATGAATATGTTCCAAACCTTATAGCGCTCGGAACGCTGTATGCAAAAATCGGCCAATGGGATAAAGCGGCAAAAAGATTTGATGCTGCAGCGAGGCTTGACAAAAAAAACCCTGCCATTCCAAATGCTCTCGGTGAAGCGTACCTCGCTGCCGATTCCCTCGACAAGGCGATTATTTATTTTTCCAGAGCGAAGGATGACGACAGCGCTTATGTTGATGCGTACGTCGGGCTTGCTGAAGCATACGGCAGGCAGAATATCGGCGTGCTTGCCGTCCAATATCTGGAGCAGGCTGCAGGTCTTGCGCCGAAATCGGCCGTTATTCGGACGAAATTGGGGAAAGCGTATTACAAAAACCGGCAGTATAACGACGCAGCGCGCGAGTTTCAGGAGGCGATCAACCTCGGTCCGAAAAATGCACCGGTTCTGTACGAGCTTGCCGATTTGTATTATCGCGCAAAGCTGTATCGCGAAGCAGTGCGCTTTTATTCCAAATATGTAGTGCTCGTTGATACCAATGCCGCTGCGTGGGAAGCGTATGCGCGGTCGTTGTATATCTCACGCTTTTACAAAGATGCCTTGCCGGCGTTGCAGCGCGCGACAACATTTTTCCCGAACAGGTTTGATTTGAAGCCGATGCTCGCACATTGTTTGTTCGAAGCAGGGGAGAGCGAGAAGTCGCTCGAGCTGTACAAAAGCCTGCCGCCGGATTCTCTCAATGCGGGCGATTATGTGAGAATAGGAAAGTCTTATCTAAGCGGGAAAGATACGGTCAATGCAGTGGCAAGTCTCGAGAAAGCAAATCAGCTCGATTCGACAGCAGCGGATGCTTCTGTGGAGCTTGCCGTTATCTACATTGCACAGCGAAACTTTGAGAAAGCCGCTGAGGAATATTCGAAAATTCTTACCTTCGCTCCGAATAATGTCAATGCGCTTTTTTACGGCGGCTTTTCGTACAGCATGGTCGGCAAATTCGACACGGCGAAAACGATGTACCAAAAAGTCGTGGAGCTGAAGCCCGACTATCCGCCGGGGTATATTTATCTCGGCAGGATGTACCACGCGGAGGATTCGCTTGAGCAGGAAGTACAAGTGTACAACAGAGTGTTGAAAATTATGGATAGTTTGCAAACGGCAGACACAACGGGTAAGGCAGCGGAAGACCTTGATCCGACCCGCGTGGATGTGTACCGTTCGCTTGCAGTGTTGGATTACACGAACAAGGATTATGCTGCCGCAGTCGGACATTTGCAAAAAGCTGTTTCGTACGAATCGAAGAAAAAGAAAGACGAAGACCTTCACTTGTTCTTAGCGCAAATGTACAACTTGGCGCGTACGATAAAAGGACTTTCGCCTGATGACGTAGCGGCGTACCGCAAGAAATCTATTGAGGAATACAAATTCGTGCTTAAATTGAACCCGCGAAACGAAAAAGCGAAAAAAGAATTGAAAGACCTTGAAGGAAGCTGAGACGACGCCGGAGGCGAGAATTCAGAAATCTACAATCTTCAATTTACAATCTTTAATTTTAAGGGTGACGTATGAGACATTGTGTGAAAAGTCTGTTTTCAAACACCGCTCTGATAGCGGCGTGCACGCTCGCTGCACTTGCAGTTTCATCGTGCAATAAAAAACCACAGCCGCCGGTCATAAAAGAGTGGACGTTGTATCAGGATCCGTTTTACGGATTTGAATTGCAGTACCCGAAAGACTGGCTTGTGAATGCCGAAGCAAATCGGATTCGGCTATACTCTTCTCAGGAAGTTGCAACACGCTTCTATAACATTTACGCAGACCCGACAGCTCAGGGACCGGACGGCGTTGAGGTAACGTTCGGTTTCCAAAAGTTCAAAGATGCAGGCGCAACGTCGCTCGATTCGTTCGTTGTCAACGCGAAAAACGATATGGCAAATTACAGCCAGCTCGGTCAGGAGCAGCCCGGAATGCTCGGCGGCGAAACGGGCGTCGAGGTGCCATACAAAACAAAATTCAGTTCGAAGGTTTCGATTTACGGCCGCAGAACGATGGTTACTCGCGACAGCGTTTTCTTTTATGTGAACTTTGCCGGCTTCAACGATGAGTATCAACTTTATGATGCCGTGTTCGATACCATTCTTGCGTCAATAAAGCTGCCGAAGATGAGAACATCCAAAACCAACGCGGCGGACGAAACGAAACCGTCGCAAACGCTGACAACTTTTTCCAACAATTATATCGAGATGAAGTATCCCGATAACTTTGAATACAAGCTGCCGGCGAAACAAGGCGACCAGATTTTTGCAATCTCTTTTGCCGGCTATCGTCAGGATTGCACGATTGAACTCGATATACGCTCCGCTAACAAGTGGGGGCTCGATAAAATTTTCGATGGAAACAAGGGAATGTTCAAGCCGAAATCAACCGGCGATGCAACGATTGACGGCAACGCGGCAAAGTATTTGACGGCATCGCCGGCACCGAAAATTTCGCGCCGCGTCTATTTCACCGTAAAGAACAATCAGGTCTATCGTGTCATTTTCACATGGTACCAGCCGATGCAAAACGACTATTGGCCTATTTTCGAGAAGAGCTTGAATTCGCTCAAGCTGAAGTAACGACAATTTTTTAAAGCACCGACCCTGCGAAGGTTCGAAACCTTCGCAGGGTTTTTTGTAATTAAACACAATGAAAAATTTTAAGGACCTCCCACTCGGATCGAAAGAGCCGGAAATTATTAACGCCATTGTTGAGATTCCGAAAGGGAGCAGGAACAAGTACGAGTACGATGTGCATCTTGGAATCTTTAAGCTCGACAGAGTTTTGTATTCCTCGATGCATTATCCCGAAGCGTACGGCTTTGTTCCGAGCACGCTGTGGGATGACGGTGACCCGCTCGACATTCTCATCTTTATTGACGAGCCGCTCGACACCGGCATTCTTCTCGAAGTCAGACCCATCGGCATTCTCAGGATGAGAGACGAAAAAGGACCGGATGATAAGCTGCTCTCCGTTGCGGTGAACGATCCGACGTACGGCACCATCGGCGACGTCCATGAAGTGCCGAAACATTTGCTCGTTGAAATCGAGCATTTCTTCACAAGCTATAAAAAGTTAGAAGAGAAACATGTTGAAAGCTTCGGTTGGGAAGGGAAGACTGCGGCGATTCAGGCGGTGATGCACGCACGCGACCGGTATGCCGCTGGCGCAAAAGAGCATTGATTTACATGAAGCACGGCTCACTTTAAAGGTGAGTCGCACTCGGGTACGTTGTGCATATTTGAAACTGACATATCATTTGAATATTTTGTGAAAAAGAGTTCCCGCACGGGAGCCTATGTTCACACCTGAAGAACGAAAAGAACTGATCCGCGTTGCACGCGAAGCAGTGAAGGCGCGCACACACGGGAAGCCGGAAGAGGCCATTGAAGAAATTACCGCAGCAGGCAGTGCAACGCCGCGCCTGCTTCAGCACGGCGGGGCGTTCGTAACGCTGTATAAGAGCGGCGAGCTTCGCGGTTGTTTAGGCTACATTGAATCGTCACACTCGTTGAAAAAAACTGTCGCTGAGACGGCGTGGAAAGTCGCGGCGGATGATTTTCGGTTTTACCCTGTCGCAGAGGACGAACTTGCGGATATTCGGGTTGAAATCTCCGCCCTCTCTCCGCTTCAGAAAATCAGCGACGTTGAAGAAATTCAAATCGGCAAGCACGGGCTATTGATCGAAGCCGGCACATATCGCGGACTCCTTTTGCCTCAGGTCGCCGAGAAATATCATTGGGATCGAATACAATTTCTCGAAGAAACGTGTGTGAAAGCCGGCGTGCCTCGTGATACGTGGAAAAAACCGGCGGCACATGTTTTTATTTTTTCCGCAGAAATTATTGAAGAAACAAGTGAATGAGCGTAGCTACATACGCCCCCCTGCCGCGGCTGGAATGTTTTATCCCGAAGAAGCAGATCAACTGCGAAACGAAGTGAGCGGCTTAGTTGCAAGCGAACTGCCGGCGCAACTAAACGGTTTGCTGTGTGCGATTGTCGTTCCCCATGCCGGATACATGTATTCCGGCTACACGGCTGCGCGCGCGTTTGCGCTGTTGAGAGAAGTAAAAATTGAAACAATTGTTCTTGTCGGACCGAGTCATCGTGAATATTTCGACGGCATCTCAGTTTTTCCCGGCGCAGCGTACCAAACGCCTCTCGGCACCGTCTTCGTTGATGAAGAGATGAGAGAAGCGATGCTGACATCCGCCGCAGCCGGATCACTTGTGGCATCGTCAATTCAAGGGCACCGAAACGAACATTCGCTGGAAGTACAGCTTCCGTTTCTTCAGCACGTGGCGCGGGAGATAAAAATCCTTCCGATTATTATGGGAGATCAGCGGCGCAGCTACTGCATGCGGTTGGCGGAAATTCTTTCCGCCGTTGTTCGTGAAAAAAGTGTACTTCTTCTTGCAAGCTCCGACCTCTCCCATTATCATTCGTATGAAACAGCCCGAACGCTGGATGCAAATGTTATTTCTTCCTTGCAGCGGCTCGATGAAGAGCGACTGATGCATGATCTCGAAGCGGAACAAGCGGAAGCATGCGGAGGAGGTCCGATGGTTGCAGTGATGAGTGCGGCAAAAATGATGGGAGCGGACAGTTGTTCAATTCTTCATTCCTGTAATTCCGGCGACGTTAGCGGTGACCGCGATACTGTTGTCGGGTATGTTTCAGCCGCATTGTTTAGAACCTCGCCTCTTGCCGGCGGGCGGACGCGCTCTTCCCTCACCGGGTTTTCAACGTGAAACTCCACAGCGGCCACATCTATGTTATAGGTGCAGGGGCTGTCGGGAGGGCGCTCGCCGTCGCGCTGAGGAAGAGCGGCATTCACATTGAAGCCGTGTTCAGTCGCCGTGCGATCTCGGCAGAAAGGCTGAAGCGAAGCGTTCGTGCGAAAATTTCCGGAACCCTTGAGGAATTTTCTCGCCCGGAACGTGGAATTATTCTTATTGCAGTGCCGGATGATACAGTGCCGGAGGTCGCACGCAAGCTTGCCATGGTTTGCCACGATTTTCGTCGGCATGTTGTTTTACACACGTCGGGAACGCTTTCGAGTGCGTCGCTGGCACCGTTGAGAAAGCGCGGAGCAGCAGTCGGCTCATTTCATCCGCTGCAAACGTTTCCGAAAAATCACCGTGGCGCGACAAGGTTCAATGGGATATGGATCGCGGTTGAAGGAGACGATCGCGCGCGTGAAACGGGAGCGTTTCTTGCGAAGGAAATCGGCGCGAAGCCGTTTATCGTGAGCGGGAGAAAAAAAAAGTTTTATCACATTGCTGCCGTGTTCGCTTCAAATTATTTTGTTACATTGTTATCGGCGGTAGAAACGCTTGGCGCGAAAGCAGGATTGCCGCGGCGAAAAATCTTTGAAATCTTCGAGCCGCTCATCAAACAAACCTTGAACAATGTAAAGCAGTACGGTGCGGCATCTGCGCTGACCGGGCCGATTAAGCGCGGCGATATTCACACGGTGGAGCAACATATTGCAGCGCTTGCGGGAAAAGAGAATCGTTATTTGCTGGCACTCTATGCAGCGTTAGGGCGCGAAACGCTCAGGCTTGCACGCGGAAAGAAGTAAATCATGGTGGTTGATTATCATACTCACAATTTTTTATGCAAACACGCTGACGGAGAAATTGAAGAATACATTCTTCGCGCGATTGACCGCGGTTTGAATGAAATCGGTTGTTCCGATCATTCCCCGATGCCGAACAATTTCGACGCCCAGCATCGGATGACGGAAGAGCAATTTTATTCTTTCTATAAGCCGGCAGTGCTTGAATTGCGGCAGAAATACAAAGGGAGAATTTCCGTGAAGTTTGCGCTCGAAGGAGATTTTTTCCCCGGCACGGAAGAATGGGTGAAGAATTTCAACGCGCAGCATTCGTTTGATTATGTCATCGGTTCTGTTCATTATCTTGGCGAATGGGGTTTCGATAATCCCATTTTCGTTCACAAGTATGAAGAACGCGATATTGACGAGACGTACGAGTTGTATTACGATCACATCAGACGCTCGGCACAATCGCGTTTGTTCGATATTCTCGGCCACTGTGATCTTGTGAAAAAATTCGGCCATCGCCCCACGCGTACCATGGAAGAAGTCCTGCATGAATCTTTTAAGGCAGTAAAGGCGGCAGACATGGCTGTGGAAATCAATACGGCGGGCTTGCGCAAACCGGTGAAGGAAATCTATCCGAGCGAGCAGATTTTGCAGATCATTCGTGAGTACAATATTCCGCTGACGCTCGGTTCGGATGCGCATACTCCAGGCGATGTAGGACGCGACTTTGATCTTGCGCGCCAGCTTGTAGAGAAATACGGCAGCGGGAAAATTTCTGTCTTCACGAATCGCGAGCGTAGTGAAATTCGAATATCATGATTTCCGTCTCTTAATTATTCATTCTTAATTTCTGATTTCTATGAAAGCTCTTATTGCATCGGGCGGACGCGGAACACGGCTTCGACCGATTACCCACACGCAGAATAAACATCTCATTCCCGTCGCCAACAAGCCGATTCTTCATTATGCCATTGAAGCCGCAGCGGATGCCGGCATCAAAGAGATAGCTATCGTTCACAATGCCGACAGCACGGAAGTTCCCGCAGCGATTGGAGACGGCAGCCGCTGGCATGTGAAGATCACATACATTCCGCAAGAAACGCCCGGCGGTTTAGCACAGGTGGTGATGCTCGCGGAAAAATTTGTCAACGGCGACAATTTTATTTTTTATTTGGGCGACAACATGGTTGTCGGCGGCATCAAGCGGTTCCTTGATGAATTCGAAGCATCGAAATGCAACTGCTGGCTCGCGCTTGCAAAAGTGAAAGACCCCGAACGGTTCGGTGTCCCGGAAATTGTGGGCCACCGCATCGTGCGGGTGGAAGAAAAACCGAAGCATCCGAAAAGTCAATTCGCCGTCGCGGGGATTTATATTTACGACCGACATATTTTTGAAGCGTGCAAAGCAATCAAGCCGAGTGCACGCGGAGAATTGGAAATTTCCGATGCACATCAATACCTTATAGATAAAGGATTCTCGGTCGGGTTCAGCGAGATCACCGGTTGGTGGAAAGATACCGGGAAGCCGCTCGATCTTCTTGAAGCAAACCGTTTGATACTCGACAACATCACGCCTCATGTCAGCGGTGAAGTGGACGCAAAATCGTCTGTTGCAGGGAAAGTAATTGTTGAAGAAGGTGCAAAAATTATTGACAGCGTTGTG
>JAGWND010000234.1 GCA_028873075.1 Bacteroidota bacterium
AGAAACGAACGCGCGGTTTGTCCGGACCGTCCGACAACAGCTTTGCGTGGTATGAATTGATCGGTGTCGGTTACAGCGGACAATTCATCAACAAAGATAATAAAACGTTGAACACGTTAACCAACAGCTTTGTCCGTTATAAGCGCAGCGGCATCAGCCATTCGTTCAGCATCAACGCGTCGCCGAAAGCAGGATATTTTACAATCGCACCCGTGTTTTCCTATAACGAGCGCTGGTACGATAAGAGCAGACGCGTTGTCGGTGTTGACTCGAACAATGCGCCGATCATAAAAGATGTGAACAGGTTCGAAGCCGTGCGATTTTTTTCGACCGGACTTTCAGCGAGCACGAAGCTGTACGGGATTTTTCAGCCGCCGATTCCCGGACTGGTCGGCATCCGGCACACACTAACGCCGAGCTTGAGCTACAATTATCAACCGGACTTTTCCAAATCCACATTCGGCTATTACGGAACGTACAGAGACACGGCAGGAAGAATTGTGAAGTACGATCGTTTTCAAAATGAAGTATACGGCGGCGCGCCGGCAGGTGAACAGCAAGCGATCACTCTTCACGTCGGTAACCTTTTCGAAATGAAAACCGAATCGAGCGACACATCGCACCTGCCTGCCGGACAGGCAGGCAAAGAAAACAAATATCAATTGTTGAATCTTGATGCGTCTGTCGGTTACAATTTTGCGGCGGATAGTATGAAGCTCTCCAATCTCTTTCTCAGTTATCGAACAAACATCGGTTCATTCTTAAACATCAGCGGAAGCAGCGCGTACAGTTTTTACAGATTTGATCGCGCCGCGGGACATCGTGTCAATCAATTCCTGTTTGAAGCGAACAAAAGCATTGCGCAAATGACGAGCTTCAGCGTCAGTCTTTCCACTTCACTGAGCGGGGGAAGGGTTCAGCGAGTGGAGACGACGCCGGAAGAGGACAGCATCGCACACGCAGAGATCAAGCGGTATCAGGAGAACCGCAAGAACGGGTATCAGGAAATGTATCAAGAAGCACCGCCGGACTTCAGCATTCCGTGGAATCTTGGTCTCAATTTTAACTTCACTCAAAGTCAGGACAATCCTGCGCAGAAATTCCGCTCGGCAAATATCAGCGCTAATTTGGGATTTAATCTGACGCAGAATTGGAAGTTCACGGCAAGCGGAAGTTACGATCTGCTTCAGAAGAAATTTGCCGCGCCAAGCATTGTTATCTACCGCGATCTCCATTGCTGGGAAATGAATTTCCGATGGTCGCCGCTCGGACAATTAGCAGGCTACAGGCTTGAATTGAAAATCAAAGCGCCGCAATTGCAGGATGTGAAGATTACGAAACAAAGCCAGGCAAGCGGGTACTATTAACGTTATCCACGAAGTGCACGAAGGAACACGAACAGGATTTCTTTGTGTCTCTTCGTGTTCGTCGTGGATGATTTTTTGTTGTTTCAATTTTGTGTTATGGCCAAAACCCCGAACCGTCTTATCGCCGAAAAAAGTCCGTACCTTCTTCAGCACGCGTACAATCCGGTGGATTGGTTTCCATGGGGAGAAGAAGCGTTCGCAAAAGCGCGACGCGGGGACAAACCGATTTTTCTTTCCATCGGTTACTCGACGTGCCATTGGTGTCATGTGATGGAACATGAATCGTTTGAAAACGAAGAAACTGCCGCATTGATGAACGAGCATTTCGTCTGCATCAAAGTGGATCGTGAAGAGCGTCCCGATGTGGATAGAGTGTACATGGCGGCTGTTCAAACAATGACGGGAAGTGGCGGCTGGCCACTCTCGGTTTTTCTCACGCCCGACTTGAAACCGTTTTACGGCGGCACATATTTTCCGCCGAACGATGCGTACGGCAAACCGGGGTTCGCCGCCCTGCTCAAACGAATCGCCGAAGTGTATCGACAGGAGAAAGATAAAGTTGTTGAATCCGGCAACCAGTTGATTGCCTATCTTCAGCAAAGCGGAGAAGTAAAGCGAAGCGGTGAATTGAGCGATGCGCTGCTGAAGAAGACGTATCATCAGTGTGCTGCAGGCTATGACGAGCGCTTTGCCGGGTTCGGCAGCGGGCCGAAATTTCCCCGTCCGGTTGTGTTGAATTTTTTGTTTCGCTATTTCGCCCGAACGAAGGAACAGGAAGCGTTGAGAATGGCGCAGTCAACGTTGCATGCAATGGCTAGCGGCGGAATGTACGATCACATCGGCGGCGGCTTTCACCGTTACTCCGTTGATGGTCAGTGGCGCGTTCCTCATTTTGAAAAAATGTTGTACGATCAGGCGCAGCTTGTTTGTTCCTATCTCGATGCTTTTCAAATAACGCACGACGACTTTTATGCAGATGTCGCACGCGAGACGATTGAGTATGTTCTTCGCGATCTCTCGGATGTGCGAGGCGGATTTTATTCTGCGGAGGATGCTGACAGTGCTGTTCCTGAAAATCCTTCACAGAAGTCCGAAGGTGCTTTCTATTTGTGGAGAAAAGGAGAAGTTGTTCAGCTTTTGGGGAATGAAAAAGAAGCGGAGGTATTTTGCCGATATTTCGGGATCGAGCAATCCGGCAATGCACTTGCCGATTCTCACGGGGAGTTTGCCGGGAAGAACATTTTGTATCAGCCGTTTGCCGTGAAGGATGTTGCAGCCCGGTTTTCTCTCAGTGAAACGCAAGTCGTCGAGATTGTAACGAAGGGGAAGAGAATTTTACTCGATGCACGCGCGCGCCGCCCCCGTCCCCATTGCGACGACAAAATCCTGACAAGCTGGAACAGTTTGACGATCAGCGCATTGGCAAGAGCGTCGCAGATTTTGGACGAACAGCGATACACCGATGCGGCTGTGCGTGCGGCTGAGTTTATCGTTTCAACGATGTATGCTCCGAAAACAAAAACGCTTTTGCACCGTTACCGCGACGGCGATGCACGGTTCGACGCGCATCTGGACGACTATGCGTTCATGATTCAAGCCGCGCTCGATCTGTATGAAGCGACGTTCGATACGCGCTGGCTTTCGCTCGCATTCGATCTGCACGGAACGCAAATCGCTCTCTTTTGGGATTCGGCTGAAGGGGGCTTCTTCGATACGTCGGGAAAGGATAAGAGCATTCTTTTTCGTCAAAAAGAGGAATATGACGGCGCAGAGCCGTCGGGTAATTCCATTGCCGCAATGAATATGATTCGTTTGTCGCGGCTGAGCGACGATGAAGTTCTTCGCGCAAAGGCTGAAACAACATTGAAACATTTTGCGGCAATTCTCGAGCAAACGCCCCAAGTGATGCCGCACATGATTGCCGCGATTTCTTTTTTTCTGACTCCACCGCAGCACATTATTATTGCGGGAAGAAAGAACGCCGAGGATACGAAGAAGTTTCTTCGTGCAATCCATCAGCGTTTTATTCCGGGAAAAATTCTTCTTGTGGTTGATAGCGAGGAACAAAAGTTTATTTCAGAAAAGCTTTCCTTTGTGAAAGAGATGAAGCCGATGGACGGAAAGGCGGCAGCGTATGTCTGCGAAAACTATGTTTGCAATCTTCCCACGAACGATGTGAAAGTGTTTGAAGAACTATTGGGGTTGCAGAATTCTTGACAATCACCGTCCGATTCCTCATATTAAAACAGTTTTCAACCTTTCTTGACGGCATAAAGTTGACGCAGGCGATATGTTCGTTAGACTTCTTACAAAAAAACGATGACGGGGGATCAACTCAAATCTATTTTAATATCCGAACAGAAGGGAGCGGCTTCTTATCCAGAGAGATCCGCGCTCTTCTCTTTCTGCAAGGGGGTTGTAAAAAGCTTCCTTAAGGCTCATCTTCCTTCAGTTTCACAACTTTGTCAGGGTCATGGAATTACGCTTGATCAGCTTGCCATAGATGTGTTTGGGGAATTTTTCCGTCAAGACTCTTCATCGCGTTACACCGCGATATTGAACTTTCTCGCCGCCTTGCCGTCCGATCTCAAAACGATAGATTCGTGGGCGTTGCTTCTTAAATTTCAACAAAGCGTTCTTGCCTCGACACAATCCTCAATCGCCCTTGCGTACCACGAGTCAGATCCGATAGGTTCGAAAATTTTGAGAAATGTCAGAGAAGGCGTAAGAAAAAATGACAGCTTGCGCATTGCAAACCATTACAAGAAAAACTATGTTGAAATAAAAAATCGCAAGATACGCGAACACCTTCCGGAGTTTCCGCTTGAAATATTAGAGCGGGAATTACCCCGGCATGTTTCTCAAAACTCAACAATGCCGGACATCCTTGACGGTTTGGCTTGTATTTTCAGAAAACGCCGTCGCTTTCTTCCGGCGGTTGCATTGAACGACCTTGTTCGCATCGTTAGAAAGTTTTATATACCGGAAAACGACGGTGAGCCGATCTCTCACGATGGTTCGTTAATTTCAGAAGAGATCGAAACAATCCAGCGCAAAGTTCATCGCACACTTGTCGAAAAGATTTGGGTTGGTTATGTGTTGAAAGAAAAGATGAGTAAAAAAGAAGCGTCGCTCGTTTCCCAAGCGTTATTTGAAATTATGACAAGCTGGTGGAGCAGCGATGGAAAGGACGGGTCCGTTGCGAAGATAGCACAAAAACACCTTAACGTTACGGCAGAAGAATATACGCATGATTGGCGAACATACGTGGAATACTTCGTAAAATTGGCAAAGGAAGAATTTAGAAACTATCTTGACGATGATATATTGTAGCTGCACAGCGTTCTCTCCGGTCGTCATTCCCGCACGTTTTTGGCGGGAATCTGTTTTTAGACTACTCTTGAGCAACTGTTTTTTTGCTTTCGCAGGAATGACGCTGAGCGGTGACGGTATTTTTTTTCTGAACAGCATATAAAATGTCGAACTATA
>JAGWND010000235.1 GCA_028873075.1 Bacteroidota bacterium
TCATTGACGGCGAATCCAACCGCTTGCAACACATGGTGACAAATATTTTAGACTCGGCGAAGATCGACCGCGGCGGCGCACAATATGAGCAAAAAGAGTTTAATCTGCGAGAAGCGATTGAACGCGCGCTGGATGCGATGCAGTATCAGCTTCGACAAAAAAAATTCAACATCAATTGTCTGCGGCCTCGCGGCGAGTTCCCGGTGCTCGGCGACCGCGATGCAATCACGCAGGCAATTGCAAATCTTATAGAAAATGCCATGAAGTATTCAACCGGAAAGAGAGCAATCAGAATTTCACTCCGCCGGAAAAACGGCAGTGCCGTATGCAGCATTTCGGATTCCGGCTCAGGCATTCCGAAAGAATCGCTTCCTCATATTTTTGAGAAATTTTACCGTGATGTATCTCATGAAAATATCGCGCGCGGAATGGGCTTGGGTTTGCCACTGGTGAAACACATCGTCGAAAACCACGGAGGAACAATCGAAGTGAAAAGCATCGTCGGCAAAGGAAGCACATTTTCCATCTCGCTTCCGATGATTACAGTTCAAAATCAGAAAAAGAAATCACGCAGATAGCCATAATGACATCCTTTATCATTCGTAGCCGTGGTTCGATTTCGCTCACCACGACAGATGCCCTGAGCGAAGTCGAAGTGAGTGACAGTCGCCCTGAGCGGAGTCGAAGGGCGGAAAAACCTCTTTCCTCTCGACGTCATTAGTAGCGAGACATCCCGCAAGATGGGAAGCCGAGTCGAAGCACTCTTAATGCGCTGTATACTTTCAACGAAAAAGAAATGATCATGAAAAAAATCCTTGTTATCGAAGACGACCCTGCCATCGTTCAGGGACTGAAAGAAACATTGACGATGGAAAATTTTTCTGTTCTTACCGCCAATGACGGAGAAAAAGGCTACCGCATGGCGAAAGAAGAAAACGTCTCACTCATCATTCTCGATCTAATGCTGCCGAAAAAGAACGGAATGGACATCTGCCGCGATCTCAGGAAAGACAACATCGCAACGCCGATTCTTATGCTGACGAGCAAGAAACAGGAAATTGATAAAGTTCTCGGACTTGAAATCGGCGCCGACGATTACATGACAAAACCGTTCAGCATCAAAGAACTTCTCGCTCGCATCAAGGCGATACTTCGCCGTCAAAGTGACATGACTTCAGCGTTGGACGAAGCGAAATTCGATGATATTGCTGTTGACTTCAAGCGTCAGGAAGCAAGCAAGGGAAAGAAGCAACTGCATTTAAGCGCAAAGGAATTTCAGCTTCTCAAATATTTTCTCGAACACGAAGGTATTGTCGTTACACGCAGCCAGTTACTCGACGATGTGTGGGGCTTTGATGTAGCACCGACAACGCGTACAGTGGATAATTACATTCTCGGCTTACGGAAAAAAATAGAAACGAAGCCTTCACGCCCCAAACACCTCATCACCGTTCCGACTGCCGGATACAAGTTCGTCAAATGACCTGACATTTTTTTGACACACATTTGACAACATGATGACACTTCCCCTCTTCGTGGTATATATCTTTATACCAAAAGTATATTACGACAGGAGGCGAAACGATCATGATGCAATTGCAGCAACTTCTCACAAAGATTATTGTCAGGGCTTGGGGCGGAATATTCTATCTTATGCTCGTATCTGTAGCCATAGCTCAGGAAAATGCTTTACCGTACGTTTTCAGCAATCGCGTGGGTAAAATTATAGACCGAAACGAACGAGAGTATTTTTGTCTTTTCCCCTACATTGATAATTTCGTTTCGGCTAAGTCCTTCGCACTTGCTGACAGTGTTGTCGAGCTTGTCTTTACGCGCCATACCGACAAGGGGAACCAAGACACAACATTTATCATCACCAGAAAGCAGGCGGAGAATATCGGCTATTTCATCACCAATTTTGAAACGATTCTTCGCGACATAAGTGAAAAGAATGCCCCTTTAAATCTTCGAGATGATTTTGTAAATGTGCCCCATGTATTCGCTTTGGCCAACCTCAATACTCACGGAGCTAAAACGATCGTTACAATCCACGGCGGCGAACAGGACACCGGAACATTGTTGTGTGTTACAGACACTTCGCTTGTGCTCTGGCAAAGCACCAAACCTTACAATTGGCGCCTGCTGCACAGATCAATAAAAGCGGTGAAATCCTCGGAGATAGAGGAAATCGTTTTTGTACATGAAGGACACTTCTGGTCAGGGGTTGGATATGGAGCACTTATTGGCGGCGGCGCAGGTGCTCTCATAGGTTTTGCAAGCGGAGATGATCCTCCTGATCAGTGGTTCAGCTTTACGGCTGGCGAAAAGGCAGAAGCCTTAGGTATATTCCTCGGAGCTTCCTCCGCAATAGTCGGCGGCATTGTCGGTGCAATTCAAAATATAGATGATGATTTTACCATCGGAGGGAATGCCGAAACATATAAGGCAATTGTTCCGGCGCTAAAGCGTCGCGCATTCTTTCCCACACTGCCTCCGCCTGAACTGCAAGCTTTTCCGCTGCAAAGCACTGAAGGCATCATCAAACCCTCTTTGGAACAAACTAAATACTTACGCGCTATACCAAGTATACCTTCACCAAAAAAGTTTCATTTTTACTTTAGCGGCGCTTTAGTAGGAACCGGGGCAAGCTCAGACATCAGTAGTGCATTCAACGCATCGGGCTTTGGCGGAACAGTCAACGGCTGGTTTGGATCAATACATTACCCTGTTGATGAAGGAGACGCTCCATTTGTGTGGAACTACGGTGCAGAATACAACCTGACCGACAAATTCCGCTTAGGATTAGCGTGGAACAAAACTTCAGAACAAAAAATAGTCGGATGCACTCTAGTCGCATGGAATAAATTCGGAAGGATTGATGAGAATGATGAGGTTGAGCAAGCACGGGCAACCTTTTTGTATTTTTTCATGGACTATGTAACCACACCGGTTGATCCGATGCTCACGTCCAGGTGGGAATTTGCAATAGGCGCAGGTCTGGGCTACAGCGAGATGTCCGTTGACGGCGATCTCGATTCACATTATGGCTCAGAACAACAGGGAAGCCCGAGTTACTATGCAGTCAGTAAAAATGCTGTTGGAATAAACTTACGAGGAAGCCTGGACTATTATCTTTCAACAAACTTTTCATTGCAAGCCAAACTTGAAGGGAGAATCATCCCTGCAATTGATGTGCCCTCCGTAACATACAAACCGATAACTCTCAACGCACACTCTGTAGATTTTTCAGGGATTGATTTTTCATTAGGGATCGGGCTTCATATCTAAAGGAAGAACCATGAGTGCATTCTCTCACCCGCTTCAAAATCGGCTGCCAGCTTTTCATTGCCTGTACGCCGGTAAATCTTTTAGCGGTACAAATCTCTTCGCAGGAACAGGGAGCGGAGTTTTTGTTTCGTCAAATAACGGCGCTAATGGTGCGGTAGTAAACATCGGTGTACCGGCATATACGACAATTTACTCTCTTGCTACTCAACCCGATGACACATTTACAATTTACTATTGCCGACTTTCGATTTGTGACGCTGAAAGCCTATGATGTGTTGGGAAGAGAAGTTGCAACGGTGGTGAATGAAGAAAAATCTCCCGGCACGTATGAAGTAACGTTCGATGCAAGCTCGCTTCCGAGCGGAATTTATTTTTACCACTTAGACTCGGGCGGATTTGTTGAAACGAAAAAGATGACACTGCTTCGATGAGTAATTATCTTTGGAGAAACAAAATTACTTTTCAGGCACCGACTGCCGCAGCGCTCCTTTGGCTCGCGCTTCCTTCCGCCAACGCTTTGCCGCTGCGACGAACGGGGCAACAACGTCCCGATTCGGTTGAACAGCAGTCGCTCGAAGCATTCCCGATTCTTACTTACGACACCGACGTTGGCTTTGGCTACGGAGGAAAAATATTCCTCCTCGGCACATTGAATGCGAAGGAGTCATTCGACGTCACTCTCTTCAACAGCACGAAAGGCGAACGCTGGTACCGTCTCGTCTTTTCAATTCCTGATTTTGAATTGCGTCAAGGAACGATGTACCCGCTTGCTTTCGATGTTACAATTGATTACGACAAATATCTCAAAGCAAATCTTTTCGAGCCGGGAAATTTTTCACCGCCTTCTCCGCATGAAACTTACACTCGGGAGCCGCTGGAAGTTTCAGCAAGCGGCAGCAGAGGATTCACGAGAAATTTTGTCGCCACGCTCGGAATAAAATTCAAAAACGTGAGAAGCTATTATTTCGCAGAACAAAGCCGCGTGCTTCAACTGTTTCCTTCATTAGACTTCAATAAAACACATTCGCTTTCACTATACACAACTGTTCGTTTCGATACACGAAACAGCTTCATCAATCCGCAGCACGGGAGTGTTTTTCAAATTGAATTTGAAACTGCAAACAGGCAATACAAAAGCGATTTCTCTTTTTTCCGAACAACGCTCACTGCGGAATATTTTGCCGAAGTGTTTCCAAGAATAACACTTGCATCGCGTGTTGTTTTCCAAAATATTTCCGGCAGCGGAATTCCGCTCTGGGCACAAAGCTCGCTGGGCGGCAACAACACACTGCGCGGATTTCCAATGGACAGGTTTATAGATAATGGAATGTCGTTACTGAACGGCGAGCTTCGCTTTCCAATCTTTCGCCGGCTTGGCGGAGTTTTATTTTTCGATGACGGCAAAGTTTTTAATTCTTACAGAAGTGCTTCAATAAAAGGCTGGCACAGTAATGCCGGAGTAGGCTTGAGGTTCTACATGGATACGTTTGTCGTCCGCTTTGACATCGGCGTAAGCAACGAAACAACAGGCGTCTATTTTAATTTCGGACACGTGTTTTAAT